>NZ_JAHKKB010000003.1:0-225778 GCF_018829685.1 Haemophilus sp. SZY H68
TTGTGGAGGTGACGATTACCTAACAATCGGTCGATTCGTTTGATGTTATGTTTTGTTCTCGCTTTGGTTGGCAGGTTACGGCCAAGTTCGGTAAGAGTGAGAGTTTTACAGTCAAGTAATGCGTGGCAAGCCAACGTTAAGCTGTTGAGTCGTTTTAAGTGTAATTCGGGGCAGAATTGGTAAAGAGAGTCGTGTAAAATATCGAGTTCGCACATCTTGTTGTCTGATTATTGATTTTTCGCGAAACCATTTGATCATATGACAAGATGTGTATCCACCTTAACTTAATGATTTTTACCAAAATCATTAGGGGATTCATCAGTGCAAAGTATGAGTCGCCGAGGAAATTGCTACGATAATGCGGTGATTGAAAGTTTTTTTGCGATACTAAAATCAGAGTGCTTTTACTCTCGGACTTATCATTCAATTGCTGAATTACAGGCTGAAATTGAAGAATATTTAGTGTATTACAACCAAAAACGAATTAAACTTGCTTTCAAAGGGTTGAGCCCGGTGCAATACCGAGCTCAATATTTAAGTTAACTAACCTGTCCAACTTTTGGGGGGCAGATCAAAGTGCGGTCAAAACCACGATTAATAATTTGATTGATTTCCTTTTGAACCCTATTAAACATTCAATATCCTAGCCATATTTTACTAATATGCCTTACAATTTGGCACATAATTTATCACAATGCATTTGTTATGTTACGTCTAAATCTGAGATTTTTATATTTTCTGCTCTGCATAAGCTAAAGTGTAGAATTACAGGCTGCGCCAAGTATTCCAACATTTTTAACTGAAAAAGGTTTTTTTATTTAATCCACAAACTGATATTATTCGTCGCTTAGTCGAAAGCTATTTTGGCAAAATTTTAGATGAAACTGCTTGGGTAAAAGACAAAAACACTCACTAAGGAGAGAAAAAATGAACACACGTCCCTTTTATTTCGGACTTATATTTATCGCGATTATCGCTATACTTGCTAGCTACTTAGGGAGTACCGACTTTTCTCATCACTATCATATCAGCGCCTTAATTACTGCCATCTTGCTGGGAATGGCAATCGGCAATACCATTTACCCACAATTTTCTACACAAGTAGAAAAAGGTGTGTTATTTGCGAAAGGCCCCCTTCTTCGCACAGGCATTGTGCTGTATGGTTTTCGCCTCACCTTTGGCGATATCGCCGATGTTGGCTTAAATGCTGTCGTCACTGATGCAATCATGCTAATTTCAACGTTCTTTTTTACCGCACTTTTGGGCATTCGTTATCTAAAAATGGATAAACAATTGGTTTATCTCACTGGGGCTGGATGTAGCATTTGTGGTGCGGCAGCGGTTATGGCGGCAGAGCCTGTTACCAAAGCAGAATCTCATAAAGTTTCAGTGGCGATTGCCGTAGTGGTCATTTTCGGGACGCTTTCTATTTTTACTTATCCATTTTTCTACACTTGGTCACAAGATTTAATTAACGCTCATCAATTCGGTATTTATGTTGGTTCTAGCGTTCATGAAGTGGCTCAAGTTTATGCGATTGGGGGAAATATTGATCCTATCGTGGCGAATACAGCCGTCATTACCAAAATGATCCGAGTAATGATGCTCGCACCATTTTTATTAATGCTTTCTTGGTTATTAACACGTAATAATGGGGTATCAGAAAATACGTCACACAAAATTACAATTCCTTGGTTTGCTGTACTTTTTATTGGCGTTGCCATTTTTAATTCTTTTGATTTATTACCAAAAGAACTCGTGAAATTATTAGTTGAAATCGATTCTTTCTTATTAATTTCAGCGATGTCTGCGCTTGGCTTAACTACGCAAGCAAGCGCAATCAAGAAAGCTGGATTAAAACCTCTGATTTTAGGGATACTGATTTATTTATGGCTAGTGGTTGGTGGATTTTTAGTGAACTATGGAATATCAAAATTAATATAAAATTCACTTAAGATTGACCGCACTTTGATCTGCACCCCAAAACCTAGACCCCACGATAGCGCGCGTTTCCTAACGCGTGCCTGAAAATCAATTTCGTTTGATTCAGATTTTTACTATTTTCATGAATAACTTCAATTTGCTTATTTTTTAGATAGATAAAACTACGCGTCAGAAGGGGGGGCTATCTGGGGAGCCGTTGGTAAAGCCAACGTTCAGAATCCTTTTGATTTTATGACCGCACTTTTTTGTCATTAGAAGAAAATGAAGAACTTAAACAGGTAATCACTTTATCGCCAAATATCACTTTTTCGGTAAACTTTATTCGTGAGCTTGCCTCGGGATTTTGCTAACTCCGAAACCACAATAGATTGTAATGGCACAAGTGAAGACGCTTGCGCTATCAGGGGAAATGGTACTTTTATTACGCTATTGAAATGTAATAGCGTCGTCTCCATTTATTTAAAGTGGGTAACTCACCCACAATAAATCCATTTAATTAACATTAAGGAATTAATATGAACCTTGAAAACATTTCAAATGAAGTTAAAGATTTAATTGGTAATTTTGTAAGTGAAAATTTGTCGTCAATTTTGCCAACCTGTATAGAGGTTGATACTGACTACGGTCCTCAAAATGGCTCGTCAGAGGGTGAATATTTAGATGACTACACGATAAAATCAATAGAGCTAGAGGAGGATGAATCTGAAAATACAATCCAAGTTTCAGCAATCTTAGATTTGGAAGTATCCGTTGATATTTCTGGTGATGTACATGGATTTCACGAGCCAGGAGAAGATGACCCATGTTTTTCAACAAACAAATCCTTTAAAATAAACAATGTTAAAATTAGTGGCAACCTATATTTAGAAGATGACGAAATTGATAGCTATGACTTCAATATAGATAGCACAGGAACTATGTTATAGGAACAACTTTAATTGTATAGAATGCCGTCTGAAACCAACCTTTCAGACGGCATTTTAATATGGAGTAAACCCATGCAAAACCGCAACTTCAACGACCTCTACGCCTTCACCCAAGTCGTCAAGCTCGGCAATTTCAGTCGGGCGGCGCAGTCCCCCACGATAGCGCGCGTTTCCTAACGCGTGCCTGAAAATCAATTTCGTTTGATTCAGATTTTTACTATTTTCATGAATAACTTCAATTTGCTTATTTTTTAGATAGATAAAACTACGCGTCATAAGGGGGGCTATCTGGGGAGCCGTTGGCAAAGCCAACGTTTAGAATCCTTTTGATTTTATGACCGCACTTTTTTGTCATTAGAAGAAAATGAAGAACTTAAACAGGTAATCACTTTATCGCCAAATATCACTTTTCCGGTAAACTTTATTCGTGAGCTTGCCTCGGGATTTTGCTAACTCAGAAACCACAATAGATTGTAATGGCACAAGCGAGGACGCTTGCGCTATCAGGGGGGGGCGCGTACACTTTGCCATCGCCGTCGCCATCACTATCCGTTGCGAAAGCTGCATCAGCGTACATGCCGCCACAGCCGCCAAAGCGGGCGCGACTGAAAGCGAAATCGCCGGCGCGCTGGCAACCGCTATCGCCCTGAATGCAGGCGCAGCCTACACTTACGCCCTGCGCGCTTTGGAAGCGGTTGATGCGCAGCGTTGATTTTGTCTCAAAGGGTCGTCTGAAAACCACTCCCGTTTCAGACGACCCTTTTGCTGACGGGCATTGCTTTTTGCCGCCGAACCGTTTAGATTGATGTCTTTATTCAACTGTTTGGAGAAACAACCATGAAAAAATTACTGACTGCTGCGCTGACTGCCGCCGCACTCGTCCTTCCTGCCGCCGTATCCTATGCCGCGCCCGCTGCTAAAGCCGCCAGCGCTTCACATAGCGGCGATGCCGCCCGACAAACCGATTCCCGACAAAGTTCAGCCATGAATCAAACCCATACCGCCGTCAGCAAATACAGCTTCGACGATACCGTCCGCCGTTTGGAAACCGCCGTTAAAGAAAAAGGCATGATCGTGTTCGCCGTCATCGACCACCAAACCGCAGCGCGACAAAGTGGTTTGGACATGCAGCCCGCGAAAGTCATCGTTTTCGGCACGCCCAAAGCCGGCACGCCGCTGATGCAAAAAGACCCCGCCTTCGCCCTGCAACTGCCGTTGCGCGTCCTCGTTACCGAAGCTGACGGCGCAGTCCAAGTCGTATTCAACGATACGCGCGCGCTGGTGTCGGGCAGCAAAATAGAGTTCGCCGAAGTGGAAAACACACTCGCCAATGCGGAAAAGCTCATCCGTAAAACGGTAACGGAATAAGGTTCGCCCAAATCCGAAGGTCGTCTGAAAACCTGAGCAAACCCTGAACTGCACCCCAAAAGTTGGACATCCCCTCCAACTCACAAGGTGCAGTTTTTTTATGAGCAAATATACATTACACTTCAAATACCAAGCCGTACTCCACTACCTGCATATACGCAGCCAACAGCGTACCGCAGATCATTACGGCATCTCCCGAACCCACCTGCGACGATGGATACGCGCCTATCAAGAAGGCGGCATCGGCGCACTCGAACATCCCCACGATAGCGCGCGTTTCCTAACGCGTGCCTGAAAATCAATTTCGTTTGATTCAGATTTTTACTATTTTCATGAATAACTTCAATTTGCTTATTTTTTAGATAGATAAAACTACGCGTCAGAAGGAGGGGCTATCTGGGGAGCCGTTGGCAAAGCCAACGTTCAGAATCCTTTTGATTTTATAACCGCACTTTTTTGTCATTAGAAGAAAATTGAAGAACTTAAACAGGTAATCACTTTATCGCCAAATATCACTTTTCCGGTAAACTTTATTCGTGAGCTTGCCTCGGGATTTTGCTAACTCCGAAACCACAATAGATTGTAATGGCACAAGCGAGGACGCTTGCGCTATCAGGGGGACTTCGACGGTGATGGCTTATGTGGTGTTGGTTATCGTGTTTGTGTCGCTGTTTGAATACCTGATTACCAAGCCTTTGGAAATTTTGTTTATGCCGTGGAGAAGATGATGCTCTGTCTTGAAAACGTGCGTTTTGAAATTCTCCGCGACCCCATCGTGCGCGATTTCAGTTTGAACTTGCAACATGGCGAAGTGAAAGCTTTGTTCGGGCCGAGCGGCTGTGGCAAGACGACGGTTTTGCGTTTGATTGCGGGCTTGGAAACGCCGAAATCGGGCTCGATACGCAATACTTTCCGCAAAACGGGTTTTCTGTTTCAGGAAAACCGCCTGCCGGAAAACTTGACCGCGATGCAGAATATCGCTATTTTTATGGACAAACCCGATGAAGGCGAAATCATCGCGCTGGCGGCGAAAGTCGGGCTGACTGCGGGCGATTTGAACAAATATCCGACCGAATTGTCCGGCGGCATGGCGAAACGGGTAGCATTTTTGCGCCTGCTGCTGTGCGGCTGCGACCTTGCCTTGCTGGACGAGCCGTTCGTCGGTTTGGACCGCGATTTGCGCGATATTTTGGTCGCCATGCTGGTGGAAAAAATCGAGCGGCAGGGCATGGCGTGTATGCTGGTAAGGCACGACCGCTTCGAAGCCGCACGCCTGAGTCATGAAATCATGCTGCTTTCCACTAAGGGCATGAACGTGCAAAACGTGATTACCCTGCCTACGCCGCTGTCCGAACGCGATTCGGCTTTTGAAGAAGCCGTGGTGGCAAGAGAGTTTCAGGGGATTCATTATTATGAGTGATAGGAATTTAAATTTCTGACAAACCTTGCGGTTCGTTGCCCTCTCACTAACCCTCTCCCACGGAGAAAGGGGATCAGGTTTCTCAAAATCAGAGAGCCGTAGAATTGGGAATCAGATGGCGGGTAAACCTGAAAATGTTCAGGCTCGACAGCCCAATTCCCTCTCTCCGTGGGAGAGGGCTAGGGAGAGGGTAAGCAAGCCGCAGGCTTGCCTCTTTAGCGAAAGATACGAATCTGTTATCCGAACGCGATTCGGTTTTTGAAAAAGCCGTGGTGCCAAGGGGGCAGAGGATTCATTATGAGGTGCTTTATGTTTTCGACTGTGATTACTGCTGCTGTTTTATATATTGCTACAGCAGTAGATTTGTTGGTAATACTATTAATATTTTTTGCTAGAGCAAATACTAGAAAAGAATATCGAGATATTTATATCGGACAATATTTAGGTTCTGTAATTTTAATATTAGTTAGTTTATTTCTAGCTTTTGTTTTGAATTATGTTCCGGAAAAATGGGTGTTGGGTTTATTAGGTTTAATACCGATTTACTTAGGTATTAAAGTTGCTATTTACGACGATTGTGAGGGCGAAAAAAGAGCTAAAAAAGAATTGGATGAAAAAGGGTTGTCAAAATTAGTCGGTATTGTTGCTTTGGTTACAGTTGCTAGTTGTGGTGCAGATAATATTGGACTTTTTGTTCCTTACTTTGTGACTTTAGATCTTGTCGACTTATTAGTTACTCTTCTTGTATTTTTAATATTGATTTTTGTTTTAGTATATACAGCACAAAGATTGGCTAATATTTCAGGTGTTGGTGAAATTGTAGAGAAGTTTAGTCGTTGGATAATGGCTGTTATTTATATTGGTTTAGGGTTATTTATTATTATTGAAAATAATACAATTCAAACAATAATATCAATAATATGAATGATACGGGCATTTGAGTATCTGACAAACCTTCGGCTTGCTTCTTCAATACAAGATACAACCCTGTCCGCCCAATAAATCCATATCCGAAAGCATCTTCATGCAGAATTAAGCCAAACCATGAATAAGTTTTTCACCCACCCCATGCGGCCGCTTTTCGTCGGTGCGGCGGTGCTTGCCATACTCGGCGCGTTGGTGTTTTTCATCAGCTCCGGTGCCGTCATTTTGAAATGAAACCAAATCAAAGCCGATTGAACCATCGTCCACTTGGGTACGACCATCACGTCCGCCGGTTGCTGTTGCTGATGTTTTGTAGAAAATTTTCATGATATTGTCCTCAATTCAATATTGGTTAAATGTTTTGGCGTACTGCCGTTTAAAGTGAGTTCATTATATTGAACGGCAATATGAAGTGTTATATGATTTATCCAAATTACTTGCCTATTCCTACAAAATAATGTTCTCAACTGAAACGATAGAACGCTTATTAAAAGTTATTCCACATAACGAAACCTATTCATCTCCAATTAAAGGCTTGGTGATTCGCCATGCCGATCAGCCGTTTTGCTACGAGGGTATTATTCAAGAACCGAGCATTTGCATCGTGTTAAGTGGGGAACGTGAAATACAACTAGGCGAACAATGCTACCGTTTTGACAATCAACACTTTATGTTCTGCCCAGTCAATGTACCGATGCGTGGTGAGATTAAATATGCAGAGCCGCAAAAGCCGTTTTTAGTGATTTCGATGAAAATTGATATTGAGAGCGTTAGCAAGATTTTATTAGCAAATCCAAACCTTGCAGATGATGTTCAAAAGGGTGACGAAGGTTTTGCACAATGGCATCTGGATGAATCTCTCAAAAATGCTGTTGAACGTCTATTTTTATTGCACGAAAATCCAAAAGATATTGAATTTCTTGCACCACTTATCCAACAAGAAATCTACTATCGGTTGCTTACTGGTGAGCAAGGATATAAACTTAAAGCGATGGTAAGCATTGGATCTCATACGAAAAAAATTGCCCAATCCACCCACTATCTACAACAGCATTTCAGTGAAACCATTACCGTGGAAACCTTGGCAAATCTGAGCGGCATGTCATTATCTGGTTTTCACAGCCATTTTAAGAAGATAACCAGCCTTTCACCGCTGCAATATCAAAAATCCTTACGTTTGATGGAAGCCAGACGACTGATCTCACAAGAAGGGAGAGGCATTACCGAAGCCGCTTACCAAGTCGGCTACGAATCGCCTAGCCAATTCAGCCGTGAATACAAACGCTATTTCGGGCATGCGCCAAAGGGGGATATTAAATAGATGAGGCTTAAAGATAGGTTCAAAAACACTTAAAAATTTGACCGCTCTTAGTCATAAAAAATCCATCTTCAATACGAAGATGGATTTTTTGTTTATTTCGTTGAGATTGTTATTATTTAACAACTTCCCCACAAATCATATTCATCAGAATTTGTGATGGTTACTTTAATCACGTCGCCGACTTTGACATTGATTCCGCTTAAATTATCTACATAAACTAATCCATCAACTTCAGGGGCATCTGCTTTGGAGCGGCCAATAATGCCTTCTTCGTCAATTTCATCCACTAATACATCAAGAGTTTTACCGATTTTTTGTTTTAAACGGTTTGCAGAAATTTCTTGTTGTAATTGCATGAAACGATGGAAACGTTCTTCTTTCACATCTTCTGGTACTTGGTCAGCCATCTCTGTTGCAGGAGCTCCTTCAACTGGGCTGAATTTGAAGCAGCCTACGCGATCAAGTTGGGCTTCTTTTAAGAAATCGAGCAATAATTGGAAATCTTCTTCTGTTTCACCCGGAAAACCAACAATAAAGGTGGAGCGTAATGTTAAATCTGGGCAAATTTCACGCCATTGTTTAATGCGTTCTAAAGTGCGGTCAATACTGCCCGGTCTTTTCATTGCTTTTAAGATTTTTGGGCTCGCGTGTTGTAATGGAATGTCTAAATACGGCAAGAGCGTGCCATCAGCCATTAATGGAATTAAATCATCCACATGCGGATAGGGATACACATAATGTAAGCGAACCCAAATGCCAAGTTTGCCAAGTTGTTTACAAAGCGTCATTAAATCATTTTTAATTGGCATGCCATTCCAGAAAGCCGTTTTTACACCGCCCTCTTGGCGTTTTAAGTCCATGGAATAAGCGGAAGTGTCTTGGGATACCACAAGCAATTCTTTTACGCCTGCTTCAGCTAAACGTTTGGCTTCATCCAAAACTTGCGTAATAGAACGACTTTCTAAATCACCACGCATAGATGGAATAATACAGAACGTACAACGGTGATCACAGCCTTCAGAGATCTTCAAATAGGCATAATGTTTTGGTGTGAGTTTTACGCCTTGTTTTGGTACTAAGCTGGTGTAAGGGCTATGTGTCGGTTTTGGCACATATTTGTGAACTTGTGCCATTACTGCTTCATAACTGTGTGGACCGCTGACTTCCAAAACTTTAGGATGCACTTCACGAATTTGGTCTTCTTTTGCCCCCAAACAGCCAGTTACAATGACGCGTCCATTTTCTTCCAATGCTTCGCCAATGGCTTCCAGTGATTCCTGCACGGCACTATCAATAAAGCCACAAGTGTTCACAATCACTAAATCGACATTTTCATAGCTTGGCACAATGTTGTAACCATCGGTGCGTAGTTCCGTTAAGATTCGTTCAGAATCTACTAAGTTTTTTGGGCAACCAAGGCTTACAAAGCCAATGCTTGGGGTTGAATTTTGCATAAAAATAACCGTTTTTCGCTCTATAAAATTTCAAACGCAAGATTTTACTCAATTTTCGCAAGAAAGGCGATAAATTAAAGGCTTCGAAAGGTAAAGATTTTAAGCTAAGTGATGTAGAATAAACGATTATGTCGGACTCATTTTTATCATTATGGAAAATTCATCTTTACTTTTAACTGCACTTTTCGATCCTTATCACTTAATTATTTTTAGCAAAATGCTATTGGCGATGGTGCTTGGTAGTGTTATCGGCTTAGAGCGTGAGCTTAAGCGCAAACCTGTGGGCGTGAAAACTTGCGCCATTATTGCCGTCACCACTTGTGTGCTAACGATTGTTTCGATTCAAGCCGCAGAGCATTATGCACAAGTTTCAGAAAATATCCGTACAGATCCGATGCGCCTTGCGGCTCAAGTGATTAGTGGCATCGGTTTTTTAGGTGCAGGTGTGATTTTGCATAAGAAAAATGATGCGATTTCAGGTTTAACCACTGCAGCGATTATTTGGGCTTCTGCGGGGATCGGTATTGCTGCTGGGGCAGGTTTCGTATTCGATGCGGTTATCGCCACTGTGATGATTTTGGTGTCTATTCGATTAAGTCCGTTGGTTCAACGTTGGGTTCATCGTAAATCACAACGTCGTCGGACAAAATTCAATATTCTTGTCAATGGTGCGGAAAGCATTGGAAAAGTCACCCAATTGTTAGTAAACAATCAGTATCGTATTGAACATATACAGGTGAAAGATCAAAGTAATGGTGAAGTGCGGTTACAAATTCGCTGTTTTTCCATTGATTCCACAATGTTGAAAGATGCGTATGCATTGTTGAAAGCGGAAGAAGGTGTGATAAGTGTCGAAGTAGATAACTAGAAAAAGAGCGGTCAAATTAAATTTTCTTTTAAATTGACTGCTCTTTTTTATTTCTTATTTAATTTCTTTCGCAAAATGTAAATTTCCATGAAAAATACTTGATTTTGCTAACGCTATCTTGTAATTAATAATTCTATTTAAACACAACAAACTAAGGAAACAATAATGAAAAATGTAGGCTTTATCGGCTGGCGCGGAATGGTGGGTTCCGTATTAATGGATCGTATGTTGCAGGAAAATGATTTTACGAATCTTAATCCCGTATTTTTTACAACTTCACAAGCAGGTCAAAAAGCCCCTGTATTTGGTGGCAAGGATGCAGGCGAACTTAAAAATGCATTCGATATTGAAGAACTGAAAAAATTAGACATTATCGTGACTTGCCAAGGAGGCGATTACACCAATGAAGTCTATCCAAAATTAAAAGCAACAGGTTGGGACGGTTATTGGGTTGATGCCGCTTCTGCACTACGCATGAAAGATGATGCAATTATCGTGCTTGATCCGGTAAATCAACATGTGATTTCTGAAGGGTTGAAAAAAGGCATTAAAACTTTCGTGGGCGGGAACTGTACCGTAAGCTTAATGCTTATGGCTATCGGCGGTCTATTTGAAAAAGATTTGGTGGAATGGATTTCTGTGGCAACTTACCAAGCGGCTTCAGGTGCTGGCGCAAAAAATATGCGTGAATTACTTTCACAAATGGGTTTATTAGAAAAATCCGTAAGCGCAGAATTAGCCGATCCGGCCTCTTCTATTTTAGACATTGAACGTAAAGTCACCGCTGAAATGCGCGCTGACAGCTTCCCAACAGAAAACTTTGGTGCCGCATTAGGTGGCAGCTTAATCCCTTGGATTGACAAACTTCTTCCAGAAACCGGACAAACTAAAGAAGAATGGAAGGGTTATGCAGAAACCAACAAAATTTTAGGTTTAAGCGACAATCCAATTCCTGTGGATGGTTTATGTGTGCGTATTGGTGCATTACGTTGCCATAGCCAAGCATTCACTATTAAACTGAAAAAAGACTTACCATTAGAAGAAATCGAACAAATTATTGCATCACATAATGAATGGGTGAAAGTGATTCCAAACGACAAAGAAAGTACATTGCGTGAATTAACGCCAGCTAAAGTAACGGGTACATTAAGCGTACCGGTTGGTCGTTTACGTAAATTGGCAATGGGACCAGAATACTTGGCTGCCTTTACTGTGGGTGACCAATTATTATGGGGGGCAGCAGAGCCAGTTCGCCGTATCTTAAAACAATTGGTGGCATAATTGGCAGAGTGCGTGAAGTAAAATCTCACGCACTTTTTCTTTCTTTTGTATGCGTTGATGTATCCCATCTAAAAACTTATGAATCGAGAATCCTACTTTACTCAATTTGTCTTTACCAAACTGTTACCTTTTTTTAATCAATTTTCAACGCAATATTTCACTGGCAAAAATAATGTTCAAATCGCTTATCGTCATTTAATCCACGCAAAAAGTGCGGATAGAAAATTGATGATTTTAGTGAATGGTCGTGCTGAAAATATGTTGAAATGGTCAGAGCCAGCTTATGATTTTTATCATCAAGGCTATGATGTGTTGCTATTTGATCACCGTGGTCAAGGCTATTCAACCCATTTGTTGAAGGATTCTGAAAAAGGGCATTTAGACGAATTTCGTTTCTATGTCGATGATATGGCGAAAATCATCGAAAAAGTAACCGCACTTTTCAGCTATTCAACGCAGCATTTGCTTGCTCATTCAATGGGCGCATTGATTGCAACCTATTATTTGGCTAATTATGATCATCGCATTAATAAAGCCGTGCTTTCTTCGCCTTTTTACGGTATTCCTTTAAAACACCCTATTAGAGATGAACTGATTATTGCCCTAATGAATATGTTAGGGCAGAGCGAGCGTTATGTTTTTGGTAAAGGGGCTTATCAACAAGCCCACTTGGAATACAATGAACTAAGTTTCTGTAAAAACAGAATGAAATGGATGAATCGTGTTAATCGTAAGAATCCAGCAATTCATCTTGGCGGACCAACGTTCCGTTGGCTACATTTGTGTTTGAATGCCATTAAACGTTTGCCGAAAGTTATTCCTAAGATTGAAATTCCAATCCTAATTTTACAAGCCGAAAAAGAAAAAATAGTAGATAACAAAAATCTTGAAAAATTAACCGCACTTTTTCCGAATGCTCAATGCAAAGTTGTATTGAACGCTAAACATGAGGTGTTATTTGAGCAAGATGAATTGAGACAGGAAACAATATCTAAGATTTTAGTATTTTTGAATAATGAGTAGATTTTTATTCAATAATATATTTAATGTGTAGATAAAATATTCAAACAGGTGTGTTTTTCAAAAAATGGTTTGACATATTTTCTAAAAAACGTATTATACCGCTCACACCGATTGTGGTGAGATGGCCGAGCAGGCTGAAGGCGCTCCCCTGCTAAGGGAGTATGGGGTTAAAAAGCTCCATCGAGGGTTCGAATCCCTCTCTCACCGCCATTGTTTGTTTTATTTATTCTGCACCCGTAGCTCAGCTGGATAGAGTACTCGGCTACGAACCGAGCGGTCAGAGGTTCGAATCCTCTCGGGTGCGCCATTTTAAAGCGACTCTATCTTATTAAAGTGGTTATGAATAATTAAAGCATCATCTACGCACCCGTAGCTCAGCTGGATAGAGTACTCGGCTACGAACCGAGCGGTCAAAGGTTCGAATCCTTTCGGGTGCGCCATTTCATTTTATCCAAGTCTATTGATTTCCACTTACTTTCTAATAATCACAGTATTTGCTATATTGTAATTATCTTTTATTTGTAAAATTTTTAAATTATGACAAGACAATCTTTGCCTCGTGGTTTTAGTTTATTTTCTTGGGAATTAGCTATTTTTTGTGCCCCTGTATTGTTATGTCCGATGGCTCTGTTGCTTTCCACTACATTTGATAAAAATCCAAAATTGGAAACTTGGCAAGTTAATTTATTCTCAATATTTTTTTGGATTTATCCTATTATTCTTGCGGTGGTAGCTCGAATTTTATATCGCCTACATCAGAGAAAGCCAAAATTGGCTTTTAAATTATTGGTATTAAGTGCGGTCATTTTTTATATAGCTTTAATTACGATTTGTAAAATCGGTTTATAAAAAAAATCCTACGATAAAACGTAGGATTTTTTTATGCTATTTTATTTTTTCTTTGTTGGTCGTTGCCAATTTTGAATATGGTGTTGAGGAACTCGTGTAATCACTAATTCATTTTCGCCAACATCACGTGTAATTGTTGTCCCAGCACCAATAGTTGCGCCATTTGCGACTTTTACTGGCGCGACTAATTGTGTATCAGATCCCACAAACACATCATCACCGATGATCGTTTTAAATTTATTTGCGCCATCATAGTTACAGGTGATGACACCCGCACCAATATTACAATTTGAGCCGATTTCTGAATCGCCAACATAGGTTAGGTGATTTACTTTAGAACCTTTACCAACGGTAGATTTTTTAATTTCTACAAAGTTACCGACATGCGTTTCAGCTGCGAGTTCTGCACCTGGGCGTAAACGAGAAAATGGACCAATTGCGGCTTTTTCTCCCACTACAGAATCCTCTAGCACAGAATATGGTTTTATTTCTACATCATTGCCAATAACAATATTTTTCAATACGCAACCTGCGCCAATTTTTACGCGATCACCAAGTTTAACATTACCTTCGATAATAACATTAACATCGATTTCTACATCTTTTCCGTGCTCTAATGTTCCACGTAGGTCAAAACGAGCGGGATCGTAGATCATTACGCCATCAAGTAATAATTTGGAGGCTTGTTTATTTTGGAAATAACGTTCAAGTGCGGCTAATTGTAAGCGATTATTTGCGCCTTCAACTTCCATGACATCTGTTGCTTGTACTGCAACAACTTGGCAATTATCCTGGTTTGCGAGAGCAATAAGATCCGTTAAGTAATATTCGCCTTGAGCATTATTATTACCTACACGAGCTAGCCATTTTTTGAAACTTGTACCATCGGATACCATAACGCCAGTATTTACTTCTTTAATATTTAGTTGATCTGCATTTGCATCTTTTTGTTCTACAATTGCTACAACATTCCCATTTTCACGGATAATTCGTCCATAGCCTGTTGGGTTATCTAAATTTACGGTAAGCAATGCAATGCCATTTTCTGGTTTTGCTTTAATTAACTTTTCTAATGTTTCTTTAGTGATTAATGGTGCATCGCCGTAAAGTACAACAATATTTTCGTTATCCTTAAAGAAAGGTGCCGCTTGTTGAACTGCATGTGCTGTGCCAAGTTGTTCTGTTTGTAATACCCAGTTTACTTGTTCATTCGCAAGATGGGTACGCATTAAGTCCCCACCGTGGCCATAGATTAAATGAATATTTTCTGCGCCTAATTGATGAGCTATATCAATTACATGTTTTACCATTGGTTTACCAGCGATTGTATGTAGAACTTTAGGTAAATCGGAATACATACGCGTTCCTTTTCCGGCTGCTAAAATTACCGCACTTAATGCTTTTATAGTCATAGATTTTCTCTTTATTTATCAATAATAATAGGAGATATTTTATCGTAGAAAGGAGAAGATGATAAGTTTTTAAATTAAGGAAGTTGTGGCTTTATAGATAGGAAAAACCGATGGTTTCCCATCGGTTTTCTGAATTTTAAAGTGGTTAAAAGAGAAATTATTTAACTTCTACTTGTGCACCAGCTTCTTCTAATTCTTTCTTAAGTGCTTCAGCTTCTTCTTTAGAAACACCTTCTTTTAATGCTGCTGGAGCAGATTCAACTAAATCTTTAGCTTCTTTTAAGCCTAAACCAGTTGCACCACGTACTGCTTTGATTACTGCTACTTTGTTAGCACCAGCTGCTGCAAGAATTACGTCGAATTCAGTTTTTTCTTCTGCTGCCGCTGCGCCGCCTGCTGCTGGAGCTGCTGCTACTGCTGCCGCTGCTGAAACACCGAATTTTTCTTCCATCGCTGCGATTAATTCAACGATTTCAGTTACAGTTTTTGAAGCAATCGCTTCAATGATTTGTTCGTTAGTTAATGACATAACAATCAATTCCTAAAATAAATAAAGTTAGATGAAGTAAGAAACGCTTAATGATTAAGCTGCTTCTTGTAATTTGTCGCGTAATGCCGCGAAGGTGCGAGCAAGTTTGCCTGCTGCAGCTTCTTTCATTGTGCCCATTAAACGTGCAATCGCTTCTTCGTAAGTTGGTAATGTTGCCAAGAATTCAACATCTTGGATTTTACCTTCAAAGGCTGCACCTTTAATTTCAAACTTATCGTTTGCTTTAGCAAACTCTTTGAACAAACGAGCAGCTGCGCCCGGGTGTTCGTTAGAGAACGCGATAAGTGTTGGACCTACAAACGTATCTTTTAAGCATTCGTAATCTGTGCCTTCAACTGCGCGACGTAATAAAGTATTACGAACTACACGCATTGTAACTCCAGCTTCACGTGCTGATTTACGTAATTCAGTCATTTTCTCAACAGTTACACCGCGAGAATCCGCGATTACTGCTGAAAGTGCACCTTTGGCTGCTTCATTTACTTCAGCAACAATTGCTTGTTTGTCTTGAAGATTTAATGCCATTGGCTTTTAGCTCCTGAATACACTCCGATTGCTCGGAATTAATTTACCTAATCCTAAGACTAGGATGACTTCGGCGCCCAGAAGCAAGAAAAATTCTTATTCTGTTCACCATCTACGTAGGATAATTAAGATTACTCCCCTACGGTCTTGGATGGGGCTTGAATAGGTCAAGCACCAACCAGAAATTTGTTAGATTGACTAACACAGGCGCAAGATTATAGAGAAAAGCTATGTTCTTGTAAAGAATATTGTTGGAAAAAGAGCCAAATTCCTATGATAGTTTCTCTACTAATTCCACTGCAGCCCCAATATAAGTAGCGGGTGTTAATTTTTGTAAACGTAATTTTTCTTCTTGTGGAATATCCAACTTATCAATAAATTCACGCATAGCCTGTTCTGTCACTCGTTTACCTCGCGTTAATTCTTTTAATTTTTCGTAAGGTTTTTCTATTCCATAGCGGCGCATTACGGTTTGAATTGGTTCAGCCAAAACTTCCCAGTTTTGATTGAGCTCTTCTAATAAGTGCGGTTGATTTACTTCAAGTTTACTAATGCCTTTGCGTGTTGAAGCATAAGCGATCAAACAATAACCTAATCCTACGCCTAAATTACGCAATACGGTTGAATCCGTTAAGTCACGCTGCCAGCGAGAAATTGGTAATTTTTGACCTAAGTGGGTCATTACTGCATTGGCTAATCCTAGATTGCCCTCTGAATTTTCAAAGTCAATTGGATTGACTTTATGTGGCATGGTAGAAGAACCAATTTCGCCAGCAATAGTTCGTTGTTTAAAGTGATTTAATGCAATGTACCCCCATAAATCCCGATCAAAATCAATGATAATGGTATTAAAGCGTACTACAGCATCAAAAAATTCAGCGATGTAATCGTGCGGCTCAATTTGCGTGGTATAAGGATTCCATTGAATACCTAATGAAGTGACAAATTCTTCGCTGAATTTATGCCAATCAATATTAGGATATGCCGATAAATGCGCATTGTAGTTACCTACCGCGCCATTGATTTTACCTAAGATTTCCGCGTTTTGGAGTTGTTTAAATTGACGTTTTAGGCGGTAAACGATATTTGCCATTTCTTTGCCCACGGTGCTTGGTGAAGCTGGCTGGCCATGTGTGCGAGAAAGTAATGGAATTGTTTTATATTCTTTTGCAAGACGAGTGATTTCATCAATCAGTTTTTTCCATTCTGGTAAAATCACTTCGTCACGAGCGGTGCTTAACATTAATGCGTGAGAGAGATTGTTAATATCTTCTGAGGTGCAAGCGAAGTGAATAAATTCGGAAACGTTCACTAGTTCTACTTCATTTTGAATTTTCTCTTTCAGAAAATACTCAACGGCTTTTACATCGTGATTAGTTGTGCGTTCAATTTCTTTAATACGCGCAGCATCTGTCTCATTAAAATTAGCCACAATTCCATCTAAAAAAGCATTTGCTTGCGTAGAAAATGGTGGTACTTCGGTAATTTCTGCCGTTGAAGCTAATTTTTGTAACCAACGAACTTCCACAGCTACACGGAATTTCATTAACCCGAATTCGCTAAAAATAGCGCGTAATGGAGTTACTTTATCTTGATAACGACCATCAAGAGGGGAAAGTGCGGTCAGTGTAGAGAGTTGCATAAATGTTTGCTCCAGAATTGTATTAATAAATAGAAGAATAAATCTGTTTTGCGGTGGCAAGTAATTTTCTGCGGAAAAATAAAATTTGCCATTTTGTTCCGCCCATTTGTTTCCACAGCACGGCAGAGCGAATGCCTGCAAGTAAAACTGCACGAATTTTATTTTGCACGAGTTCTTGTCGCAAATAATCAGGCGAGCCTAGTATGTGAATTTTTTTGCCCAATGGGCTAATAACGTCGTTGTAAATGTTTGCCATAATAGATAACATTGTTTCACTATCGCGAGCGTAATGAATTTCTTGTTCTTTTAGGCGAGAAATTCGATTGCCTAATGTTTGTTTGGCATCGGGATTTTTCGATAATTTTCCTTCTAATGCTAAAAGGCTTAGCCAATAGCGAGTTAAATTTTGATCGCCTTGCGCGTTTAGCTGATGAATTAAGGTTTCTAGACCTAATTTTAAATGACGAACTTCGCCACCAAAAACATCTTCGATTCGTTGTGGTTGGGTAATGAAAAGGCTATTAAGTGCGGTTAAAAATGTATCTGAATCTGCTCGACTTTCTGTTGCAAGTTGATGAACCAATTTTGCTGATTGGCACACGCCAGCAAGGGCAAGAACAATATCGTGGTAGTTTTTCATTCGAAAATATTAGGAAAACGTTTTCGTTAAATATAGCATTTTTAACCTAGCTTTTGAACTCGAACATTAAAAAAGCCCAGAGTTTCTGGTATGATGTGCGAACAGTTTTAAGGTATTAAGGATTGATTATGGCAAAACCAATTGTTTTTAGTGGCGTGCAGCCTTCTGGTGAATTAACTATCGGAAATTATTTGGGCGCGTTGCGCAACTGGGTGAAAATGCAAGAGGATTATGAATGTATTTTCTGCGTAGTTGATTTACATGCGATCACTGTTCGTCAAGATCCTGTTGCCCTTCGTAAAGCAACGCTTGATGTGCTTGCACTTTATTTGGCATGCGGAATTGATCCAAATAAAAGTACTATTTTTGTTCAATCTCATGTTCCAGAACACACGCAATTAGGCTGGGTGTTAAACTGCTACACTTATTTCGGTGAAATGAGCCGAATGACGCAATTCAAAGATAAATCAGCGCGTTATGCAGAAAATATTAACGTAGGTTTGTTTGATTACCCTGTGTTAATGGCGGCGGATATTTTACTTTACCAAGCAAAAAGCGTACCTGTTGGCGATGACCAAAAACAACACTTAGAAATTACGCGTGATATTGCAAACCGCTTTAATGCGCTTTATGGCAATATTTTCACTATTCCTGAAATTTTCATTGGAAAAGCAGGTGCACGTATTATGTCATTGCAAGATCCTGAAAAGAAAATGTCAAAATCAGATGATAACCGCAACAACGTGGTGACACTTTTAGAAGATCCAAAATCTGTGGCGAAGAAAATTAAACGTGCCGTAACGGATTCAGATGAGCCGCCTATTGTTCGTTATGATGTGCAAAATAAAGCGGGTGTATCCAATCTTTTAGATATTCTTTCTGCGGTTACGGATAAGCCAATTGCTGAGCTTGAAAAAGAATTTGAAGGTAAAATGTACGGACATTTAAAAACAGCAGTAGCTGATGAAGTATCAACTTTACTTGCTGGTTTACAAGAACGTTTCCATCAATATCGCAATGATGAAGCTTTATTAGATAATATCTTACGACAAGGAGCGGAAAAAGCTCGTGCAAAAGCGCAAGAAACCTTGGCGAAAGTGTATGAAGCAGTAGGTTTTGTTGCTGCAAAATAATCTGAATAAAAGGGATAATATTATGGCGATTCAAACTGAAAAACCGATTGAATGTGTAGGTTGTAACACATTTGATATGAAATCACTTTTCGATAATCGTGATTGTAGTCAGGTTATTGAATATGTTTATGACAGTGAAGAACAAGCGCAAGAAGCGCTCGCATTTTTTACTCAGAAAGCGCGTGATGTAGAAAGTGAACCTTGTGAAATTCAATCTGAAATTACAATAGTGGATGATGGTTATTTATTAAAGGCAGATTTCACTTTCTGTTGCCAAGCTGAATTGGTGATTTTTCAAATGCGTATCGCGTAAGAAAAACAGCTGAAAAATAAGCCGCACTTTTGCGGCTTATTTTGTTTTTTAGGATTCGTTTTCTACAAAGCTTAAGGCGGTTTCAACCACTTCAATTCCTGCGCCTTGTTTAAACGCATTTTCGCTTAAATAGCGTCGCCATTGACGAGCACCTTTGCAATTTTGGAATGCGCCTAACATATGGCGGACGATATGATTAAGGTGTATGCCTTGATTAAGTTGTTGTTCAATATAAGGAAGCATTGACTGTACCGCTTCATGAGCGGTAACAATTGGTGAACTAGGATCAAATAAGGCTTGGTCGATTTGCCCAAGTAAACTTGGATTTTGATAGGCCTCTCGCCCAACCATCACGCCGTCCACATATTGCAAATGTTGCTTTATTTCTTCAATGGTTTTAATCCCACCGTTAATTGCAATAGTTAGTTGTGGAAAATCACGTTTTAGTTGATATACCCGAGCATAATCTAATGGCGGAATTTCTCGATTTTCTTTAGGGCTTAACCCTGAAAGCCAAGCTTTTCGTGCGTGGATAATAAACTCTTGGCAACCTTTTCCTTGAACTTTTTCAATAAAATCACATAAAAATTCATAGCTGTCTAATTCATCAATTCCAATACGGGTTTTCACAGTGACTGGAATTTTTACCGAACTTTGCATTTGTTCTACACAGTCTGCCACCAAATCTGCTTTCGCCATTAAGCAAGCGCCAAACATTCCATTTTGTACGCGATCAGAAGGGCATCCTACATTGAGATTAATTTCGTGATAGCCTCGTTCTTCAGCAAGTTTTGCACAATATTTGAGTTGTTCAGGATCGCTTCCTCCCAGCTGTAACGCAACGGGATTTTCTTGTAAATCAAAATCCAAGTGATCGTATTTGGCATGGATAATCGCAGGTGTGGTGACCATTTCAGTGTAAAGTAACGCATGCTTTGAAAATTGGCGATGAAAATAACGACAATGGCGTGTTGTCCAATCTAACATTGGCGCAACAGAAAAACGGCCGCGGTAAAAGTGCGGTAGATTTTGAGGCATTTTTATTTCTCTTATTTGGTTTTGCTGCGTAATTCTTCGGTTTGGCGAGTTTGCATTTGCTGGCGAAAACGGCCTGCAGCAAAGTGGTAAAATGGTTTTGGGCTAAATTGGCGCGAGATTATGGATGCAATAATGCTGGAAATCAAGAGCCAAATGAGAACGGGTTGTGCGCCCGTCATTTCCATTACAACAACACTGGCTGTAACTGGAGATTGTGTTCCGCCAGCTAAAAACGCCGCCATACATAAAATCACTAAAAAACGTTGATCGACCATACCGCCACTGAGATCCCACAGCATTGCACCAATACCCGCTCCTGTTGTCAGTGATGGGGTAAAGATACCACCGGCAATACCATTCCAATAAGTGGTCACTGTTGCTAAAAGTTTAAGGATGCCAATTTCAGGCTCTATGGCTTGCCCTTCTAAAGCGCGTGCAACAACCTCATAGCCAGTACCATAAGTTTGTCCATGAGTGTAACTGCCGAGAGCGGCAAGCGCTAAACCCAATAATAAGGCAATATAAATAGGATGTTGGCGAACCCAGCCACGCCATTTTTCAGGTGATAATCCTGCGAGACCTTTTGCTAATAATCGTCCGAATATGCCACCTAGAATGCCACAAACCACCCCACAAATTGCAAGCCAAAAATAGAGATAAGAAACAGATGTTGCCCCTTGATAACGTGGAAAATAAGGGTTGTTTCCTTGAATCGCGACAAGAATAAAACCAGCAGCTAATACCCCCATCAATACGCGTCGTTCCCAACGTAACATTACTCCACGTCCAAGTTCTTCAATTGCAAATATCACCCCAGCCAAAGGTGCATTAAAGGCAGCCGCAAGCCCACCCGCTGCACCTGTGGCAAGTAATTCATTGGTGCTTAATCCTCTAAATGCTAAATTATGTTTTCTACAATAATTTCCCCACGCCAGCATGACAGCTGCGCCAACTTGTACTGATGGACCTTCACGCCCAACCGATGCACCGATAAGCATAGCCAGAAAGGTAAGAGGAATTTTCCAAATAGTTTGGCTGAATTCAACTAATTTGGTTTTATAGCTACTATGAGGAAGATTAATTGATGCAATGACTTGCGGAATACCGCTTCCTCCAACATAGGGAGTATATTTTTTCGTAAACCAAGTCAGGCAAGCCATGCCTAGGGGTAACGCAAACCAAACTGCAATAGGATATTTAGATGACCAGTGAGCGTTTAATTCTAGGCCAAGATCGGATAATTTAGCAAAGCCAAATGAAAAAAGTGAGACAAATGTCGCCCCTATAATTAGGCAGATAAATTCTAAACTTTTGTGGGAAATTCTATGTGTTTGGCGTAGTTTTTTATGGAAGAAATAGCGTAAGTGAAATTTGAGCGAGCGTAACATAATGATTGTAATTTAATACCAATTAAGTAGAAATTATAAAACTGTCATTTCGCTGGGGCAATTGGTTTGGCATTTTGAATAAAAAAGTGCGGTGAATTTTGGAAGTGTTTTTTGTGCGTAACTAAAGATCCTTTCACGGATCCTTGGCACTGTTTAATTATTGACAATAAACCTCAGAACGATTAAAATTCGCCGTCTATTTCTGTATGGAAGTAGATTTTTTGAACAACATTCTATTATTGAATAACATTTAAACTGGAGCTTTTTTAATGGCAACTATCAACCAGCTAGTACGCAAACCGCGTGTGAAAAAGGTTGTAAAAAGCAACGTTCCTGCATTAGAGGCTTGCCCGCAGAAACGTGGTGTATGTACTCGTGTATATACTACAACTCCTAAAAAACCAAACTCAGCGTTACGTAAAGTATGTCGTATCCGTTTAACTAACGGTTTTGAAGTAACTTCTTATATCGGTGGTGAAGGTCACAACCTTCAAGAGCACAGTGTTGTATTAATCCGTGGTGGTCGTGTTAAAGACTTACCAGGTGTGCGTTACCACACTGTACGCGGTGCATTAGACTGCGCAGGCGTTAAAGATCGTAAACAAGGTCGTTCTAAATACGGCGTTAAACGTCCTAAAGCTTAATGGTTCTCCGTTAAGTAAGGCCAAACGTCTAAATTAGCAAAACAATTTAAACCATAAACTCCAGTCAAAAAGCGCTTTGCGCTGCAAATTTTCTCAATGAGAAATATTGCTGATGGGTTTTGGATATCCTGAAGATTAAAATACGGAGAAATTCGCAATGCCACGTCGTCGTAGTGTTGAAGCACGCAAGATTCTTCCAGATCCGAAGTTCGGTTCAGAGTTACTTGCAAAATTTATTAATGTAATCATGGTAGACGGTAAAAAATCCGTTGCTGAATCAATCGTTTATGGTGCTTTAGAAACTTTAGCACAACGCACAGGTAAAGAGCCTTTAGAAGCGTTTGAAGTTGCACTTGAAAACGTACGTCCAACTGTTGAGGTTAAATCTCGTCGTGTTGGTGGTTCTACTTACCAAGTACCAGTTGAAGTGCGCCCTGTACGTCGTAACGCATTAGGTATGCGTTGGATCGTTGAAGCAGCACGTAAACGTGGTGATAAATCAATGGCTTTACGCCTTGCAAACGAATTATCTGATGCTTCAGATAATAAAGGTGCAGCAGTGAAAAAACGTGAAGATGTTCACCGCATGGCTGAAGCTAACAAAGCATTTGCTCACTACCGTTGGTAATAAGTTTTTGAATTTAAAGGGCTTCATCATTGATGAAGCCTTACCCTTATATAAACTGATATTAAATAAACAAGGTTATAATAATGGCTCGTACAACCCCTATTGAAAGATATCGTAATATCGGTATCAGTGCGCATATTGATGCGGGTAAAACCACTACTACTGAGCGTATCTTATTCTATACTGGTGTTAGCCACAAAATCGGTGAAGTGCACGATGGTGCCGCAACGATGGACTGGATGGAACAAGAACAAGAGCGTGGTATTACCATTACCTCTGCGGCAACAACTGCATTCTGGTCTGGTATGTCACAACAGTTCCAACAACACCGCATCAACGTTATCGATACTCCAGGACACGTAGACTTTACTGTTGAAGTAGAACGTTCTATGCGTGTTCTTGATGGTGCGGTAATGGTTTACTGTGCGGTTGGTGGTGTTCAACCTCAGTCTGAAACTGTATGGCGTCAAGCTAACAAATATCAAGTTCCACGTATCGCGTTCGTAAACAAAATGGACCGTACTGGTGCTAACTTCTTACGTGTTGTTGAACAACTTAAAACTCGTTTAGGTGCTAACGCTGTTCCTCTTCAACTTCCAATTGGTGCAGAAGAAAGCTTCACCGGTGTTGTTGATTTGATCAAAATGAAAGCGATCAACTGGAACGAAGCTGACCAAGGTATGACTTTCACTTATGAAGATATTCCAGCAGATATGCAAGCTGCGTGTGAAGAATGGCGTCAAAACCTTGTTGATGCAGCAGCTGAAGCAACTGAAGAATTAATGGAAAAATATCTTGGTGGTGAAGAGTTAAGCGAAGAAGAAATCAAAGCAGGTCTTCGTCAACGCGTATTAGCAAACGAAATCATCTTGGTAACTTGTGGTTCTGCATTCAAAAACAAAGGTGTTCAAGCAATGCTTGATGCAGTTGTTGAGTACTTACCAGCACCAACTGATATTCCAGCAATCAAAGGTATCAACCCAGATGAAACTGAAGGTGAACGTCACGCAAGCGATGATGAGCCGTTCTCTTCATTAGCATTCAAAATTGCAACTGACCCATTCGTAGGTAACTTAACCTTCTTCCGTGTGTACTCAGGTGTAATTAACTCTGGTGATACAGTATTAAACTCTGTACGTCAAAAACGTGAACGTTTTGGTCGTATCGTACAGATGCACGCTAATAAACGTGAAGAAATTAAAGAAGTTCGTGCGGGCGATATCGCTGCAGCAATCGGCTTAAAAGATGTCACTACGGGTGATACATTATGTGCAATCGAAGCACCAATCATCCTTGAGCGTATGGAATTCCCAGAGCCAGTAATCTCTGTAGCAGTAGAACCTAAAACTAAAGCTGACCAAGAAAAAATGGGTCTTGCATTAGGCCGTCTTGCTCAAGAAGACCCTTCATTCCGTGTTCACACTGATGAAGAATCTGGTGAAACCATTATTTCTGGTATGGGTGAGTTACACTTAGACATCATCGTTGACCGTATGAAACGTGAGTTCAAAGTGGAAGCTAATATCGGTAAACCACAAGTATCTTACCGTGAAACTATCCGTACTCGTGTTAACGATGTGGAAGGTAAACACGCAAAACAATCTGGTGGTCGCGGTCAATATGGTCATGTTGTTATTGACTTATACCCATTAGATCCAGAAGGTCCTGGTTACGAATTTGTAAACGAAATCAAAGGTGGTGTAATCCCTGGTGAATACATTCCTGCAGTTGATAAAGGTATCCAAGAACAGCTTAAATCTGGTCCATTAGCGGGTTATCCGGTAGTAGATATTGGTGTACGTTTACACTTCGGTTCATACCATGATGTTGACTCATCAGAATTAGCGTTTAAATTAGCGGCTTCTTTAGCATTTAAAGCAGCGTTCGCTAAAGCAAACCCAGTTCTACTTGAGCCAATCATGAAAGTTGAAGTAGAAACTCCACCTGAGTATGTGGGTGATGTAATCGGTGACTTAAGCCGTCGTCGTGCTATGGTTAACGGTCAAGAAGCGAATGAATTCGTTGTTAAAATCGATGCAGAAGTTCCACTTTCTGAAATGTTCGGTTATGCAACAGACTTACGTTCACAAACTCAAGGTCGTGCATCATACTCAATGGAACCGTTAAAATATGCTGAAGCGCCAACAAGTGTTGCTGCTGCAGTAATTGAAGCGCGTAAAAAATAATTTTTTGTAACAATCCGCTCTATAAGTCGAATGGCTTATAGAGCATTTTCTAGGAAACTAAACAAATGTCTAAAGAAAAATTTGAACGTACAAAACCGCACGTAAACGTGGGTACAATCGGCCACGTTGACCACGGTAAAACAACTTTAACAGCAGCAATCACAACCGTATTAGCAAAACACTACGGTGGTGCAGCTCGTGCATTCGACCAAATCGATAACGCGCCAGAAGAAAAAGCGCGTGGTATCACCATCAACACCTCACACGTTGAATACGATACTCCAACTCGTCACTACGCACACGTTGACTGCCCAGGACACGCGGACTATGTTAAAAACATGATTACCGGTGCGGCGCAAATGGACGGTGCTATTTTAGTAGTAGCAGCGACAGATGGTCCAATGCCACAAACTCGTGAGCACATCTTATTAGGTCGCCAAGTAGGTGTACCTTACATCATCGTATTCTTAAACAAATGCGACATGGTAGATGACGAAGAGTTATTAGAATTAGTAGAAATGGAAGTTCGTGAACTTCTTTCTCAATATGACTTCCCAGGTGACGATACACCAATCGTACGTGGTTCTGCATTACAAGCATTAAACGGCGTTGCAGAATGGGAAGAAAAAATCCTTGAGTTAGCAAACCACTTAGATACTTACATTCCTGAGCCAGAGCGTGCAATTGACCAACCGTTCCTTCTTCCAATCGAAGACGTGTTCTCAATTTCAGGTCGTGGTACAGTAGTAACTGGTCGTGTTGAGCGTGGTATCATCCGTACTGGTGATGAAGTTGAAATCGTTGGTATCAAACCAACATCGAAAACAACAGTAACTGGTGTTGAAATGTTCCGTAAATTACTTGACGAAGGTCGTGCAGGTGAAAACATCGGTGCATTATTACGTGGTACCAAACGTGAAGAAATCGAACGTGGTCAAGTATTAGCGAAACCAGGTTCAATCACTCCACACACTGATTTCGAATCAGAAGTTTACGTATTATCAAAAGATGAAGGTGGTCGTCACACTCCATTCTTCAAAGGTTACCGTCCACAGTTCTATTTCCGTACAACTGACGTAACTGGTACAATCGAATTACCAGAAGGCGTGGAAATGGTAATGCCTGGTGATAACATCAAAATGACAGTAAGCTTAATCCACCCAATCGCGATGGACCAAGGTTTACGTTTCGCAATCCGTGAAGGTGGCCGTACAGTTGGTGCGGGCGTTGTAGCGAAAATCATCAAATAATAGATGTAGCGAATATAGTCTAAGAGACAAGTAAGAGAAAAGTGCGGTGAGTTTTCATCGCACTTTTTTGTTTATGAGTATTAGATATATCTCTATAATATTTATAATTATCAAGCTATATTTATCAGATTAGTATCTTATCTTTAATTGATTAAATAGGTCTTTTATTTCATCTAATGACAATGATCTAAATGCACCATTTTTTAAATTATTGATGGATAAATCGCCGATATTTACTCTTATTAGCCGTAAAGTGGGGAAACCAATATGGGCGGTCATTCTACGAACTTGACGATTACGCCCTTCATTAATTTTTATTTCTAGCCAACTTGTTGGAATATTTTTACGATCTCGGATCGGCGGATTTCGTTCCCATAGTTTAGGTTCGGAGATATGGCGTACTTTGGCTGGGTTAGTTATGCCATCTTTAAGTTTTACGCCTTTTCTAAGTTGATCTAAAGTTTTTTCTTCGGGTATTCCTTCAATTTGTACCCAATAAGTTTTTTCTGTTTTAAATTGAGGATCTGCTAAGCGATGTTGTAGTTCGCCATTGTTAGTTAGAATCAATAATCCCTCACTATCTCTATCTAATCGTCCTGCTGCATAAATATTTGGAATAGAAATAAAATCTTTTAATGTGCGACGACCTTGCTCATCAGTAAATTGAGTAAGCACGTCAAAGGGTTTATTAAATAAGATAACTTTCGTTTCTTTTAGTGAGATGAGTTTAAACTTTGACTTTTGCTTGAAAGTGCGGTGAAAATTATTCGAATTTTGTTTGATCTTATTTAAAGAGAAAGATGATGAATGTTTTTTCATTGCTTACTTCTCATACCAAATTCGGTTCACATAGAGAATTATTTTGCCAGAGGGTGTTTTTACATGGATTTCATCATCAACGCTTTTACCGATTAAAGCACGCGCGACAGGAGAATCAATGGAGATCCAATTTTTAGCAGGATCGAATTCATCACATCCGACTAGGCGATATTGCTTCACTTCTCCCTCTTCATTTTCTAGCTCAACCCACGCACCAAAAAACACTTTACCTTCTTGTTTCGGACTGTAATCTACTATTTGTAGTACTTCTAGTCGTTTAGAAAGAAAGCGTACACGACGATCAATTTCACGTAAGCGGCGTTTACCATAAATATATTCGGCATTTTCGCTACGATCGCCTAAAGCAGCGGCATCAGAGACTGCTTGAGTGACTTTGGGACGTTCTTCTTTCCACAAAAACTTGAGTTCTTGATCAAGCTCATTCCAGCCTTGACGGGTAATATAATTTGATTTTGCCATAATAAAAATAAAATAAAGTTTTTCGAATTATATTTGAGCCAACAGCCTAAAACCAGTATTCTATCCCCGTTTTTTCTCGAATCCTTTCATAACAAAGAAGTATGACAATGTTAAATCAACAAATTAGCCAAATTATTGCGGCTGAATTAACCGTTCAACCCCAACAAATTCTTGCAGCCATTCAATTATTAGATGATGGCAATACCATTCCATTTATCGCCCGTTATCGTAAAGAAGCCACAGATGGCTTAGATGACACCCAGCTTCGCCATTTTGAAACCCGTTTAATTTATTTACGTGAATTAGAAGAACGTCGTCAAACTATCTTGAAATCTATTGAAGAGCAAGGGAAATTGACCGATGAATTGCGTAACAAAATTCATTCAACACAAAGCAAAACTGAATTAGAGGATTTGTATTTGCCGTACAAACCAAAACGTCGTACCAAAGGGCAAATTGCCATTGAAGCTGGTCTTGAGCCATTGGCTGATTTACTTTGGAACGAGCCAAAAAATGATCCAGAATCAACCGCACTTTCCTTTGTTGATGCTGAAAAAGGCGTAGCTGATAGCAAAGCTGCATTAGATGGTGCTCGTTATATTTTAATGGAGCGTTTTGCTGAAGATGCGGGCTTATTAGCGAAAGTGCGTGATTATTTAGCGAAAAATGCGGTTATAGTATCTAAAGTGATTGAAGGCAAAGAAGCGGAAGGCGCAAAATTCCAAGATTATTTCGACCACCAAGAATTATTGAAAAATGTACCTTCTCACCGTGCATTAGCCATGTTCCGTGGACGTAATGAGGGTATTTTACAATTAAGCTTAAATTCTGATCCTGATGCGGAAGAGGGAAGTCGCCAAAGCTATTGTGAAGAGATTATTCGTGATTATTTAGATGTACGTTTTACGGGTCAGCCTGCGGATAAATGGCGTGAGCAAGTGATTGCATGGACATGGAAAATCAAAGTTTCGTTGCATTTAGAAACGGAATTAATGGCGAGTTTACGTGAAAAAGCGGAAGAAGAGGCCATTGATGTTTTCGCTCGAAATCTGACCGCACTTTTAATGGCAGCACCCGCTGGTGCGAAAAGTACCATGGGCTTGGACCCAGGCTTGCGTACGGGAGTTAAAGTTGCAGTGGTGGATAACACAGGTAAATTATTAGATACTACCACCATTTATCCACACACGGGGCGTGAAGCTGAAGCACAAGTGGCGATTTTCAGCTTAATCCGCAAACATAACGTAGAGTTAATTGCCATTGGTAACGGTACCGCTTCTCGTGAAACAGAACGTTTTGCGAAAGACGTGATTAAAGAAATTAAAGAAAATAAACCTCAAACCGTTGTGGTGAGCGAGGCGGGCGCATCCGTTTATTCTGCCTCTGAATTTGCGGCAAATGAATTCCCGAATTTAGATGTATCTTTACGTGGTGCAGTCTCTATTGCCCGTCGTTTACAAGATCCATTGGCAGAATTAGTGAAAATCGAACCGAAAGCCATTGGTGTGGGGCAATATCAGCACGATGTAAACCAAACCCAACTTGCACGTAAACTCGATGCTGTGGTGGAAGACTGTGTAAACGCAGTAGGTGTGGATTTGAATACAGCATCCGCGTCATTGCTTGCTCGCGTGGCAGGGATGACGAAAACCTTAGCGCAAAACATTGTGGAATATCGTGATGAAAATGGTCGTTTTGAAAGCCGCAGCGAATTGAAAAAAGTGCCTCGTTTAGGGCCAAAAGCCTTTGAGCAATGTGCAGGCTTTATGCGTATTGCAGGTGGGAAAAATCCACTTGATGCTTCAGGTGTTCACCCAGAAGCGTATCCTGTGGTGGAAAAAATCTTGCAAGCCACTGCGCAATCTATTCAAGATTTAATGGGTAATGCGGGTGTGGTACGTCAGCTTGATGCTAAACAATTTATTGATGAGCAATTTGGTTTACCTACGGTTCAAGATATTTTCAAAGAATTGGAAAAACCAGGGCGCGATCCGCGTGGTGAGTTTAAAACTGCTGTATTTGCAGAAGGCGTAGAAGAAATCACCGATTTAAAACCAGGCATGATTTTAGAAGGTACCGTCACTAATGTAACCAACTTTGGCGCATTTGTAGATATTGGTATTCACCAAGACGGTTTAGTACATATTTCATCATTAAGCGATAAATTCGTGGAAGATCCACATCAAGTGGTGAAAACTGGCGATATCGTAAAAGTAAAAGTGTTGGAAGTCGATGTGCCGCGTAAACGTATTGCGTTGACGATGCGATTAGATGAAAGTGCGGTCAAGAATGATGGCAAATCTGACCGCACTTTATCTGCAAGACCTCGTGGAAATACGCAGCGAGAGGAGCGTAGTTCAAGAGGTAATAATGCGATGGGCAATGCCTTTGCCGATGCGTTAAAAAATTGGAAAAAATAACAAGTTATAGGGCGAGATTATTCGCCCTTTTTTTATATCTTTCCTTTCCTGAAAAGCATCGCCAAAACGGCGATTTTTTGCTATAATCCCACCCAATTTTTATTTACAAAAGAATGAGATAAATTATGTCAGAAACGACCAATGATAACTATGGTGCATCGAGCATTAAAGTATTAAAAGGCCTTGATGCGGTGCGTAAACGTCCTGGTATGTATATCGGTGATACCGATGACGGTACTGGTTTGCACCATATGGTATTTGAAGTGGTGGATAATGCCATTGATGAAGCCCTCGCTGGCCATTGTTCCGATATTATCGTGACAATTCATGATGATAATTCTGTATCGGTGCAAGATGATGGGCGTGGTATTCCTGTGGATATTCACCCAGAAGAAGGCGTTTCTGCAGCAGAAGTTATCATGACTGTGCTTCACGCTGGCGGTAAATTTGACGATAACTCTTATAAAGTATCGGGCGGTTTACACGGTGTGGGCGTATCAGTGGTGAATGCGCTTTCTGATAAATTACAGTTAACCATTCGTCGTCAAGGTCACGTTCATGAGCAATTTTATCATTTAGGTGAGCCACAAGCACCACTAACAGTGATTGGTGACACAGAGGCAACGGGGACAACGGTTCGTTTCTGGCCAAGCTCAGATATTTTTGCTATCACAACCTTTGATTACAAAATCTTAGCAAAACGCTTACGCGAGCTTTCTTTCTTAAACTCAGGCGTATCTATTCGTTTAATTGATAAACGTGATGGCTCTGAAGATCATTTCCATTACGAAGGCGGTATTCAAGCATTCGTCGAATATTTGAACAAAAATAAAAACCCAATCCATCCAAAACCATTTTATTTTACAGCTGAGAAAGATGGCATCGGCGTAGAAGTCGCCTTGCAGTGGAATGATGGTGTAAATGAAAACGTGTATTGCTTCACCAATAACATTCCTCAACGTGATGGCGGTACTCACTTAGCAGGTTTCCGTGGAGCTTTAACCCGTAGCTTAAACAGCTATATGGAAAACGAAGGTATGCTGAAAAAAGAAAAAGTGGCCACTTCTGGCGATGATGCGCGTGAAGGTTTGGTGGCGATTATTTCAGTTAAAGTGCCTGATCCAAAATTCTCATCGCAAACTAAAGATAAACTCGTGTCTTCAGAAGTTAAAAGTGCGGTGGAGTCTGCGATGAATGAAAAAATGCAGGAATATTTATTGGAAAATCCTGCAGATGCAAAAATCATTGTAAACCAAATTATCATGGCCGCTCGTGCGCGCGAAGCTGCACGTAAAGCGCGTGAAATGACGCGACGTAAAGGGGCATTAGATATTGCAGGTTTACCGGGTAAACTTGCAGACTGCCAAGAAAAAGATCCTGCGCTTTCTGAACTTTACTTGGTGGAGGGGGACTCCGCGGGTGGTTCTGCAAAAGTTGGTCGAGATCGTAAAACTCAAGCAATTTTGCCATTGAAAGGTAAAATCTTAAACGTAGAAAAAGCACGTTTTGACAAAATGTTGTCTTCCCAAGAGGTGGGAACATTGATTACTGCCTTGGGTTGCGGTATTGGTCGTGATGAATATAACCCAGATAAATTACGCTATCATCATATCATTATCATGACCGATGCTGATGTGGATGGTTCTCACATTCGTACGTTGCTTTTAACGTTTTTCTATCGTCAAATGCCTGAGCTTATTGAACGTGGTTATGTTTACATTGCTCAACCGCCACTTTACAAAGTGAAAAAAGGAAAACAAGAACGCTACATTAAAGATGCGGATGAAATGGAGCAATATGAATTAACGCTTGCGTTAGATGGCGCGGAATTACATATTAGCGTAAATGCACCAGCAATGAATGCCCTTGTATTTGAAAAATTGGTGGCAGAATATAACAGCGTACAAAAACTTATCAGTCGTTTAAGTCGCCATTATCCAACTCCAGTGTTGCAAGGATTAATTTATCAGTCTCCAATTTCTGTCGAAATGATGAAAGACGAAAGTGCGGTGGAAAATTGGGGTAAATCTTTTGTTGAACAACTGACTGCAAAAGAAACAGAAGCACATCAATATTCAGTGCGTACACAATTTAACGCGGAACGACAAGTGTATGAAGCAGTGATTACTGTTCGCAAACACGGTATTGATACCGATTATTTCTTGAATTTTGATTTTGTTCACGGCAATGAATACGCGAAAATTGTTTCTCTTAATAAACAACTCAATGGTTTATTAGAAGAAGGCGCTTATGTCACACGTGGTGAAAAAGTACAACCAGTGCGTAGCTTTGAACAAGCCGTTGAATGGCTAGTGAAAGAATCTCGTAAAGGCCTTGAAGTACAACGTTATAAAGGACTTGGTGAAATGAACGCGGATCAACTTTGGGAAACCACAATGGATCCAAATTCACGTCGTATGTTGAAGGTTTCTATTAAGGATGCTGTTGCAGCAGATCAACTCTTCACGACCTTAATGGGAGATGAAGTTGAGCCACGTCGTGAGTTCATTGAGCTGAATGCGTTACGTGCAAATTTAGATATTTAATCGAAATATAGCAAGAAAAATAACCGTGCTTGTAAGATTAAGTGCGGTTATTTTTTTATTCAAAGTGATCTTGGTGTTTAAATTTTAGTAAATTACGTCTTTCTTGTTTATTTGGGCGACGATCAGGATGGGGCATAGATAATGCGTTATTTTTACGAGCCCATGCTATTTCCTCACGTTTTTTTAGGCTTGTTTCCGTTTCTCGGTAAAGTAATTGTGCATCAGGTGCGCCACGACGTTGATCACTTAATGCAAGTACTTCAACTTCTTTTTCTTCATTCCCTTGGCGTAATTTTATTAATGCACCTAGTTCTACTATTTTACTAACTTTTGCACGTTGTCCATTGTAGTGTATTTTCCCCCCTTCAATCATGGTTTTGGCGATAGTACGAGTTTTGTAAAAACGTGCTGCCCATAACCATTTATCTAAGCGGACACCTTCTTTGCTAGCCATGAATTTACCTTTTGGATTACGTTATTATTGAATAAGATAGTATCACAAATCTTATTTATTGCATTTTTATTAAATTAGGAAAGAGAAATACCGCTTAATTTAAATATTTTCTAATTGAATAAAATTAAGATTAAAAGTACTTGAAAAAATATGTGTTTTTTGCGATTTTTAAAGTGTTCTCTTTTTTTTACTTAAGGATGTAACATATGCATAACGAAAACTTAAAAGAATTGACCCTTCGAGGAATTATCCTCGGCGCATTGATTACAGTGATTTTCACTGCATCCAATGTGTATCTCGGTCTAAAAGTGGGGATGACATTCGCGTCATCTATTCCAGCTGCCGTCATTTCTATGGCAGTGCTCAAATTTTTTAAAGATTCCAGTATCCTTGAAAATAACATGGTGCAAACCCAAGCATCTTCAGCGGGGACACTTTCTTCTGTGATCTTCGTCTTACCAGGCTTATTAATGATGGGGTACTGGCAAGACTTCCCATTCTGGCAAACTATGTTGATTTGTGCTGCCGGTGGTACATTGGGTGTGTTATTCACCATTCCATTACGCCGTGCGATGGTGGTAAACAGTGATTTACCTTATCCTGAAGGTGTAGCGGCTGCAGAAATCTTAAAAGCGGGTAATCATGCAGATGGCGATAGCGGTGTGAAAGATATTGCTTACGGTGGTGTTTTAGCGGGATTAGTTGCATTTTTAACTAACGGTTTACGCGTGATGGCTGATGGTGCAAGTGCTTGGATTCAAACTGGTAAAGCAGCTTTCCAATTACCAATGGGCTTCTCACTTGCCTTACTTGGTGCAGGTTATTTAATTGGTATCGTAGGCGGTATTGCGATGTTAATCGGTGTTATTTTGACTTGGGGTGTGGCTGTGCCATATTTCACGATGTCAGGTGATATCGCGGCAGACGCAAGCTTAATTGATGCCGCAATGGTGGTTTGGAAAACGAAAGTACGCTTTATTGGTGTAGGTACAATTGGTATTGCAGCGATTTGGACATTACTTATTTTAATGAAACCAATGATTGAAGGGATGGTACATTCTTTCCGTATGTTGAAAGGTGGACAGGCCGAATCTGATCATCGAGTTGATATTGACCTTTCTCCAAAAACAATGATTTATATCTTAATCGCGACTGTTGTGTTAATTGTTATTTCATTATACCACTTTATCGCGGCTGCACCGATTTCACCTGAGCTTTCTATTTTATTAGTTGTAGTTTGTACTTTCTTAGCGGTATTTATCGGCTTCTTTGTGGCTGCAGCTTCTGGTTATATGGCGGGTTTAGTGGGTTCATCTTCAAGCCCAATTTCTGGTATCGGGATTATTTCTGTTATCGTGATTTCATTGGTATTGGTGTCAATCGGTAATGCATCTGGCTTATTTGAAACCGTAGATGGTCAGAAATTTTTGACCGCACTTACACTCTTTACTGCGTCAATTGTATTAACCACCGCAACGATTTCTAACGATAACTTGCAAGATTTAAAAACGGGTTTATTAGTGGATGCGACACCTTGGCGTCAACAAGTAGCATTAATTATCGGCTGCTTTGTCGGTGCGCTTGTTATCGCGCCAGTATTAGAAATCTTATATCATGCGTATGGTTTCAGCGGTGCGTTGCCACGTCCAGATATGGATCCTTCACAAGCGCTATCTGCACCACAAGCAACATTAATGACCACCATTTCTCAAGGTATTTTTACCAATAAATTGGAATGGACTTACATTTTAACTGGTGTGGTTTTAGGGGCTGTGTTAATTACGATTGATGCATTCTTGAAAAAAGTCAGCAACAAAGTCTTTGGCTTGCCAGTTATTGCCGTGGGGATTGGTATTTACTTACCACCATCAATTAATATGCCTGTGATTGTCGGTGCATTCTTAGCGTGGATCATGACTCGTCATATTGCAAAACTTGGTAACAAAGAAGTGTCTGCTAAAGCAGAACGTTTCGGTACGCTTTTCTCTGCAGGTTTAATTGTAGGTGAAAGCTTAATGGGTGTGATTTTAGCATTCATTATTGCGGCTTCTGTTACCACTGGCGGTTCTGAAGCGCCATTATCCTTAAATCTTGAAAACTGGGATACTATTGGCGAGTGGTTAGGTTTAATCGTATTTATCGTGGGTATTGTGATTTTTGCATCTCGCGTATTACGTGCGAAAAAATCTGATTAATCCTTAAATTTATTTTAGAATAGGCTACCTTTTGGATAGCCTATTTTTTATTATGAAATCTTACTTAAAAACACTTATTTTTTTTCCTCTGATTTTACAGATAATGGTCACCGCACTTTTGATTTGGTTCGATGATGATTCAAGTGGCGTTATCGTTCCTTTTTCTAGCTATGCTCTCACAGCATTTCTTCTTGCCACCATTCCCGCATTTTTAACCGCACTTTTAGCTGCAAAATTCCGTTACACACGTTATAACATTGCTTCGATTGTATTAGTTTCATCGATCATTTCATTTGTTTACTGCAATATGGCATCTTATTTTTATTTGTTATTGCTCGGCGAACAAGAAACTTCCTTTTGGGGATGGTTGACCAAAGGGGGATTATCCCTCGGGTTAATAAGCACATGCGGAATGGTATTTTATGCTCTATTTGTGATGCCGTGGTTGCTGCCAAAAACAAGAGAATAATTTTATGCTGACGCTAAACGAACACTTACTTAATCAAGTATTGCTGATTGCTTATCAAGCGGGTAAGCATTTGCAACAGTTTTATCAAAAACAGGTTCATGTTGAATTGAAAGAAGACAACACGCCTGTGACAGAAGCGGATCTTTTTGTGAGCCAATTTTTAACAGAAAAATTAACCGCACTTTTCCCTAATGTCCCCGTTCTTTCTGAAGAAAATTGTCATATTTCCTTTGAAGAACGTAAAAATTGGAAAGAATATTGGTTGATTGATCCTCTTGATGGCACACAACAATTTATTGATCGTACCGATCAATTTTCTGTGTTGATAACCTTAGTTCGTAAAAATAAGCCAGTATTAAGCATTATTCATGCACCAATTTTATCGACAACTTATTATGCAATGCGTGATTTCGGCGCATTTAAAAAACAACTGGATCAGGTAAAAAAACTCACTAAAACCACGATGAATTTTGACCGCCCTTTACGAATTGCGGTAGGTGCAACCACTTCACAAGAAAAAGTGAGGTCGATTTTACCGAAGGATTTTCCTAGTGAATTTGTTGTGGTGGGTTCAAGTAGCTTAAAAAGCGGTTTAGTGGCTGAAGGTGCAGTAGATTGTTATGTTCGTTTAGGACGAACAGGCGAATGGGATACCGCTGGCGCTGAAGTGTTACTGGGTGAAACTCACGGTGCTATTTTTGACTCTCATTTTGAGCCTTTAACCTATAACCAACGTGAAACCTTGATTAATCCGCATTTTGTCATGGTGGGCGATCAATCGTTCGATTGGCGTTCTATCTTTCAATTTAATTGATTGGTTCGATTGGTTTTTTTCTCTAGAATACGGCATTATTTTCCGATATTACTCGGAATCTTAAGGAATAATTATGCAAACTGATAATAACTGTATCGTCATCTTTGGCGCGTCTGGTGACTTAACTCACCGTAAACTCATTCCAGCCCTTTATAATCTCTATAAAATCGGGCGTTTGAGTGAAAATTTTTCCGTTCTTGGTGTTGCACGTTCTGACTTGAACGATGAAACTTTCCGCGAAAAAATGCGTGAAACGTTAATCCATAATGAAGAAACAACACCAGAAACCTTAGATGCTTTCTGCTCCCATCTTTATTACCAAGCAGTGAATACTTCTGATGCTCAAGATTATGGCAAACTTGTTCCACGCTTAGATAATCTTCATGATAAATATCAAACCTGTGGTAACACCCTTTACTATATGTCCACTCCGCCAAGTCTTTATGGCGTGATTCCTGAGTGTTTGGCTGCACATGGTTTAAATACGGAAGAGTATGGCTGGAAACGTATTATTGTGGAAAAACCTTTTGGTTACGATGAAAAAACAGCGCAAGCATTAGACGTACAAATCCACCGTTTCTTTGAAGAACACCAAATTTATCGTATCGACCATTATTTAGGTAAAGAAACCGTTCAGAACTTGCTCGTATTACGTTTCTCAAATGGTTGGTTTGAACCGCTTTGGAACCGAAATTTCATTGATTATGTAGAAATTACGGGTGCAGAATCTATAGGCGTGGAAGAGCGCGGTGGCTATTATGATGGTTCTGGCGCAATGCGCGATATGTTCCAAAACCATTTATTGCAAGTATTAGCGATGGTAGCAATGGAGCCGCCAGCGATTATTAATGCGAACTCCATGCGTGATGAAGTAGCAAAAGTGATGCATAGTTTGCGTCCATTAACTGCAGAAGATATGGAGCATAATCTCGTTTTAGGTCAATACACTGCGGCTGAAATTAACGGCAAAATGGAAAATGGCTATTTAGAAGAAAAAGGCGTACCGTCAGATTCTCGCACTGAAACCTACATCGCATTGCGTTGTGAAATTGAAAACTGGCGTTGGGCTGGTGTGCCGTTCTATGTCCGTACGGGTAAACGCTTACCGGCTCGTGTGACTGAAATTGTGATCCATTTTAAAACTACGCCACATCCTGTATTCAGTCAAAATGCACCAGAGAATAAATTGATTATTCGTATTCAACCTGATGAAGCGATTTCAATGCGTTTTGGTTTGAAAAAACCGGGTGCAGGTTTTGAAGCGAAAGAAGTATCAATGGATTTCCGTTATGCAGATTTAGCAGGTGCACAAGTATTAACCGCTTATGAACGCTTATTGTTAGATGCGATGAAAGGCGATGCAACCTTGTTTGCGCGTACCGATGCTGTGCATGCCGCATGGAAATTTGTGCAACCGATTTTAGATTACAAAGCTAATGGTGGTCGTATTCATGAATATGAAGCCGGCACTTGGGGGCCTGTTGCAGCTGATAAATTAATCGCAAAACAAGGCAAAGTTTGGCGTAAACCGACAGGTTTAATGAAGAAAAAAGTTTAATTAATCTAATTGGGTGGGCTTTAGCCCACCGCCCTTAATATCTAACATAATAAATTGTGGGCTAAGGCCCAACGGAAAATCAATGAACTATATCAGCTTCCCAACAGCTCAACACGCGGTTGAAAAGATCGCCCAAGAATTTGTGATTTATAGCCAATTAAATCATCTCGTACATATTTCCCTTTCTGGTGGATCAACACCTAAGTTGTTATTTAAAACCTTAGCTAAATCGCCTTATGCTGAACAAATTAACTGGAAAAATCTGCATTTTTGGTGGGGAGATGATCGTATGGTTCCGTCATCTGATCCTGAAAGCAACTATGGCGAAGTACAAAAACTTTTATTCGATCACATTCAAATTCCAGCAGAAAATATCCACCGAATTCGTGGTGAAAATGAACCGCACTTTGAGCTAAAACGTTTCGAAGAAGAATTAAGTGCGGTCATTCCAAACGGTGTTTTTGATTGGATCATTTTAGGCATGGGGATAGATGGTCATACCGCTTCTCTTTTCCCACATCAAACCAATTTTGATGATGAAAACCTTGCTGTCATTGCCAAGCACCCTGAAAGCGGCCAAATTCGTATTTCTAAAACAGCCAAACTCATTGAACAAGCCAAACGCATTACCTACTTAGTCACTGGCGAAAGCAAAGCGGATATTTTAAAAGAAATCCAAACGACTCCAGCTGAAAACCTTCCTTACCCTGCAGCAAAAATTAAAGCAAAAAATGGGGCGACGGAATGGTATTTGGATAAAACGGCGGCAAAATTGCTATAACAAGTTGAGTATCAAATATCACAGGCTTGCAAAATGATAGACTACAAAGTGAATGAACCGATTTCAGTTAAACAATTTATTGAATTGCTAAATAAAACAACGCTCGGGGCACGCCGTCCGTTAGAGGATGAAAAACGTGTCGCAGCGATGCTGCACCATGCAGATTTATTAGTCACCGCTTGGGATGGTGAACGATTAGTGGGTGCTGCACGTTCGGTGACGGATTTTGCCTATTGCTGTTATTTATCTGATTTAGCAGTTGATGAACAATATCAAAAACAAGGTATCGGTTTGCAATTGATTGAACACACTAAGCAAGCCCTACATCCACAAGCCAAAATTGTGCTTTTATCGGCTCCACAAGCCGTGGATTATTATCCGCATATTGGATTTACGCAGCATATGAGTGCATGGACGAAGAGTTAATTTATTAGCATTGTATGGATTAAAGTAAGATTAAAATATAGATACATCAGATGCGGAGTGACTTAATGTTGAATTTAGATAATAAAAAATTTGTTGCTGTTGAAAACACCGCAAATGGTGAAGTGAGTAGCCAAACCGAATTTCATTACCATCAACAAGGTAAAATGATTTGGGCCGAATATGGTGGCGGTGAAATTTTAAAAGGCTTCTTAATTGGGAAATGGATTGACGATATTCAAATTGAATTTACGTATCAACATTTAAATCAATCTCTAGAAAACCGTTTGGGGCGTTGTTGTACCACATTTTCTTTAGAAAAGAGTAAACTCATCGGCTATGAAAAATGGCAGTGGCTAGACACGTTAGAGCAAGGCAGCTCTTTAATTAGAGAAATTTAAAAGAAGTTTTGCTATAGAATATCAGAAACAAGGTATTATCTTGTAGTTTATTGAACACACTAAACAAGTCTTGCACCCACAAGCACAAAATTGTGCTTTTATCTGCTCCACAAGTGGTGGATTATTATCCGCATATTGGGTTTACGCAGCACATGAGTGCATGGACAAAGAGTTAAAAAACGCTTGGAAAAGTAATCGCACTTTTGCCGCAAGAAGATGGATTACTGATGATGCGAGCCATCGTGCGATAAGTCCCACTTAAATGGAGATAAAAGATGAAAAAACTTTTAATAATTGCCTTAGCAGCCGTGCTTGTTGCTTGTTCTTCCGGCATTAATGTTGATGAGCTTATAATGAAAATGCCGAAAAATGACCGCACTTTTGTGGTTCAGATTCCGGCAGCAAGCAATGCAGTTTCCAATACTATGATTGTTGGAATGATCAAAACTTCAGGCTCTCCGTCGGCCTCAAATATAATGCAGATTTTGGCGATGGATAATGCTAATGTCGGCGTGGCAGGCGATAGTCAAATAGTGAATAAAGCCACCGCACTTTATGCATTAGAACACGTGATGAAAGTCGGTAAAAATGTTGGTATCTATATGATGGGCGACAGTGAAAGCGATAAAGCCGATTTAGAAAAACCAGCAAACAGAAAAAATATTAAATTACATTATTTCATTAACCAAAAGTAATCTGTTTGATAGTGCACACTTCATAGCGTGTGTTTGTGGCAAAGGCACACGTTTCGAAACGTGTGCCATCGTGGGTTCAATTAATTAATGGCTTAATAGGATTATGAACTTAGAATCTAACACCATTGGTATTTTAGTCAGTTTTAGTAGCTTGGTTGCAACAATTATAACTGGTTGGATTGCTATTTGGATTTCTCAAAAGACTTTTTCTTATTCTCAAAAAAAACAAGATTTTGAGTATTTAAGTTATGCTATAGAAAATTTTGCCTCCATCTCAGAATGGAGGAGAATTAAACGACAATTATTTTTTAGAACAATATCTTATTTTAAAGGATTAGACGATAAACAGATAATATTATTAATAACCATATTAAAGAATGATAAGAATTCTGATTTGGTTAAGTTAAATATAATAACTAGAGGAATAAAAGAAAAATTAATAAAGTTATTATATAAAAACAACTCAACAGTAATAGAACCCATGTATAAAGATAAGTTCAGTTACCTATTATTTAGAAAATCTAGTTCTTATAAAATATTTTCTTGGCTTTTATTCCTTATTTGGTTGTTTTTCATACTTTGTATTAGTATTGAGATAAACCTTATATCTAAAAGTATAATAACTTTTCATTTATTGTCTTTACCTTTTGTATGGATTCCTGAGTACTATTTACTAAGAAGTATCGATAATAGAGAGCAAATAGATAAACTAGAGGCCTACTAATTTCGTTAATAAGAAGGTTGGATTTATCCGACCATCAACGTTTTTGATAGCGCGCGTCTCCTGACGCGTGCTGATAACTTACTAAATTTGTAAGGCTCGCGTCGGGAGACGCGCGCCAGCGTAAATAAAAAATAATTGAAAAAACGACTGCACTTTTTGCGTGTAGTCATGTGGTGCAACTTGTTGCACCAAAGTATTCAAATCGGTACAACAACCTGTACCCTACCAACAGGAGAAAACAATGTCAGTAAAAGGCGACATCGGTGTTATCGGCTTAGCCGTAATGGGGCAAAACCTCATTTTAAATATGAATGATCACGGCTTTAAAGTGGTGGCGTATAACCGCACCACGTCAAAAGTGGATGAATTTTTACAAGGTGCGGCAAAAGGCACCAATATTATTGGTGCATACTCTTTAGAAGATTTAGCCGCTAAATTAGAAAAACCGCGCAAAGTGATGTTAATGGTGCGCGCAGGTGATGTGGTGGATCAATTCATTGAGGCATTATTACCGCACTTAGAAGAAGGCGACATCATTATTGATGGTGGTAACTCAAACTACCCAGATACCAACCGTCGTGTAAAATCATTGGCTGAAAAAGGCATCCGCTTTATCGGTTCGGGTGTTTCGGGCGGTGAAGAAGGCGCGCGCCATGGGCCATCTATCATGCCAGGTGGTAACCACGAAGCATGGCAATATGTGAAACCAATCTTCCAAGCAATTTCAGCTAAAACAGAACAAGGCGAACCTTGCTGTGACTGGGTTGGCAGTGAAGGCGCTGGCCACTTTGTGAAAATGGTTCACAATGGTATTGAATACGGCGATATGCAATTAATCTGTGAGGCTTACCAATTCTTAAAAGAAGGTTTAGGCTTAAGCTATGAAGAAATGCAAGCCATCTTCGCAGAATGGAAAAAAACTGAACTTGATAGTTATTTAATCGATATCACCACCGACATTCTTGGTTATAAAGATGCAGATGGTGAGCCATTAGTTGAAAAAATCTTAGATACCGCTGGTCAAAAAGGGACAGGTAAATGGACGGGTATCAACGCATTAGATTTTGGTATTCCATTAACCTTAATCACTGAATCCGTCTTTGCTCGTTGTGTGTCTTCATTTAAAGATCAACGTGTTGCAGCAAATCAATTATTCAATAAAACAGTTGTTCCAGTTGAAGGTGACAAAAAAGTTTGGATTGAAGCTGTGCGTAAAGCATTATTGGCGTCAAAAATCATTTCTTACGCACAAGGATTTATGCTGATTCGTGAAGCCTCTGAACAATTTGGCTGGAACATCAACTACGGTGCAACCGCATTATTATGGCGTGAAGGTTGTATTATCCGTAGCCGTTTCTTAGGTAACATTCGTGATGCATATGAAGCAAATCCAGATTTAATCTTCTTAGGTTCAGATAGTTACTTCAAAGGCATTTTAGAAAACGCATTAAGCGACTGGCGTAAAGTGGTGGCAAAATCGATCGAAGTGGGTATCCCAATGCCTTGTATGGCATCTGCGATTACCTTCTTAGACGGTTACACTTCAGCCCGTTTACCGGCAAACTTATTGCAAGCACAACGTGACTACTTCGGCGCACATACTTATGAGCGTACTGATAAACCACGCGGTGAATTCTTCCATACTAACTGGACTGGTCGTGGTGGGAATACTGCCTCTACCACTTATGATGTGTAGTTAAAAATATCGCTAAAAATTACCGCACTTTTAGGTATTAAAGTGCGGTATTTTTTTATCTCTTTTTTGTTTATTTTGAGATATTTAAAAAGGCGATAAAAATATTGAAATTCCATCGCTTTTTATTATTTATTAAGCTTTAACTGGTATATCAGCTAATACATTTACTAATACATTCCAGTAGGTTGTGACAGTAGAAATCTGTACTTTCTCATCTGGTGAATGCGCATTACGGATAGTTGGTCCTAGAGAAATCATTTCGATATTAGGATAATGCTCTTTGAGTAATCCACATTCCAAACCCGCATGAATGACTTTAATATCAGGTTGTTTGCCTAACACTGCAGCATAATGTTTTTGGGTAAGATTTAATATGGAGGAATCATTGACTGGTTTCCAACCTGGATATGGTGCTGAAAATTCAGTTTTCGCACCAGCAAGGTTGGCAACAGAGGTTAATAATTCTGTTACATAATCTTTACCGCTTTCAATTAATGAACGTACTAAAATAGTCCCCTTCACACTGTGATTTTCGGTCTTTAATACCCCAATACTGAGTGAACTTTCGACAACATTTTTGATTACATCGCTATTACGAATGACGCCGTTAGGTAATGCGTTTAATAAATGAATGACTTTTTCTGTTGATTCTAAGGTAAAGATGGATTGTGGTTTTTCCGCTGATTCTAAGAAAAGCTTAAGGTTAGGTTCAGCAATGAATAATTCTTCTTTTAATAAAATGTTTAGTTTTTCTACCTCACTTTCAAAAGCATGAGGTTCGCCATTGAAAACTAGAATCGCAACAGCTTCTCGAGGAATAGCGTTTCGAATTGAACCACCACGAATTTCTGCAAGCTGGAAAGGAGAAGTGTTTTGTGGAAGTTTCGCTAATACGCGAGCCATAACTTTGATTGCATTAGCTCGTCCAGTATGAATATCGCAACCTGAATGTCCACCACGCAAACCTTTCAATGTGAGTTGAATTGATTGCTCAAAAGTGTTGTTTTCCCATTGAATTGGTATTGATAAATTGGCATTAATTCCTCCGGCACAACCGATATAAATTTCTCCGACTTCTTCAGTGTCAGTATTGATAAGAATGTCCGATTGTAGCCAATTACGACGGAGGTGTAATGCACCGTCCATTCCTGTTTCTTCTGTCATGGTAAGAAGGACTTCAAGTGGTGGATGTGCAATATTATCGCTTTCAAGAACGGCTAATGTAGATGCTAAACCAATACCATTATCGGAACCAAGCGTTGTTCCTTTTGCTTTTACCCAATCGCCATCAATATAAGGACGAATCGGATCTTTAGTGAAATCATGTGGATTACCTTCATTAGCCTGAGGCACCATATCCAAGTGGGCTTGCAATACAACAGGTGTGCGATTTTCCATACCTACTGTTGCTGGTTTGCGAATTAATACATTACCCGCCTCGTCACGTTCTGCAAAAAAATGCTTTTCTTTTGCCCAGTTAACAATAAAGTTTGCAAGTGTATCTTCATGATGAGATGGATGTGGTATTGCACAAATTTGATCGAACCATTTCCATAGCAATTCGGGTTGAAGTGTTGTAATTTCAGACATAGTTTCTCCTTTTTATCGAAAAAGTTTGAGGAAATAATAGCATAAAATGCTATTTCAGGTTATCCTTACGCAATTTTTATTTATTGACAAAATTTAGGGTATTAAAATGAGTGAAAAATATGTGGTGACTTGGGATATGTTCCAAATGCATGCTCGTAAATTATCAGAGCGTTTACTTCCAGCATCCCAATGGAAAGGTATTATTGCCGTGAGTCGCGGTGGTTTATTCCCTGCTGCTGTATTAGCTCGCGAGTTAAGCATTCGCCACGTAGAAACCGTTTGTATTGCAAGTTATCATGACCACAATAATCAAGGTGAATTGCAGGTTCTTCACGCTGCACAGGTACCAAATGGCGGAGAAGGTTTTATCATAGTTGATGATCTAGTTGATACAGGTAATACTGCACGTGCAATCCGTGAAATGTATCCAAATGCAAAATTTGTGACAGTATTTGCAAAACCAGCAGGGGCAGAATTAGTTGATGATTATGTGATTGATATTCCTCAAAATACTTGGATTGAACAGCCTTGGGACTTAGGATTAATGTTTGTCCCGCCTCTTGCAAGAAAATAAGTTTATTCTTTAGACTTGAATGCGAAATCTCTTTGATTTCGCATTTTTTTATCTCTTAATTTGCCTTTTGAGTTAATCCGTGTCATTTCGGAAACAGGATTATTTATGCTATTCTAAGCGCAATTTTAAAAGGAATCCTTATGTCTGAAATTAAACTTAATTACCATAAAACTCACTTTTTAACGAGTGCGCCGAATATTCGTTCCATTCCTGAAGATACTGGCATTGAAATTGCGTTTGCGGGGCGTTCAAATGCGGGAAAATCAACCGCACTTAATGCATTAACTAATCAAAAAAGCTTAGCTCGCACCTCAAAAACACCGGGGCGCACGCAACTCATTAACTTATTTGAAGTAGAACCAAATTGTAAATTGGTAGATTTACCGGGCTATGGTTATGCTGCCGTACCAGAGCAAATGAAAATCCAATGGCAAAAATCCTTAGGTGAATATTTGCAAAAACGTGAATGTTTGGCGGGATTAGTTGTGTTGATGGATATTCGCCATCCACTTAAAGATCTTGACCAACAAATGATTGAATGGGCGGTTTCAGCTGATTTACCAGTACTTTTATTGCTTACTAAAGCCGATAAATTGAGCCAAAGCGCACGTAGTAAACAAGTCAAAGTGGTGCGCGAAGCGATTCTCCCATTCCAAGGTGACATTCAAGTGGAAGCCTTTTCTGCACAAAATAAAATTGGAATTGATAAATTGGCGGCGAAATTAGATTTTTGGTTTTCGCCACTTTTTGCGGAATAAAATGTAAATTTTGCGATCTAGATCGCAAGAAAAGCACATGATGAATGATTTCATTATGTGCTTTTTTTTATAGTGCAAAAACTATCTTCATTTTTATCGCACTTTAAGGATTATCATGTCTCTTGCTATCGTTTACAGTCGTGCCTCTATGGGTGTGCAAGCGCCACTTGTCACTATTGAAGTGCATTTAAGCAACGGAAAACCAGGATTTACGCTTGTTGGTTTGCCAGAAAAAACGGTGAAAGAGGCACAAGATCGGGTGCGTAGTGCGTTAATGAATGCACAATTTAAATATCCGGCCAAACGTATCACTGTGAATCTCGCACCTGCGGATTTACCGAAAGAAGGTGGTCGATTTGATTTGCCTATTGCCATCGGAATTTTAGCCGCATCGGATCAGCTTGATGCGAGCCGCTTAAAGCAATTTGAATTTGTGGCGGAGCTTGCGCTGACGGGGCAATTACGTGGCGTTCATGGTGTAATCCCCGCTATTCTTGCGGCGCAAAAGTCAAAGCGAGAATTAATTATCGCGAAGCAAAATGCGAGTGAAGCTTCTCTCGTTTCTGAACAAAAAACTTATTTTGCACAAACGCTTTTAGATGTAGTGCAATTTCTCAATGGCCAGGAAAAATTACCCCTTGCCACTGAAATTGTGAAAGAAAGTGCGGTAAATTTTTCGGGCAAAAATACGTTAGATTTAACGGATATTATCGGACAACAACACGCCAAACGAGCATTGACCATTGCCGCAGCAGGGCAGCATAATTTACTCTTTCTTGGCCCTCCGGGTACAGGGAAAACCATGTTAGCTAGCCGATTGACAGGGCTTTTACCTGAAATGACCGATCTAGAAGCGATAGAAACGGCATCTGTAACGAGTTTAGTGCAAAACGAGTTGAATTTTCATAATTGGAAACAACGTCCTTTTCGTGCACCGCACCATAGTGCATCAATGCCAGCTTTAGTTGGAGGCGGAACGATCCCTAAACCCGGCGAAATATCCTTAGCAACAAATGGCGTACTGTTTCTTGATGAACTTCCAGAGTTTGAACGAAAAGTATTGGATGCACTACGTCAGCCTTTAGAAAGTGGTGAGATTATTATTTCTCGTGCTAATGCAAAAATTCAATTCCCGGCTCGTTTTCAATTAGTAGCAGCGATGAACCCAAGCCCGACAGGCCATTATACTGGAACACATAACCGCACTTCACCACAACAAATTATGCGTTATTTGAATCGACTTTCAGGACCATTTTTAGATCGTTTCGATTTGTCTATTGAAGTGCCTTTACTGCCACAAGGTAGCTTACAAAATACAGGTGATCGTGGTGAAACCAGCGAACAAGTTCGTGAAAAAGTGTTAAAAGTGCGTGAGATTCAAATGGAAAGAGCGGGAAAAATTAACGCTTATTTGAATAGTAAAGAGATTGAACGTGATTGCAAGTTAAGTGATAAAGATTCATTTTTCCTTGAAAATGCGCTGAATAAGCTTGGGCTTTCTGTACGGGCTTATCATCGTATTTTGAAAGTTTCTCGAACCATTGCTGATCTACAAGGAGAACAACAAATTTCTCAACCGCACTTGGCGGAGGCCTTGGGCTATAGAGCAATGGATCGTTTGTTGCAGAAATTGTCGAATATGTAAAAACGCGTAGTGAGAATACCACGCGTGAAAGGATCAGTAAGTGCTTTGGGTGTCTTGTGTACCGCTAATAATTGCAATGCCCGCACTTGCACCAATGCGTGTTGCACCCGCGTTAATCATTGCAAGTGCTGTTTCAGTATCACGCACGCCGCCTGATGCTTTAACACCAATATTGCCGACCGTTTGTTTCATCAATGCAACATCTTCTACAGTCGCACCGCCTTTGTTGAAACCAGTTGATGTTTTAACAAAAGCCACACCGATTTCTTTACAAATTTCGCAGGCTTTCACTATTTCATCTTTAGTGAGCAAACAAGTTTCTAAAATCACTTTTAATGGCGTGCCATTACAAGCATTAAATACAGCTTGAATATCTTGTTTTACTGCATCCCATTTTTGCGATTTTATCCAACCTACATTAATTACCATATCAATCTCATTTGCACCCGCTTTAATAGATTCTTGCGTTTCAAATGCTTTTACAGAGGTTAAATTCGCCCCCAAAGGGAAGCCAACTACGGTACAAATTTTTATATTTGAGCCAGAAAGTTTTCCTTTAGCGAGTGGAATATAACCAGAATTGATACATACAGAATAAAATCCGTGTTCAATCGCTTCATTACAGAGTGTCAAAATATCTTGTTCATTTTTTTCTGCGGTAAGTGCGGTGTGATCGATATATTGAGCAAGTTGATTCGGTGCCATGATTTTCCTCCTTTATTTATGTTTTACCTATTGTAGCAAAAATCCCTTGTTTTTGACTGTGCTTTTATGCTTGATTACAATCATCTCAATGCGATAAGGAATAAAGAAAATGAAGATTAAAAAACTACTTAAGAATGGATTATCCCTCTTTTTAACTTTTATTGTGATGAGTAACATACTGGATTTTGTTCGCCGTCCTGTGGTGCCAGAGGAAATAAATAAAATCACGTTACAAGATCTTCAAGGGAATACGTTCTCTCTTGAAAGTCTTGACCAAAATAAAGCGACGTTGCTTTATTTTTGGGGCACTTGGTGTGGCTATTGTCGTTATACTTCGCCAGCAATTAATTCTTTAGCAAACGAAGGCTATCAAGTTGTGTCGGTGGCATTACGTTCAGGCAATGAGGCGGACGTAAATAATTATTTAAGTGAACATGACTACCACTTCACTACAGTGAATGACCCAAAAGGCGAGCTTGCAAAACAATGGCAAATTAATGTGACGCCCACAATTGTGCTATTGAGTAAAGGCAAAATGGATCTTGTTACAACCGGCCTCACGAGTTATTGGGGATTAAAAGTGCGGTTGTTTTTAGCAGAGTTTTTTGGCTAAGCGGTAGAAAATCTATTACAATACGCAGACTTATTTTAAAGAGGACAGAATTATGATTATCGTAACAGGCGGCGCAGGTTTTATTGGCAGCAATATTGTCAAAGCATTAAATGATTTAGGGCGCAAAGATATTTTAGTGGTAGATAACTTAAAAGATGGCACAAAATTCGCAAATTTAGTTGATTTAGACATTGCAGATTATTGTGATAAAGAAGATTTCATTGCTTCTATTATTGCAGGCGACGAATTTGGTGATATTGATGCGGTATTCCATGAGGGGGCATGTTCTGCGACTACGGAATGGGATGGTAAATACATTATGCACAATAACTATGAATATTCTAAAGAGTTGTTGCACTATTGTCTTGATCGCGAAATCCCTTTCTTCTATGCCTCAAGTGCGGCAACTTATGGTGATACTAAAGTATTCCGTGAAGAACGTGAATTTGAAGGTCCATTAAATGTTTATGGCTATTCTAAATTCTTGTTCGACCAATATGTGCGCAACATTTTGCAAGAAGCAAAATCGCCAGTATGTGGTTTCCGTTATTTCAATGTTTACGGGCCGCGTGAAAATCATAAAGGTTCTATGGCGAGCGTAGCATTCCACTTGAATAACCAAATCTTAAAAGGCGAAAATCCAAAATTATTTGCAGGCAGCGAACACTTCCGCCGTGATTTTGTTTATGTGGGTGATGTGGCTGCAGTGAATATTTGGTGTTGGCAAAATGGTATTTCTGGTATTTACAACCTTGGTACAGGAAATGCAGAAAGTTTCCGTGCGGTGGCTGATGCGGTAGTGAAATTCCACGGTAAAGGCGAGATTGAAACCATTCCATTCCCAGAGCATTTGAAATCTCGTTATCAAGAATATACTCAAGCAGATTTGACTAAACTTCGCTCAACAGGCTACGATAAACCATTCAAAACAGTCGCCGAAGGCGTGGCTGAATATATGGCATGGTTGAATAGAAAATAAACCGTAGGTTTGCCTACTTCCCATCAACAAAGTGCGGTTAAAAATCTCGGTATTTTTGACCGCACTTTTATCTGAAAGACAGAAAATGAATATTCTAATTATTGGCCCATCTTGGGTTGGCGATATGATGATGTCGCACAGTTTGTACCAGCAACTGAAAATTCAATATCCAAACTGCAATATTGATGTGATGGCACCGAATTGGTGTAAGCCTTTGCTTGCACGTATGCCAGAGGTGCGTAAGGCGATTGAAATGCCATTAGGGCACCGGGCCTTTGAATTGGGAACGCGTTATCGTTTAGGGAAATCTTTGCGTGAACAATATGATATGGCGATTATTTTGCCTAACTCATTGAAATCTGCGTTTGTTCCTTTCTTTGCAAAAATTGCTCATCGTCGGGGTTGGAAAGGTGAAAGCCGTTATATTTTATTGAATGATTTACGTGCTAATAAAAAAGATTATCCGATGATGGTGCAGCGTTATGTTGCATTGGCTTTTGAAAAAGATGCTGTACCAAAAGCTGATGATATTCCTGTCTTGAAACCCTATTTGACGGTTGAGCCAGCGCAACAAACTGAAACCTTAAAAAAATTTGAAAAACAAACCGCACTTTTAGTCGAGCGTCCAATTATTGGTTTTTGTCCTGGTGCAGAATTTGGCCCAGCAAAACGTTGGCCGCATTATCATTATGCAAAATTAGCAGAAATGTTAATTACACAAGGCTATGCAGTGGAGCTATTTGGTTCTGCTAAAGATGAACCTGGGGGCGAAGAAATTCGTCAAGCGCTGCCAGAAGAGTTGCGTGAGTTTTGTGTCAATTTAGCAGGAAAAACAAATTTAAATGAAGCAGTGGATTTAATTGCAAATTGTACGGCAGTCGTGACCAATGACAGTGGTTTGATGCATATTGCGGCAGCAGTAAATCGTCCATTGATTGCACTTTATGGCCCAACGAGTCCGCAATATACGCCGCCGCTTTCGGATAAAGCAACGATTATTCGTTTAATTGAAGGTGGATTGATTAAAGTCCGTAAAGGCGATAAAGAGGGCGGTTATCATCAAAGTTTGATTGATATTACGCCAGAAATGGCATTAGAAAAATTAGAGGCATTATTAGCAAAATGAACCCTCTACGCATACATTTACAATTAATTGGAATGGTGATTTTATGGGGCGCCTCTTGGCCTTGGGGACGAGTGGTTGCCCAAGCTATGCCGACATTTGTTGCTTCAAGCGCGCGCTTTTTTTTCGCCATTATTCCACTCATTATTTGGCTATATGCAGCGAATCGTTTCAAATATGCTAAACAACTGCGACCTAATCAATGGGTGGGGTTATTGTTAACGGCTTTGCTTGGGATCTTTGGTTATTCGACTTTCTTTATTTGGGGTTTGAAATATGTTCCAGCAGGGCAAGGAACGATGGTCGTTGCCTCTAATCCCGTCTTTACGATGTTTTTTGCTATTTTATTATTTAAAGAAAAATGGAATCGCTGGGTTGTATTAGGGATGATTATTGCCATCAGCGGTTCTTTGTTAGCCATGACAAAAGGGAATCCAACTAACCTCTTACAAAATTTTGGGTTTGGTCAAATGTTATTGCTTTGTGCTTTAGTTTGCTGGGTTGCTTATACTTTATTGGCTCGTAAAGTATTAATCGGAATTGATTCTCTCACTGCTACCACGATTTCTTCTACTTTTGGTTTTTTTATGCTGACGTTGGCAGCATTATGGATGGAAAGTGCGGAAGATTGGGCAACCGTATTTCAATTAAATGGATCGCAATGGTTTAGTTTACTTGGTCTTGCATTTGGCTCAACGGTATTGGCTTATGCATGGTATTTTGATGGTGTGAAACACTTAGGGGCGGGCAATGCCTCGGCCTATATTATTCTTGTGCCGATTTTAGGCATTTTATTTTCAGCCGTTTGGTTGAATGAACAGGTGGATTCATCCTTAATTATTGGCGGTATTTTAGCGGTGTCAGGTCTCGGTATTATGCACTGGGGAAGAAGGTTAATTAAATGAAAGTATGTGTGATTAAGACTTCCTCTATGGGCGATGTGATTCATACTTTGCCCGCCTTGACTGATGCACAAAAGGCGATCCCCAGTTTAAGCATTGATTGGGTGGTGGAAGAAAACTTTGCAGAAATTCCACGTTGGCATTCCGCTGTAAATCGAGTGCTCCCTATTGCTCTGCGTCGTTGGCGTAAATCGCCTTTTTCTATTCAAACAAGAAATGAGTGGAAAAATTACCGCACTTTGTTGCAGGCTAAAAACTATGATGCGGTAATTGATGCACAAGGGCTCATTAAAAGTGCATTATTTGCAACTCGTTTCGCTCAAGGTGTGAAACATGGCTATGATCGCCAAAGTATCCGAGAGCCGTTAGCGTCTTTTTTCTACGATAAAAAATATGCCATTTCTTATCAACAGCATGCTGTGGAACGAATTCGTCAGCTTTTTGCTCAAAGTTTAGGTTATGAATTACCTCAAGTTCAGGGCGACTATGGTATTGCTCGCCATTTTCTTCATCAAACTTCAGAAAAAAACTATGTGGTATTTATTCATTCTACAACTCGGGCAGATAAGCATTGGGAAGAATCTGAGTGGCAAAAATTGGTTGAAAAAATTACCGCACTTTCTGATTACGAAATTCGCTTGCCTTGGGGAAGTGAACAGGAAAAAGCGCGAGCAGAGCGTTTGGCTCAAGCTCATTCTAATGTGATCGTGTTGCCTAAGTTAACTTTAACGGAGCTTGCAAAACAGCTTGCGAATGCAAAAGCCGTAGTGTCGGTGGATACAGGCTTGGCGCATTTAACTGCCGCCTTGGATAAGCCCAATATTACGCTTTATGGCGCAACGGATCCTAAATTGATTGGCTGTTATGGTAAAAATCAGCATTACTTATCGGCAAGTTCAATGAAAGAGATTTCAGCTGAACAAGTATTCTTACAATTGCTTACTTTTATTTCATAAAAAATGCTCGCACTTGGCGAGCATTTTTATCTTTTATATTTTCTTAGTCTAAGGCTTTACCTTTTAATTCAGGGATTAAGAAAATTGTCGCTAACATATCAATTACGTAGATAATCGCAAGTAGGGCGATGGCAGTTTGGAAGGAGTATGCGAGCACAACTGCGCCCACAACCACAGGTCCAAATCCCCCTACGGCACGACCAATATTGAAAAGTACGTTTTGTGCGGTTGCTCGAGCTTCTGTTGGGTAGGCTTCTGCCATCAATGCACCGTAACCGCCCATCATTCCGTTCACAAACATACCTAAAAATGCCCCAGCAAGAAGCATGATGTCAGGATCGGTAAGTTGTGAGTAAACCACGATACTTATCACCGCGCCTAATTGGAAAAGTAAGAAACTTGGTTTGCGTCCGATGCGGTCAGCAAGTTGTCCGAAAATCCAAATTCCAGCCATCATGCCACAGACGGTAACGGCTGTCCAAAGTCCAGATTTAGTTAAACTGAATCCAAGTTGTTTTGATAAGAAATTAGGTAACCAAATCATAATGCCGTAATAACCGAAGTTTTGTACGGAGGTGAGTACGACGATACCAAGACTAATTTTGCTCGTGGCTTTATCTTTCATAAGAAGCTGAAATGAACGTAATTTATCAGTAAAACTGGATTGCGTTGAAAGTGCGGTTTGTTTTTGAGTGAAAATTTCAGGTTCGTGTAGATGAGAACGTAAGAACCAAGCGACAAATGCAGGGAAGATACCTACTAAGAACATTCCACGCCAGCCAATATGCGGGAGCAATAATGGTGTAAGTAATGCGGCACCTAACACACCAGCTTGCCAACCTAATGCAACATAAGATGCTGCTTTAGCTCGGTGGCGTGCGGGCCATGCTTCGGCTGCTAGAGCCATCCCAATTCCAAATTCACCGCCTAATCCAATACCAGCAATTGTGCGATAAATCAGTAAGTCCCAATAACCTTGCGCAATCGCACATAAACCAGTAAACACCGCAAAGAGAAGAATAGTCCAAGTAAGCACGCGTACACGTCCGTATTTATCGCTTAATGCGCCAAATAAAATGCCGCCAAAAACTGCGCCAATCAGTGTCCAAGTTACGAGAGATCCACCTTGGGCTGGTGTTAGATTTAAGTCTGCAGAAATTGCGCTAAGCATGAAACCTAAAATGAGAAGATCGAAACCGTCCATTGCATAGCCGACGGCAGAGCCAATTAAGGCTTTCCAGACATAACTGTTTACTTTGTTTGTCATGATGTGTCCTTTTGTTACTCGCAGGTAACATTTAAAGTGAAAAGAGAGGTGATTAAAAATCGGTGCCTAGTTTACTGCATTGATGAAAAAATTCAATGAGCGTAATAAAAATAAGAAGAATAAAAAATTGATTTTGAATAAGAAGGAAAGAAGAAAAATAAGGGGATTAAATTAGGATGGCGGTGAGAAAGGGATTCGAACCCTTGATGCAGTTTCCCACATACACGCTTTCCAGGCGTGCTCCTTCAACCACTCGGACATCTCACCGTAAAAGGTGCGCAAACTATAAAGATTTGCTCCAGTTTAGTCAAGTTTTTTGCGCTAGAACATAAAAAACTTTTAAAAGTTTCGCTAGAATAACCGCACTTTATTTATCGTTTGTAGTTTTTTTATGCATATTAAAGCGTTATTTTCTAAAAATGTTTTTTTAGCTGTAAAACCCTTTAGCGCGCTGAAAGATTCCTTTCGTTTAGGTTATTCGAAAAAATCTCTGATTCGCGACATTATTTCAGGGTTGACCGTTGGTGTAATTGCAATTCCGCTTTCCATGGCTTTGGCTATTGCGAGTGGTGTACCGCCGCAACATGGTCTTTACACGGCAATTATTGCGGGTATCGTTATCGCGCTGACGGGTGGTTCTCGCTTTAATATATCTGGGCCTACAGCCGCTTTTGTTGTGATTCTATACCCTGTTACTCAACAATTTGGGCTAAGTGGTCTTTTGATGGCAACGTTGCTTTCGGGGTTCATTTTAGTGTTGATGGCGTTATTTCGTCTAGGACGTTTAATTGAATATATTCCCTTGCCCGTCACCTTAGGTTTTACTTGTGGGATTGGCATTACTATTGGTACTTTGCAGATTAAGGATTTTTTGGGGCTTTCCATAGAAAAAATGCCGGCGCATTATCTCGCAAAAATCCAAATAATTTTTACCGCACTTCCTACGATAAATTGGGCCAATACAGCAGTTGGTGTGGTAACACTATTAGTCCTGACTCAATGGCATAAATTGCGTTTGGCAGTGCCAGGGCATCTACCTGCTGTGATTATTGGTACAATTTTAGCTATAGCATTACAGAATTTTGGTTTTGAGGTGGCGACGATTGGATCTGCATTCCAATATACTTTGCCTGATGGTTCCATTGGTCATGGGATTCCTAATGTATTGCCAGATTTTTCTCTGCCGTGGAATATTCCTGATGCACAAGGTCAATTAATTCATTGGGATTTTAATATCTTACAAGCGTTGTTACCCGTTGCTTTTTCAATGGCGGTATTAGGCGCAATTGAATCACTTCTTTGTGCCGTGATTTTAGATAATATGACTGATACTAAACATCACTCTAATAACGAGTTATTAGCACAAGGCTTGGGGAATATCATTTCTCCGTTTTTTGGTGGGATTACGGCAACAGCTGCGATTGCTCGTTCTGCGGCTAATGTGAAATCAGGGGCGGTATCGCCAATATCGAGTGTCGTGCACGCAATACTTGTTTTATTCGCTTTACTTTTGTTTTCGCAAGCCCTTTCTTATTTGCCTTTGTCATCTATGGCTGCTTTGTTGTTGGTGGTGGCGTGGAATATGGCAAGTGTGCACGATATTATTCACCTTGCTCGCCGTTCAGGCAAAAATGAAATGGCGGTGTTGCTGACTTGTCTTATTTTGACCGTATTATTTGATATGGTGATTGCGATTAGTGTGGGGGTGTTGCTTGCGAGTCTCTTGTTTATTCGGACGATTGCTGAGATGACAAAAGCCATTGAGCACAATGCGCCTGAAGATTTAGATAATGTTTTGGTTTACCGAATTAGCGGTCCACTTTTCTTTGCTGCTGCAGATAAATTATTTGCAGATTTGCATGATAGAACGGTTCATACCGATCATGAAATCCGACATATTGTGCTGCAATGTGATGCAGTGACAGTGCTTGATGCTGGTGGCATTCATGCGCTTACTCGATTTGTTCAACATATGTTGCCGCATCAACAACTTTACTTGTGCAATATGCAATTCCAGCCGTTGAGAATGTTAGTTAAATCTAATTCTTCGCCAGATATTCAAAAAATTAATTTTGCGGCAGATTTAAACGAAACTTTCCACAAAATTCGTGACTTTGAAAAAACTACCCAATAATGAAAACCAAAGCGTGCTAGAATAGTGCGCTTTTTTATTACATCGTTCGAAACCATATCAAGGAATAATTATGCGTCCAAATAATCGAGAAAATAATCAACCCCGCCCAATTAAAATCACTCGTAACTATACCAAGCATGCTGAAGGTTCTGTGCTTGTTGAATTTGGTGATACCAAAGTGCTTTGTACTGCAACAGTGGAAGATGCTGTTCCGCGTTTCTTAAAAGGACAGGGGCAAGGCTGGGTCACGGCTGAATATGGAATGTTACCACGCTCAACACATAGTCGCATGCAACGCGAAGCGGCTAAAGGTAAACAAGGTGGACGCACAATGGAAATTCAACGCTTAATTGCCCGCTCTTTGCGCGCGATGGTGGATCTCAAAGCACTTGGTGAACGTGCGATTACTTTAGATTGCGATGTTATTCAAGCGGATGGTGGTACTCGAACAGCTTCTATCACCGGTGCGGCTGTCGCATTATGTGATGCGATCAATGGTTTAATTGAGAATGGCACGTTAAAAACTAATCCAATTAAAGGTTTAGTTTCGGCAATTTCTGTAGGGATTGTTGATGGTCAAGCAGTTTGTGATTTGGAATACGTAGAAGATTCTGCAGCAGAAACGGATATGAATGTTGTGATGATGGAAGATGGTCGCATGATTGAGGTGCAAGGCACTGCAGAAGGAGAGCCATTTAGCCATGAAGAATTATTAACATTATTAGATTTAGCTAAACAAGGCTGTAATCAAATTTTCATCGCTCAACGCGAAGCGCTAGGCTTATAAACACAGTTTATAGGGATTAAAAAATGGAACAATATAAACGCGATTTTATCGAATTTGCTTTAAGCCGAAATGTATTGAAATTCGGAGAGTTTACTTTGAAATCGGGGCGTAAAAGTCCGTATTTCTTCAATGCGGGTTTGTTCAATACGGGGGCAGATTTAGCGCGTTTAGGCGAGTTCTATGCTGCGGCAATTCAGGCAAGTGCGGTAGATTTTGATGTTGTTTTTGGCCCGGCTTACAAAGGTATTCCAATTGGCACGTCAGTTTCGGTGGCGCTATTTAATCGTTATGGTATTGATAAACCCGTGTGTTTTAATCGCAAAGAAGTGAAAGATCACGGAGAGGGCGGCAATTTAATTGGTAGCCCATTGCAAGGAAAAATTTTGCTTGTGGATGACGTGATTACGGCGGGTACTGCGATCCGTGAATCTATGGAATTAATCAGTGCAAATAAGGCAGAGCTTGCAGCGGTATTAATCGCCTTAAACCGTAAGGAGAGAGGAAAAGGCGAGCTTTCTGCAATTCAAGAAGTTGAATGTGATTATCAATGCCAAGTGCTATCAATCATTGATTTAGATGACTTGATGCAATTTATCGAACAAGATCCTCGATACAGTAGCCATTTGCCAGAAATGCGTGCTTATCGTGCCGAATTTGGCGTATAAAACTTGAGAAATAAATTTTTGTCATCATTATAAATAACATTATAAAAATAACCGCACTTTGACTTAACAGGGGAAAGAATGGGATTTATTGGAAAAATTATAGGCGTATTTTTAGGTTGGAAAGTTGGTGGGTTTTTTGGTGCGATTGCTGGGCTCATTTTAGGCTCTATTGCAGATAAAAAATTGTATGAACTTGGTTCGGTAAGTTCCAGTTTCTTTAAAAAGAAAACAACGCGTCAAGACTTGTTTATGCAAACCACCTTTGCGGTGTTAGGGCATTTAAGTAAATCGAAAGGGCGTGTAACAGAAGAAGATATCCAATTAGCTAATCAATTAATGATTCAGCTTAAATTGGATGATGCGGGGCGCAAATTAGCGCAGGATGCGTTTCGTCGTGGTAAAGAATCTGATTTCCCGATTCGTCAAGTTATCCGTGAATTTCGCATTGGCTGTGGGCAACGTGCTGATTTATTACGAATGTTCTTACAAGTGCAAGTTCAGGCGGCTTTTGCCGATTCAGAACTTCACGAAAATGAGAAAGAAGTGCTTTATGTGATCGCTGAAGAACTGGGTCTTTCTCGTATGCAATTTGAACAGATGATAGCAATGGAAATGGCTGCTCGAGCTTTTACTCAAGGCGGTTTTTATCAGCAATATCAACAAGGTGCCTATCAAGGTGGTTACCAACAATATCAGCAACAAAATAGTGGTGGTTACCAACATGCTTCAGGTCCAACTTTAAATGATGCCTATAAAGTATTGGGTGTGACTGAGTCCGACGAGCAAAACACGGTTAAGCGTGCTTATCGTCGTTTAATGAATGAACACCATCCAGATAAACTCGTGGCGAAAGGTTTACCGCCAGAAATGATGGAAATGGCAAAAGAAAAAACTCAACAGATTCAAGCTGCTTACGATTTAATTTGTAAAGCAAAAGGCTGGAAATAGTGCGTGTTATTCTTGCGCCTATGCAAGGGGTTTTAGATCCCTTTGTACGCCAACTTCTCACCGAAGTGAATGACTATGATTTATGTATAACAGAATTTGTGCGCGTAGTTGATCAACTTCTCCCTGAAAAAGTATTTTATCGTTTATGCCCTGAATTAAAAAATCAGGGCTTTACTTCCTCTGGCACGCCTGTGCGAGTGCAGTTGCTAGGGCAGCATCCAGAATGCCTTGCTGAAAATGCGATTCGTGCGATCGAGCTTGGTTCTCATGGCATTGATTTAAATTGTGGTTGCCCCTCTAAAACTGTGAATGGCAGTAATGGTGGTGCGGCATTATTGAAACAGCCTGAATTGATTTATAGTGCCACTCAAGCCTTACGCAGAGCTGTGCCAAGTGAACTCCCCGTTAGTGTAAAAGTGCGGTTAGGCTGGGATGATATTTCTCAAGCTTTTGAAATCGCTGATGCGGTGGAGCAGGGTGGAGCAACCGAAATTACAGTTCATGGACGCACAAAAGCCGATGGTTATCGTGCTGATCGAATTAATTGGAAAAAAATTGGTGAAGTCCGAGAGCGTTTATCCATTCCTGTTATTGCTAACGGAGAAATTTGGCATTGGCGAGATGGGCAAGACTGCTTATCCCAAACAGGTTGTCAGGATTTAATGGTGGGACGAGGTGCATTGAATATTCCGAATTTAAGCCATGTTCTGAAATCAAATGCAGAAAAAATGCCTTGGTGTGAGATTCAAAAAATCTTGCAAAAATACGCGAATGTCGAAAATGAATATGACAGCGGTTTTTATCATGTGGCACGAATTAAACAGTGGTTACGTTATTTGAATAAGGAATATGATGAAGCGAACCAAGTGTTTGATAAGATTAAGACTTGCCAAACTGTTGAAGATTTGAAATTACGTTTAAATGATAAATAAAAAACCTGCTAATTAGCAGGTTTTCTTTTTCTAAGTTATTTAAAAACTCACCGCACTTTTTAATTTTTTCAGCGCATTGGTTTCTAATTGACGGATACGTTCCGCAGAGACATTATATTTCGCTGCCAAGTCGTGCAATGTAGCTTTGTTATCATCTAACCAACGAGCTTTGATAATATCCTGACTACGCGCATCTAGACTTTGTAGCGCAGCACCTAATTGCTCGGTTGCTTGGCTTTCAAAGTTTTCATCTTCAAGCTCTGCTGCGAAATTGGAACTTTTATCTTCCAAATAAAGGGCTGGAGAATAAGTCTCTGTTTCTGCATCATCAGTAGGTAAATCAAAACCTACATCTGCACCGCTCATACGCGATTCCATTTCGATCACATCTTCTTTGGAAACACCCAATTCATTTGCTACTAGATCAACTTCATTTTCATTGAACCAGCCTAAACGTTGTTTAGTTTTGCGTAGGTTGAAAAATAATTTACGTTGAGCTTTCGTGGTCGCTACTTTTACGATACGCCAGTTACGAAGAACATATTCGTGGATTTCCGCTTTAATCCAATGCACGGCGAATGACACCAAACGTACACCAACTTCAGGGTTAAAACGTTTAACAGCTTTCATTAAGCCGATATTGCCTTCTTGGATTAAGTCAGCTTGTGGCAAACCATAGCCAGAATAGCCACGCGCAACATGGATCACGAAACGAAGATGCGACAAAATGAGTTTTTTCGCAGCATCTAAATCCTCGTGATAATACAAACGTTCTGCCAATTCCTTTTCTTCCTCTGCGGTCAGCATCGGATATTCATTTGCCGCACGAATATAACCTTCGATACTGCCTTGAGGAACTAACATCATTTGTGTTTCTTTATCCATCGTTTCCCTTCTTTATTTTGGCTTTTGCCAATCAATGTACTTAGTTATAGCACAATAAGCTATTTTATTGAACCAATTTGTTAATAAGACAGGTTTTGTCAATCAAAAGTTCAATTATTCTAAATAATTCTGATTAATTAGCAAAGTGGAATCAGGGTTAAATTAAGATTTTCATCAATGACTTTAAATAGTAAATCAATGTTCGGATGCTTGCCTGGATTCGCTTTTGCATCTTCGATGTATTCTGCAAACCATTCAACGCCTTGTTGTGCGGAAGTGCGGTTTAATTTCCCGTTAAATTTTTCAGCTAATGCATTATAAAGTCGAAGCGAACCTAATTTACCTGGTATGGCTGGAATGTTGTGGATAATCGTTTTACCATCCATCACATTTAAACCGGTTAAATGATCGATTGTGGGTAAGGTTTCTAAAATTTCTTTAAAGCTCATTTTGCTTTTCCTTAATTGTTTTCAATATTATTACGACATGTAAAGTCGCGTATAAAGCACTTCGTGTTGCATAGCCCGAATATCATTCGCCAGCGTTGCCGCACCAAGCCACTCTTCGTCGGGTTCAAGGCTTAATTCTACCGCTTGTACGAGCGAGCCACGCAAGTCAAACAGAATATCTTGCCCATTCATTTGGCTGAGAGGAATCAATTTCACTCCATTAGTAATTGCCCCCACTGCGGCATTGTAATAAAAAGCGTAGAGCGTATCGGCTTTGCTTAACCCCATTGCTTGAGCAACCATTGCAAACACGATAGGGAAGTAGCCTTGCACGCGTTTTTCGACAATCGCTTGTTGGTAAGCGGTGAGCAGCGTATGTGTTTCGTAGCGAATAAAAATTTTCAGCAAGCGTACACCGAGTTTAAAGCTCCCTTCGCGGCTTTCGCGTGCCACTTTAGTGGCGGAAAGTTGCCAATCCAGCTCACACAAGCGGTCAAAATTACCTTCGTTCATTGCATCGAATGCAAGGGAAAGATATGCCCCGTCGTTGTAAATCCAGTTCTGCAACAGCTGGGTTTGCACATACTCTTCGAGAGTTGCTTTAGTCGAAACAACGCCTTGCTGGACGAAGGTTTCTAAACCGTTTGAATGGTTAAATCCTCCAATCGGCAAGGTGGGATCGACCAAGTGCAACAACGCACCTAAATCCGTTAAAGAGCGGTTTAATGTTTGTGCCAATTTCCATCTCCGTGATGATGATAGCCGTTATGATCGTGTGAATGGCTATGTGAATGCCGATGTCCTTGTGCTGAATTGGCTCGCAGGGCTTGGCTTAAACGGCGTTCTGCTTTTTTCGGTTCAAATCCTGCCGCTTGTAACCATTCAAACATCGGTTTATCGTAAGGCAACGTGACTTCATCGCCATCTAAAAAAAGCGGCGAATGTTTGTTGCCGATTTCATAACAGGCTCTCGCCATTTCAGGCAAAGTTTTCGGCGAAAGCACAATCACTTCGCTTGGCAAGATTTCGATCACAATCGCTAACTCATCGCTGATAAACACCACATCATCGTGTTTCAAGCGTTGCCCCTCTTTGAACAAACGAAACGCCACTTCACGCCCTGTGTCAGTAGTTTTACGCAAAATATTCCGTTCGCTTTCATACCACTGCAACGGCACGCGTTCAATAGTTTGATGTGTAATTTTGCCTTCAGTTTGGAGGCTAACTAAGTCGCCTAAAATAGTATCCATAATAGGCAAAATGGGGTTGAGGATTTTCATTTTTGTATTACTTATTTTCTTCGCTAATTAAGGCTGCCAAATCTCCCCTTTCCCTCTTTGCTAAAGAGGGGATTTTCCTTATAAATTGGCTATCATCTGACTAATTTATATTTACCATATCAAAATAAAACAATGATATAAAATCTCGCTCGTTTTTCCCCCTCTTTAGCAAAGAGGGAAAGGGGAGATTTGGCAGAAGAAAATACAGAGAAATTAGATTATTTAGACCAGTTTCGTGACGCAAAAAATGGTTACAAAGTAGGCGTTGTCTCGCTTAAAACCTCATATTTTTCATTCATCTCTGCCGCCCAAGCGGTTAAATTTGGAAATTCTTTTGCAAGATCTAATCCAATTTTCTCAGCTCTGAATAAGAACCAATCAATAACTGCAACAGCCGTTAACGTACCAATGTTTAATTCCATGCCAAACGGTTTCAAATCTTGCTCAAGTCTTGCAAAACTTTGACGATTGCGTTCGGTTAGTTGTTGATGGCGAGCTGTCCACCATTCACTTTCAGGGCGAAGCATTTTTTCAGCCATCATCGGCACGGTGTTTTCCATAATGCCATCAGCTAAATTATGTAAGGCGAGTACCGCCCAACGTGGCTTGCCACTTTCTGGAATGAGTTTAGGCTCTACCTTGCCTTTTTGATCAAGATATTCACAAATCAGCAAACTGCCATAAAGCCAATTACCGCAATTACGTTCTAACGCAGGCACTCTACCCAGAGGATTTGCCTGATTATGCAGAGAGCTTGCATCAAATGATGAACCAATTTTAATCAGTTCTGTTTTGTCTAAGAATTGTTGATATTTCAACGTTACCAGCACTTTACGTACATACGGGCTGGTGGTGGAGTACCAAAGTTTCATTGTAAATTCTCCTTAAAATTTGACCGCTCTTTTCTGCTTAGAACATAAAATATCGTTGTCCTAATGGCACGGTATCCACGGGTTCGCAGGTAATTAGCTCGCCATCTACACGTACTTCATAACGTTCAGGATCAACGGAAATTTCAGGTGTTACGTTATTGTGAACCAAATCTTTTTTCCCTACGCTACGGCATCCTTTCACCGCAATGGTTTCTTTGTGTAAACCGAATTTCGCACGAATATCGGCTTTTTCAGCGGCTTGTGAAACGAAAAACACTGCGGTTTGAGCCGTTGCTAAACCTTGAGCACCGTACATTGGGCGGTAGAATACGGGTTGCGGCGTTGGAATTGAGGCATTTGGGTCACCCATTTTCGCGTAACTAATAAAGCCTTTTTTAATTACGACTTCAGGTTTTACCCCAAAGAACATTGGTTTCCATAACACGATATCTGCAATTTTGCCCACTTCTAACGAACCAATATGATCCGCAATACCGTGTGCAATCGCTGGGTTGATAGTGTATTTCGCAATGTAGCGTTTAATACGGAAGTTATCGTTTCCTTCATTGCCTAACTCACCACGTTGCATTTTCATTTTATCTGCGGTTTGCCAAGTGCGAATGACGACTTCGCCAATACGTCCCATCGCTTGAGAGTCTGAACTCATAATTGAGAAAACGCCCATATCATGCAAAATATCTTCTGCTGCAATAGTTTCAGGACGGATACGGCTATCGGCAAAAGCTACGTCTTCTGGCACTCGTTTATCTAAGTGATGGCAAACCATCAACATATCTAAATGTTCATCAATGGTGTTTTTCGTAAACGGACGAGTCGGGTTGGTTGAAGCTGGCAATACGTTTGTATACATCGCCGCCTTAATGATATCTGGCGCATGACCACCACCTGCACCTTCCGTGTGGAAGGTGTGAATGACACGTCCATCAATCGCTTTCATGGTATCTTCTAAGAAGCCACTTTCATTTAGTGTATCGGTGTGAATTGCCACTTGAATATCCATTTCATCAGCCACTTTTAATGCAGAATCAATCACCGCAGGAGTTGCGCCCCAGTCTTCGTGGATTTTTAAGCCTAATGCGCCCGCTTCAATTTGTTCACGTAGCGGCTCTAAAGTTGAACAGTTTCCTTTACCAAAAAAGCCTACGTTTACAGGCAATGCTTCTGCCGCTTGGAACATACGTTCCATATACCACGCACCTGGTGTACAAGTCGTTGCGTGTGTACCATCAGCAGGGCCTGTTCCGCCACCAATTAATGTAGTAACGCCACTTTCAATCGCATGCTGTGCTTGTTGAGGGCAAATAAAGTGAATGTGCGTATCAATACCACCAGCGGTCGCAATTAAATGTGCGCCGTTATGCACTTCTGTGCTTACACCGATAATCATATTTGGCGTGACATTATCCATGGTGTCAGGGTTACCAGCTTGTCCGATGCCCACAATACGACCATTACGAATACCAATATCGGCTTTGATAATGCCTAATTTGGCATCAATGATCATCACATTGGTAATCACAAAATCCAATACATTCGGATTATCGCGAGTGGCTGTGCCGCTTTGTGCCATACCATCGCGTACGCTTTTACCGCCACCAAATTTACACTCATCACCTTTGGTTAATAAATCTTGTTCAATAGTTGCCCATAAATTGGTATCACCTAAACGGACTTTATCACCCACCGTAGGGCCATAAGTTGCTACATATTGCGCTCTTGAAATTGTTAATGCCATTCTGCCCTACCTTATAATTTGCCATCAATTTGATTATGGAAACCGTAAATAATTTGGTTACCAGCAAAAGCCACTAATTCTACTGATTTCACCTCGCCTGGTTCAAAACGCACCGCATTGCCTGAAGGTACATTTAAACGCATTCCGCGGGCCAAAGTGCGGTCAAATTTAAGAGCGTTATTAGTTTCAAAAAAATGGTAATGAGAGCCAACTTGAATTGGACGGTCGCCTGAATTGGTTACTTCAATTATCACTGTTTTTCTGCCGACATTAGCGAGAATATCGCCTTCAGCTAATTGGTATTCGCCTGGGATCATAGTATTTAAATCCTTCTATTTTTTATCTAATCGGATTATGCACGGTAACAAGCTTTGTACCATCTGGGAAAGTGGCTTCAATCTGAACTTCATGAACCATTTCGGCTACACCCTCCATGACATCATCAACGGTTAAAAGCGTTGAACCATATTGCATCACTTCCGCTACACTCATTCCGTCTCTTGCCGCCTCTTGTAAATGGCTCGCAATATAAGCAATAGTTTCTGGATAATTTAATTTAACGCCACGTGCTTTGCGTTTTGCCGCCAACTCACCGGCTAAAAAGAGCATTAGTTTCTCTTGTTCTCTAGAGGTTAAATGCATATTGCTGTCCTTTATTTCAAATTTTTGATAGGTTGTTGGATTTTACGTAAAAATAGATAAATAAGAAAAGAATTTTAATAGAAACGTAGAGTAAAGTAGCAAATAGTTTAGATATATGATGCGTAGAAATAATATTTTTATTAGGGGGCATATTGATAAGTGAGTCCATGCAAAAAAAGCTGTAATACATCTTTAAAGAGTTGTTGTTCTTTTCCTGAATAATGCTGTTGTAAGACGGAAGAATGAATCATTTCATCCATTTTTTGAATTAATACATCAATTAAAATCACAGGAAAATCATTACGTACGCTTTTACGTTGTTGTAGCGTACTAAAGAAATAGTGCATATAGTGGTATTTTTCCTGTGCCATTTGCCTAAAAAAGGCCTGTAAGGTTTCATCTTGATCATGGTTTAAGTCATGTAATACAGCAGCGGAGTATAGCGTGGCCATGGACTCTTGTTGCATCGTCAAAATCTGCTGGATCACCGTGGCTAAATCTGCCTTTGTGGCTAACAGCCTGTCAAACTCCTGACGCATATTGTTTTTTTGTTCTTCAAAAATACTTTTCACTAAATCTTGCTTGGTGGGAAAATATTTATAAAACGTCACTCGACTCACCCCTGCCACCCGACAAATTTCTGCAACAGAGGTTAATCTCCAGCCTTGTTGATAAAACAGTTCAGTGGCAACCTGTTTCAAAAAAATATCTTTTTTCATGGTTCACTCCTTAAGGCTCAATAACATAGCCGAAAGCCTTTAATTGTCAAATATTAAATTTGAGAAAAATTCTTATTTACTTTCGTATTATAATTGTGTTGGATTTACATTATTTGTTAATTAATTTAAAAAGTGTAAACCTTAAACCAAGATAAAGCCTAGGAGACCCCATGAACAAGTTATCCCCACGACTCAGCCTCATTAGCCTTTGCCTGATGAGTGCATATTCTTTTTCTACTCATGCTGAAGAAAGTAAGCAGACTACAGTACTAGATGAAATCACAGTCACTGGTGAAAAATTCGAGCGTAGTCAATCTTCTACTGGTTCAAGCACCTCCGTGGTAACCGCCGAACAACTCAAACGAGAAGCTAATTTACTGTCTGCGACCCAATTATTAAAACGCGATGTAAATATTTTAGATACCGGCTTGGGCAATGATTTACCTACAGTGCGCGGCGTTGACGGTTCCGGTCCAGCAGTAGGTGCGGTGGCATTTTTTGCCGGTTCACGTCCACGTTTAAACATGCAAATTGACGGCAGAACGTCTAGCTATAACGAACTGGCGTTCGGCACAAAATCCCTCTGGGATATGAAACAGGTAGAAATCTATCGTGGGGCGCAAAGCTATGCCCAAGGGCGTAACGCCATTGCCGGTGCGGTGGTGATGACTAGCAATGACCCAACACAAGAATGGGAAGGTGCAGCGAAATTAAACATGGGTAATCATCGATTGGCACAAACGGCGGCCCTAATTTCTGGTCCTGTCGTGAAAGACGAATTAGCGTTTCGTTTAAGCGTAGATCATCAACAGCGGGAAACTGCTGTGGATTTACCGCATTATGATCCCGTCGGAAACCCGCGTTGGTTTAAAGCCACTAACACCCGCGCAAAATTACTCTGGACGCCGTCTGCGTTGCCTGATCTCTATAGCCGTTTAACGTTCAATCATTTAAACGCGCGAGCACCACAAGGTGAAATGGAATTACAACCTAATTCTCCACGTTACACGCCGGAACGTCCGGTATTCCAAACACGCTCTGCCAGTACCATTTGGGACATTGGCTATCAACTCTCAGATCATTGGAAATGGGAAAATAAATTGGTTTACACCCACTTTATTCACGATAGAAAAACAACGTCGCCATTCAACACCGCATTGCCTCCAAATCGTCGAGGTGTTCCGGCTCACGTTGATGGCAATGAATTACAAATTGAACCCATTGTAAAATACGAAAGCGAAAAATACCGTGGTTTATTCGGTTTGTTCTATTTCAATGCGAAACAAGATGAAAGTGTTACGATGCTTAATGGACGCATTGCTCGCACGCCGATTACGACAAATTTTAATGATAAAACGAAAACCAAGGCGGCCTTTGGTGAAATTACCTTTACACCTGATATTCCGTTTGAATTGACGCTTTCTGCTCGCTATGAACAGGAACATCATCAGCGTAAAGGCAAAAGTGCGATGTTTTCCATCAACCGAGATAAAAAATACAATGTCTTCCTGCCAAAAGCAGACATTGCATGGAAAATTAACGATGCTCAACGCTTAGGCTTTAAAGTAGGCAAAGGTTATAATCCGGGCAGTGCCGGTGTGACTTTCGGTGTGCCGTACACCAGCTATGAATATGACGCGGAATATGTCTGGAACTACGAACTTTATCATCGTTGGACATCCGCAGATAAACGCCTACGCATTAACAGCAACCTATTCTATAACGACTACAAAGACATGCAGTTACCGTTCACCCTTGGTCCGAATTCCATCGTGATCCGCAATGCCGATAAAGTCATTACCTATGGTGCGGAAATTAATACCGAATGGCAAGCCACGGAGAAACTGGCACTCAACGCAGGCATCGGGATGTTAAAAACCGATATCAAACGTTATCCAAACAGCGGCATTGAAGGGAATAAACTCGCTCGTGCACCAAGTTTTAGTGGAAAAGTGGGGGCCAATTATCGTCTTCTTGACCATCTAGAAATTGGGACCAATTACAGCTACAACAGTAGTTATTATTCCACTGCCGATAACTTAGCCAATGGTAAAGTAGGGCATTATGACCAACTTGATTTTTATTTAGCGTATGACTTTAAGCATGCCAGAATCACGCTTTATGCCGACAACGTGCTTAATTCACGAAAAGATATCTTACTCGTACCGCGCTCTGGCGACATTACCCGTCAGCCGGAACGTCAAATTGGGCTTTCTACTGAGTTAAGATTTTAAGCAATGAGTCAGCAACACCAACAAATTTGCCAACCTGTTGCAGAGCAATTACGCGCCTCAATGTGGTTGGCAACCTTCGCGCAAGGATTAAAAATCGTGATTTGGCTTTTGATGATCCACATTGTGTTCACCGTCAGCCAATCTCTTACGTTTCCTTATTGGCAGATTTTCGCGCTGCTTGTCACGTCCATTTTGTATTACACCTGCAAAATTAAAGCGCACGACAAATCTCATTATGCAGCCTTTGAATTGGAAAAAATGCTACGCCAACAGCTTGCGAAAAAAATTAGTCAATTATCGTTAGGCAAAGTCAATGAAATCGGTTCAGGCGGTTTAACCAAAGTACTGTGCGATGACGTAAACGAATTGCACACCTTTGTTGCCGATGCGCCCCCCCTTAAAGCGGAGGCTTATTCCACACCAATTTTCGTGTTGGCAGCATTATTTTGGTTAAATTGGCAAATGGCATTGGCTGTGGTGATTTTCCTAGTCGTGCTATTTACGATTCTGCAACGGTTAATGCAAAAAAGTCGATTGAATTATCGTGATTACGGTGCTGCCGTGAGCAGAATTAACAGCGCGATTATTGAATATATTCAAGGCATGAGCACGATTCGTACCTTTGATGCGGGACAAAGTTCATACAGTCGTTTTAGCACCGCATTGGAAAATTTTAATCAGGTCATCTTCGCTTTTTTAGCCAAAGTAGGCGCTCCAACACGTCTTGCCCGTTCGCTCTTTACACCAATGCCGATCATGCTGTTTTTGATCGTGTTAGGCGTGTATTTACACTCGCTTGCTCTGCTTTCCACCTTTGGCTTTTTTGCCTTTTTAGTGTTAGCCGCCGGGTTAATTGAAACCATGCATCCTTACATGGGGCTGTTTCATTTGTTGGAACGTTCCCGCGCCGCAATTGAACGCATTAACGAAATAAAAACGTTGGAAAATGCCACCGCACTTTTGCCATTACAAACGCCGAAGGGGTATGCTGTTCAATTTGAACAGGTCAATTTCAGCTATGATGCCGATAAAGCAACGCTGAAAAATATCGACTTCAGCGTGCCGCAAAATAGTTTTACTGCCATTATTGGCACTTCAGGCTCCGGCAAAACTACCTTACTCAATTTGCTGTTGCGCTTTTGGGATGTCGATAGCGGAAAAATTACTTTAGGTGGTGCGAATATTCGTCATATGGAACAGGATCAACTCATGAAATATTGCTCGGTCGTATTTCAGGATAATTTCTTATTTTCTTGCTCTATTGCCGAAAACATCGCTTACGGCATAGAAAATGTGACGGAAGAAGCCATTATCAATGCCGCCAAACAAGCCCGTATTCATGACTTTATTATGGCCTTGCCAGAGCAATATCAAACGAAAGTGGGTGAACGCGGACAATTATTGTCAGGCGGACAAAAACAACGTATCAGTATAGCCCGTGCCTTTTTACAAAATCGCCCGATTTTATTGCTAGACGAACCCACGGCTTTTTCCGATGCAAAAAACGAGGCGGATTTAATGCAGGCATTTCATGCGCTGATGCAAAATAAAACGGTGATCATGGTGGCGCATCGCCTGTCTAGCATTACCCAAGCCGATCAAATTATTTATTTAGAGAACGGTAAAATCATTGCTCAAGGCAATCACCAAGCCTTGTTGCAAACCAATGTCGCCTATCAAACCCTTTGGGCGGAATATCAACAGGCAAAATCTTGGACGATACATTAGAGAATGTTATGCAATCTTACTTTAATCCCGAAACTCAACGTGTAAAAAGCCTATGGCAAACTTATCACGCCTTATTTGCCGCCGCTCAACAGCAACAAAGCGCATTCTTACGCTGTCTTGCTTTTGCAGCACTGTCTGCAACTTTATTCGGCGTGGCTATCGGCTTGCTGTATCCGCTGCTTTTGGCATTAGAACAAACTGAAGCTGGACAAAGTGCGGTCATTTTTTGGAGTATTTTGTGTGGAGTGCTTTTAATCGCCAGCCTCCTTTTCCGCATTTGGGCGGAATATTATGACACCAAAGGTGATTCATTCTTGGCGACATATCAATTAAGACGTCAACTAGGCGAAAAACTTCGTCGCGTATCTCTTGCCGTCCTCAGTGGATTTCGTGCAGGCGAACTCAGTGCCGTTGCCATCCAAAGTATTAATGAAGCCACAAATTACGCTTTCAGTTTAATCAGTATTCTAATTTACGGCATTGTAACACCGGTGTCTGCCGCCCTTTGTCTTTGTTTCTTTGATTACCGCTTTGGGCTGCTGATCTTCATTATTTTTCCGCTTATCGTGCCACTTTATTTATGGTGGAGAAAAGCTTTCCGTCGTGGATTTAGTATTTTGGCAGAAGCTAATCAGCGACTTAAAGGCGAAACCATCGAGTTTGTGCAAGGTTTGGAAATTCTGAAATCAACAGGGCAGACTGAAAACAAACAACATATTTTCAACCGTGTGATTGAAGATGTGGCCAATATTCAACGCATTGGCACAAAAAAAGGCGAACGCCCGAATTTGATTATTACCTCAAGCATTCAATTAAGTCTTATTGCGGTATTAATTGTTGGCATATTTTGGGTGATTTCTGGTAGCGCCCATTGGGTATTGTTAGCCACGGTGCTGATTTTAATTGCGCGAATTTCAGATGTATTGAACTTCTTTGTGCAAATGTCTTCGCTCTTAGAAATTTTTGTGATTAGCTGTGAAAAATTTGAAAAACTGATGGCATTGCCTGAATTGGCGGAAAATCATGGCAGCAGATTACCCACAGATTATCGCATTCGCTATGAGCATGTCCACTTTGGTTATAATGCTGAAAAAACCATCCTAAAAGACATTAATCTAGATATACAACCTAACAGCCTCAATGCTTTTGTGGGCACCAGTGGTTGTGGTAAAACAACATTACTTCGCTTGTTGTTGCGTTATGCTGATCCGCAATCAGGGCGAATTACGATCGGCGGTATCGATATTCGGGATGTTAGCCAAGAACAGCTCATGCGCTTAATTTCTGTGGTGTTTCAAGACGTGTATTTATTCCAAGACAGTGTATTAAATAACATCCGAATGGCAAAACCCAATGCCACCGATGAAGAGGTGATTCACGCCTGTAAACTTGCCCAATGCCATGATTTTATTCAGGCATTACCACAAGGCTATCAAACGCAAGTTAATGAAATTGGGAGTAACTTTTCCGGCGGTGAAAAGCAACGACTTGCTATCGCTCGAGCGATTTTAAAAGACGCGCCGATTCTCATTTTAGATGAACCGACAGCATCGTTGGATACCTGCAATGAGCTGGCAGTGCAAAAAGCGTTGGATCAGCTGGTTAAAGACAAAATCGTGTTGATAATCGCTCACCGACTTTCCACCATTGTGGGTGCGCATTGCATTTATGTGTTGGAAAACGGCAACATTGCCGAACAAGGCACGCATCAAACACTCTTAGAACAAAAAGGACGTTATGCAGCATTTTGGCAATGCCAACAAGGCAACATCACTCACTAAACAGGATTGGGCGATCCTTGCCACAACTGCCGGTTTTAAATTCTGCGTAGTAGCGTTTTATATGATTGCGCTCATCACCATGTTAAAAGAAATGGGGTTTGATCTTAAACAGCTTAGTTGGTTCTATTTGCTTGGTGGAATGGAAATGGCGAAATTCATCGTTTCGCCGTTAATTGAACGCTATCGTCTCAAACGTATCGGGCAATTTCGAGGCTGGCTATGCCTTTCCTCGCTAATCATTTTTATTGCCTTATTTATGTTGCATTTCATCCAACCGCAACAAGATTTTGCACTGCTTATGGTGGCGTGTGTGCTATTGAACCTAAGCAGTCTATTTTTTGGTTGTGCGGCGTTGGGGCTGACGTGTGCCATCCTGCCTTTTGAGCAACGTGGCTTTGGCGGCGTCATTCAAGTGATCGCAGGACGCCTGGGTAAAATGCTTGGCGGCGGTTTGGTGTTACTGATTTATCATCATTACGGCTGGCAAAGTGCGGTGGATTTAATCAGTGTTTTTGCGCTACTGTTGATTCTACAAATCAGCCTATATTCCGAACCTACAGTTGCCACTGAACCGCAAAATCCGCCATTGCGTTTTTTATTCACACGCTTTTTCCACTTTTGGCAACAACCGCACATCTCATTTCATTGGTTGATTTTATTGTTATTTGTGTTTATTCCCAGCGGCATGGTGGTCAGTAGTTTCATTCCACGTCTAAATGCATTGGGCTGGAGCAGCCAACACATTGGGTTATTACTTTCCGTATTCGAACCCCTTTGTGCTATCGCTTTTGCTCCACTCAACGGTCTATTACTCAAAAAATATTCTCGGGTTTCCGTCACCCAATGGGTATTATTTAGCCAAATTTTTGCCTTCTGCTTATTTATTTTATTTGAATATGTCGGCACGGATTTTCCTTATCTTATCACCGTACCAATCTTATTATTAAGTATGACTTACGCATTACTTGTGCCTTGCTTACTCGCCATGATTATGGACAAATCAACTAAAACATACGCTACGCTGGACAGTGCGTTACAATTTTCTATCGCGCTTTTAGGAGCCTATTTAGCTGGATTTATCTCTATCCGAATTGCAGGTACTTTTGGTTATTTAGCAGTTTATATTATTGCAACGTTTGTGGCTGCTGGAATAGCGTGTTTCTTTATATGCTCAAAAGAAAAGTAAATGTAATGATGAATAGCCCGTATTTAGATTTCAATAAGTAAGTGCAAAATTTTTTTTAATTTATCACACTTGAAAGTTAGAAATCGTTCCCTATATAAGAGATGCTTTACAAATTCTTTAAGAAGGAAATTAATCATGAATATTCGTCCTTTACACGATCGTGTAATTATTAAACGTGAAGAAGTCGAAACCCGTTCAGCTGGCGGTATCGTATTAACAGGTTCAGCAGCGACCAAATCAACCCGAGCGAAAGTATTAGCAGTGGGTAAAGGTCGTATTTTAGAAAATGGCACTGTTCAACCTTTAGATGTGAAAGTTGGCGATACCGTAATTTTCAACGACGGTTACGGCGTGAAAAGCGAAAAAATCGATGGTGAAGAAGTATTAATCATTTCTGAAAATGACATCTTAGCAATTGTAGAATAATTAGATAAGGGAAAAGAAAATGGCAGCAAAAGACGTAAAATTTGGTAATGACGCACGCGTAAAAATGCTTAAAGGCGTGAATGTATTAGCCGATGCAGTAAAAGTAACCCTTGGCCCGAAAGGTCGTAATGTAATTTTAGATAAATCATTTGGCGCACCAACTATCACTAAAGACGGTGTATCTGTTGCTCGTGAAATCGAATTAGAAGATAAATTCGAAAACATGGGTGCACAAATGGTGAAAGAAGTAGCATCTAAAGCAAATGACGCTGCAGGTGATGGTACAACCACGGCAACTGTACTTGCGCAAGCTATCGTAAATGAAGGCTTGAAAGCAGTAGCGGCAGGCATGAATCCAATGGATTTAAAACGTGGTATCGATAAAGCAGTAAGTGCGGTTGTTTCTGAGCTTAAAAATTTATCTAAACCTTGTGAAACAGCGAAAGAAATTGAACAAGTAGGTACCATTTCTGCAAACTCTGACAGCATTGTGGGTCAATTAATCTCACAAGCGATGGAAAAAGTGGGTAAAGAAGGCGTGATTACCGTTGAAGATGGTACAGGTCTTGAAGATGAATTAGATGTGGTTGAAGGGATGCAATTTGACCGTGGTTACCTTTCTCCATACTTCATCAACAAACCAGAAACAGCAACGGTTGAATTAGATAATCCATATCTTCTTCTTGTTGATAAAAAAATCTCTAATATCCGTGAATTACTTCCAGTGTTAGAAGGTGTTGCGAAAGCAGGTAAACCGTTATTAATCATCGCTGAAGATGTGGAAGGTGAAGCGCTTGCAACCTTAGTGGTGAACACTATGCGCGGTATCGTGAAAGTTGCAGCCGTGAAAGCGCCTGGTTTTGGTGATCGTCGTAAAGCGATGTTACAAGATATTGCGATCTTAACTGCGGGTACTGTGATTTCTGAAGAAATCGGTATGGAGCTTGAAAAAGCGACATTAGAAGATTTAGGTCAAGCAAAACGTGTTGTTATCAATAAAGATAACACAACCATTATTGATGGTATTGGTGATGAATCTCAAATCAAAGGTCGTGTGGCTCAAATTCGCCAACAAATTGAAGAATCAACTTCTGACTACGATAAAGAAAAACTTCAAGAACGCGTGGCTAAATTAGCTGGCGGAGTGGCAGTAATCAAAGTCGGCGCAGCAACTGAAGTTGAAATGAAAGAGAAAAAAGACCGTGTGGATGATGCATTACATGCAACTCGTGCAGCGGTTGAAGAAGGTATCGTTGCAGGTGGTGGTGTTGCATTAGTTCGCGCAGCAGCGAAAGTTGCAGCAAGTCTAAAAGGTGACAACGAAGAACAAAATGTGGGTATCAAACTTGCATTACGTGCGATGGAAGCACCTTTACGTCAAATCGTTACTAACGCAGGTGAAGAAGCATCTGTTGTGGCAAGTGCGGTTAAAAATGGCGAAGGAAACTTTGGTTATAACGCAGGTACAGAACAATACGGCGATATGATCGAAATGGGTATCTTAGATCCAACTAAAGTAACTCGTTCTGCATTGCAATTTGCGGCATCTGTAGCAGGCTTAATGATTACCACTGAATGTATGGTAACTGAGCTTCCAAAAGATGAAAAAGCTGACCTAGGCGCAGGCATGGGCGGTATGGGTGGCATGGGCGGAATGATGTAATTCGCTCATCATCAGATAAAAGTGCGGTCGTTTTTCCACAAGGAAAAGCGATCGCTTTTTTATTTACAAAGGTTTACACTAATTTCAAATTTACTCAGGAAATCTATTATGCTCATTTCTCATTCTGACCTTAACCAACAACTTAAATCTGCTGGAATCGGCTTTAATGCAACAGAACTACACGGTTTTTTAAGCGGTTTACTTTGTGGCGGATTAAAAGATCAAAGTTGGCTACCGCTCTTATATCAATTCAGCAATGATAATCACGCTTACCCAACAGCATTAGTTCAACCCGTTACAGAACTTTATGAACAAATTAGTCAAACCTTATCAGATGTTGAAGGATTTACCTTTGAACTTGGTTTAACCGAAGATGAAAATGTCTTTGCGCAAGCGGATAGCTTATCTGACTGGGCAAACCAATTCTTACTTGGTCTTGGCTTAGCTCAACCTGAATTAGCAAAAGAAAAAGGCGAGATTGGCGAAGCCGTAGATGATTTACAAGATATTTGCCAACTTGGTTATGATGAAGACGATAACGAAGAAGAACTAGTGGAAGCACTAGAAGAAATCATTGAATATGTTCGCACCATTGCTATGTTATTCTATTCTCATTTCAACGAAGGAGAAATTGAGAGCAAACCTGTATTACATTAAGGAGATCTCGAATGGAATTGGCTTATATGGCTGAATTGCCTAAAGAAGAATTTGAGGAACGTCGCACACGAGTATTCACTCAAATGCAACCTAATTCAGCATTATTGCTTTTTTCTGAAATCGAAAAACGCCGTAATAATGATTGTACCTATCCTTTCCGTCAAGATAGCTATTTTTGGTATTTAACGGGCTTTAATGAACCTAATGCAGCGTTGTTATTACTGAAAACAGAACAAGCAGAAAAAGCTATTATTTTTCTTCGTCCACGCGATCCGTTACTTGAAACGTGGAATGGTCGCCGATTAGGTGTTGAGCGAGCACCACAACAACTTAATGTAAATGAAGCCTATTCTATTGAAGAATTCGTTACCGTACTCCCCAAAATACTGAAAAATTTGACCGCACTTTACTATGTGCCAGAAATTCATACTTGGGGTGATAAATTAGTGACAGAAAGTGCGGTGAATTTTAACGAGATTTTAGATTGGCGACCAATGCTCAGCGAAATGCGCCTTATAAAATCGCCTAATGAAATCCGCTTAATGCAACAAGCAGGACAAATTACGGCACTTGGGCATATTAAAGCAATGCAAACGACACGTCCAAATCGCTTTGAATATGAAATTGAAAGCGATATTTTGCATGAATTTAATCGTCATTGCGCCAGATTTCCTTCTTACAATTCCATTGTTGCTGGGGGAAACAACGCCTGTATTTTGCACTACACAGAAAATGATCGCCCATTAAATGATGGGGATTTGGTGCTTATAGACGCCGGCTGTGAGTTTGCCATGTATGCAGGCGATATTACCCGCACTTTTCCTGTAAATGGAAAATTTAGCCAGCCTCAACGTGAAATTTACGAGTTAGTTTTAAAAGCACAAAAACGTGCGATTGAATTACTTGTACCAGGCAATTCCATTAAGCAAGCCAATGATGAAGTCATTCGTATTAAAACCCAAGGATTAGTGGATTTAGGTATCTTAAACGGTGATGTCGATACACTCATTGAACAACAAGCTTATCGCCAATTTTATATGCATGGATTAGGACACTGGCTAGGTTTAGATGTACATGATGTGGGTAGCTATGGTCAGGATAAACAGCGGATACTCGAAATCGGCATGGTGATTACCGTTGAACCTGGTATTTATATTTCAAAAGATGCTGATGTGCCAGAGCAATACAAAGGCATTGGCGTGCGTATTGAGGACAATTTACTCATGACTGAATATGGTAATAAAATCCTAACCGTAGCTGCCCCTAAAGAAATTGCAGACATTGAAAATTTAATGAATTTTGAATAAAAATGTTTAAATTGTGATCTAGTACACAGTTTTTTATTGCTCAAAATGTTAGCATTAGAACCAGTTAAAAAACCGAACCAATCAGTTAAGGAGTCGATTATGTACAAACACGTTTTAGTGGCAGTAGATCTTTCTGAAGAGAGTCCTGTTTTACTTAAAAAAGCGGTTGGGGTTGCAAAACGTCACGAAGCAAAACTTTCTATCATCCACGTTGATGTGAACTTCTCGGATCTTTACACTGGATTGATTGATGTGAATATGTCTTCAATGCAAGACAGAATTTCCACGGAAACACAAAAAGCCTTGTTAGATTTAGCTGAAAGTGCGGATTATCCAATTTCAGAAAAATTGAGTGGCAGTGGTGATTTAGGACAAGTTCTAAGTGATGCCATCGAACAATATGATGTAGATTTATTAGTGACGGGACATCACCAAGACTTTTGGAGTAAGTTAATGTCTTCAACACGTCAAGTGATGAATACGATTAAAATTGATATGTTGGTTGTTCCGCTTAGAGATGAATAATTAACAAGAAATTGTTTTTTGAATAATCTGAAATAACTTAAATTTTAACCGCACTTCTCAAATAGCGTCGTGGAGTGCGGTTTTATTTTTGGGTTTTGGCAAAAAGCCTTTTTATAAATTTCAAAAATATGCAAAAATAGAGCGATTTAGTTTTTATTTTTATTATGGGTAACAAGGATTCTTTTTAATGAAAACAACAGCAGAAATAAGACAATCATTCCTTGATTTTTTCCATAGCAAAGGTCACCAAGTAGTTGAGAGTAGCTCACTTGTGCCGGAAAATGATCCGACTTTGCTTTTCACGAACGCTGGGATGAACCAATTTAAGGATGTATTCCTTGGAATGGATAAACGCCCTTATTCTAGAGCGACCACTGCGCAACGTTGTGTGCGTGCTGGTGGTAAACATAACGACTTAGAAAATGTTGGTTATACCGCGCGTCATCATACTTTCTTTGAAATGCTCGGTAACTTCAGTTTTGGTGATTACTTTAAACACGATGCGATTAATTTTGCTTGGGAATATTTAACATCCCCACAATGGCTTGGTTTACCTAAAGAAAAACTATGGGTAACCGTGTATGAAACGGATGACGAAGCCTACAACATCTGGAATAAAGAGGTCGGTGTACCTGCTGAACGCATTATTCGCATTGGTGACAATAAAGGCGCACCTTACGCATCAGACAACTTCTGGGCAATGGGCGATACAGGTCCTTGTGGTCCTTGTACTGAAATTTTCTACGATCACGGTGATCATATTTGGGGCGGACCTCCAGGCTCACCAGAAGAAGATGGCGACCGTTATATCGAAATCTGGAACGTTGTGTTCATGCAATTCAACCGTTTAGCTGATGGCACAATGGAAAAATTACCACGCCCATCAGTTGACACAGGTATGGGCTTAGAGCGTATTTCTGCTGTATTGCAACATGTGAACTCAAACTACGAGATTGATATTTTCAAAACATTAATCGCAAAGACGGCTGAAGTTGTTGGCACAACAGATTTAAGTAATAAATCATTACGTGTTATTGCTGACCATATTCGTTCTTGTGCATATTTAATCGCAGATGGCGTTATTCCATCAAACGAAGGCCGTGGTTATGTCTTGCGTCGTATTATTCGCCGCGCAGTTCGTCACGGTCACTTATTAGGTGCCAAAGAAGCCTTTTTCTATAAACTCGTACCAACTCTAATTGAAGTAATGGCTGAAGCGGGCAAAGACGTAAAAGCAAAACAAGCAAATGTTGAAAAACTATTACGTTTAGAAGAAGAACAATTTGCTCGCACTCTAGAACGTGGTTTGAGCTTATTAGATGAAGCCCTTGCTCAAGTGAAAGATGGCATTCTTTCAGGTGAAGTTGCATTCAAACTTTATGACACCTATGGTTTCCCATTGGATTTAACGGCTGATGTATGTCGTGAGCGCAATATCACTATTGATGAACAAGCCTTTGACCGTGAAATGGAAGTGCAACGTACTCGTGCTCAAGCCGCAAGTCAGTTTGGTGTGGACTACAACAGCATTATTCGTGTAGATGGTGAAACCAAGTTTGAAGGCTATACTGAAGTCGAATCTCAAGCAAAAATCACCGCACTTTTCTATGATGGTAAATCAGTGGAAAGTATCGAAGCAGGTCAAAGTGCAGTCGTTATTCTAGAAAATACACCGTTTTACGCAGAATCAGGCGGTCAGATTGGCGATAGCGGATATTTAAACGCGCAAGGCGTGACCTTTAATGTTAAAGATACCCAAAAATATGGGCAAGTATTTGGACACATTGGAGAATTAACGCAAGGAAGTTTGAAAGTTGGGCAAACAGTGAATGCTATTGTGGATGCGGAACGTCGCCACAGTACATCACTTAATCACTCAGCAACACACTTATTGCACGCGGCTTTACGTCAAGTTTTAGGTCAACATGTTGTGCAAAAAGGATCACTTGTTTCAGATAAAGCCTTGCGTTTTGACTTTGCACAGCCAGAAGCAATTACAAAAGAACAATTAACTCAAATTGAAACACTAGTAAACCAAAAAATCCGTGCTAACTTCCCTGTTCAAACGGATATTATGGACATTGATTCAGCAAAAGCTAAAGGGGCAATGGCACTCTTTGGCGAGAAATATGGTGATAACGTTCGCGTATTGACCATGGGCGACTTCTCAATTGAGCTTTGTGGTGGTATTCACGCAAAACGCACTGGGGATATCGGTCTATTTAAAATTATTACTGAAAGTGCAGTGGCTGCAGGCGTTCGTCGTATTGAAGCTGTAACTGGTGAAAATGCGATTGAATGGTTACATAATCAACAACGCATTCTGCTCCAAAGCGCAGACTTATTCAAATCAGATGTAAATACCTTAGTAGAAAAAATCCAACAACTTCAAGACAAAGCGAAGAAAGTGGAAAAAGAATTGCAAGGTCTAAAAGAAAAAGCCGCAATGCAGGCGGGTTCTGATTTTGTGAAAAGTGCGGTGAAAATCAACGGTGTTTCTGTTATCGCACAACAATTAGATGGCATAGAAACAAAGTCATTACGTGTGATGGTCGATGATTTAAAAAATCAACTCGGCTCAGGCGTAATCGCATTCGCATCGATCTTAGATGAAAAAGTCAACCTTGTCGTTGGTGTAACAAACGATTTAACTACCAAAGTAAAAGCTGGAGAGCTCGTTAATTTAATGGCTCAACAGGTCGGGGGTAAAGGCGGTGGTCGTCCGGATATGGCAATGGCAGGAGGCTCCCAACCAGAAAATGTAGCACAAGCAGTTAAAGTGGCGCAGGACTGGTTAAACAAAAATCTGTAGTACAAGCCGGTTGGTGGGATGCCAACCTTCCTTGATTGATGGGGATATCTAATAAATGCAAACTAAGGAGATAAAAGATGTTAATCTTGACTCGTAAAGTTGGCGAAAGTGTACTTATTGGAAATGATATTTCTATCACGATTTTGAGTGTACGTGGAAACCAAGTTAAACTCGGTGTAGAAGCGCCTAAAGAAGTATCCGTTCACCGAGAAGAAATTTACCAACGAATTAAACAGATGAAAGATGAACAATTAGACGGTTCATCATAATCGTAAATAATGGATTTAATATTATGAAAGCAATTATTCCTGTAGCAGGGTTAGGGACCCGCATGTTACCTGCAACAAAAGCAATTCCAAAAGAAATGCTTACATTAGTTGATAAACCATTAATTCAGTATGTTGTAAATGAATGTGTTGCAGCTGGCATAAAAGAAATTGTACTTGTCACGCATTCATCAAAAAATGCTATCGAAAACCATTTTGATACCTCTTTTGAACTAGAAACGATGCTAGAAAAACGAGTTAAACGTCAACTTCTAGAAGAAGTGCGTTCTATCTGTCCAAAAGATGTAACGATTATGCACGTTCGCCAAGGTAATGCTAAGGGCTTAGGTCATGCTGTTCTTTGTGGTCGTCCAGTAGTTGGTAATGAGCCTTTTGCTGTAGTATTACCCGATGTATTATTGGCTGATTTTAGCGCAAATCAGAAAAAAGAAAATCTTTCTGCAATGATTAAACGTTTTAAAGAAACAGGAGCTAGTCAGATAATGGTTGCACCGGTACCACAAGAAAATGTGAGTAGCTATGGTGTTGCAGACTGTGGCGGTGTAGCTCTTAATGGTGGTGAAAGTGCAAAAATTAATAACATTGTTGAAAAACCAGCCGTTGAAGAGGCACCATCGAACCTTGCTGTAGTGGGTCGTTATGTATTCTCTGCTGAAATCTGGGATTTATTGGAAAAAACTCCGGTAGGTGTTGGTGATGAAATCCAATTGACCGATGCTATTGATATGCTCATTGAAAAAGAAACTGTCGAAGCATTCCATATGACAGGTGAAACATTCGACTGTGGTGATAAAATTGGCTATATGGAAGCTTTCGTAGAATACGGTATTCGTCATGAAAAATTAGGTAAAGAATTCAAAACCTTTATCAAAAATTTAGCAAAAACGCTATAAATAGCACTAATACAGATAAAATGGACAAAATGAAAGATTTTGTCCATTTTTGTTTTATTATTAATATAGAATGTTGATTTATGCATAAATATGCACAATAATAGAATAATTAATTAAAATAAAAAGGAAAGATTATGGCACTTTGGGGGGGGCGTTTTACGCAGGCAGCGGATAAACGTTTTAAAGATTTTAATGACTCGTTACGTTTTGATTATCGTTTGGTAGAACAGGATATTCAAGGCTCGATTGGTTGGTCCAAAGCCTTGGTGAAAGTCAATGTATTAACTATCGAAGAACAGCATCAACTTGAGCAAGCACTCAATGAATTACTTATTGAAGTGCGGTCAAATCCGCAAGCAATTTTACAAGATGATGCTGAAGATATTCATAGTTGGGTTGAAAGTAAGCTAATCGATAAAGTAGGCAACCTTGGTAAAAAATTACATACTGGCCGTAGCCGCAACGATCAAGTGGCAGTAGATATAAAACTATGGTGCAAACAACGTGTGGTTGAATTACAAGAATCAGTACGTAATTTGCAACGCCACTTAGTTCAAACCGCAGAAAACACACAACAAGCAGTAATGCCTGGCTATACCCATTTACAACGAGCTCAACCAATCACTTTTGCTCATTGGTGTATGGCATATGTGGAAATGTTCGACCGCGACTATTCACGTTTAACAGATGCGTATAATCGTATGAATACCTGTCCACTTGGTAGTGGTGCGCTGGCTGGTACGGCTTATGCCGTAGATCGTGATTCACTTGCGCACGATCTTGGTTTTGTTTTCGCAACTAGAAATAGCTTAGATAGCGTCTCTGATCGCGATCATATTGTAGAGTTGCTTTCCATCGCATCCCTCAGTATGGCGCATCTTTCCCGCTTTGCTGAAGATATGATTATCTTTAATAGCGGAGAGGCAAATTTCGTCGAGCTATCTGATCGCGTGACTTCGGGATCATCATTAATGCCACAAAAGAAAAATCCTGATGCATGTGAGTTAATTCGGGGTAAAGTAGGCAGAGTGATTGGCTCATTAACAGGCATGCTAGTCACCTTAAAAGGCTTGCCACTTGCGTATAATAAAGATATGCAAGAAGACAAAGAAGGTATTTTTGATGCCTTAGATACTTGGCAAAACTGTGTGGATATGGCAACGTTCGTATTAGATGAATTGAAAGTAAATGTTGAACGTACTCGAGAAGCTGCGTTAAAAGGCTATTCAAACGCAACTGAATTAGCGGATTATTTAGTTTCTAAGGGTGTACCTTTCCGAGATTCTCATCATATTGTGGGTGAAACGGTTGTTTATGCGATTGATAAAGGGAAGGGATTAGAAGATCTCAGTATTCCTGAATTCCGCCAATTTAGTGAAGTAGTGGGAGATGATGTTTACGAGATTCTTTCGCTCCAATCTTGCTTAGACAAACGTTGTGCAAAAGGTGGGGTATCTCCATTGCGTGTTGCCGAAGCTATTGCAGAAGCGAAAATACGTTTAGCTTAATTATAACGTTAAAGTGCGGTCAGAAATTATTTTATATTTCTGACCGTTTTTGAGTGCCTATAAATATTAATTTTCTAATTTATTTTTTAAGATATTAAGTGCGCGTGCTCTATGTGAGATTCTTTTTTTCTCGATTGTATCCAGTTCACCGAACGTGCAATTTTTTTCTGGGCTGAAAAATAAACTATCGTAACCAAAACCATTTTTACCTTTTTCTTCAAACTCAATGAGACCATGGCATTCACCTTCAGCGATGATTGGTGACGGATCATTTGGGTGTTTTAGATAAACGATACAGCTCACAAATTTTGCTTGTCGATTTTCTTTTGTGACATGAGAGAGTTCGGTTAATAATTTTTTGCGATTCTTTTCATCGTTACTATCCTCTCCAGCGTATCGCGCAGAATATAACCCTGGAGCCCCATTGAGCGCATAAACAACTAAACCAGAATCATCTGCTATAGCGGGTAACCCCGATTTTTCTGACGCATAGCGTGCTTTTAATAGTGCATTTTCTACAAAGGTTAAGCCTGTTTCTTCGGGGCTATTAATGCCTAAATCGCTTTGTGCGATCACTTCAAATCCAAGATTAGCTAATACATCAGACATTTCCTTCACTTTACCTTGGTTACCTGTAGCAAGTACGATTTTTTGTTTCATGGCTTATCCTTTATTCTTGAGGTTGATTATAGGCTTCGATTAAATCTGCCCAATTTTGTTTTGTAAATTGAATCTTCATTCTTTTAATTTCTTTTGTAAAAGAGCGGTGTAATCGATTCAAGTTATCTGTTTTCCAACTATCTCCCGATCTTATAGTGCACTTATCGAAATCTAATAACCAACATTGTTTTCTATTTTTTATTTGTTGAACTAGAATGTTATGTACATTTAAATCTGTATGGCAAACCTGCTGATCATGTAATTGACGAATTAATTTTCCTATTTGAGTCCAGATTTCTTTTGGTAAAGGGGTTGCCTGTAATAGTAGGGATAAATCCTGAGCATTTTCAATTTTTTCTGTCAAAATATCCGCTTGATAGCAGATCCCAAATTTTCCCTTTTGAACTCGTGCAGCAATAGGTTTAGGAACCGGGAGCCCTGATTCATATAAGCGTTGTAGTAAATAAAATTCAGCAAAACTACGGGTCTTCTTGAGAGAGGAGAAATAATAACGATCTTTGTTGAATTTTCCCCATAATCCACCGCGATAATAATGTCTCAGTGCGCAGTTTACGCCTAGATAATCTTCTGTTTGTAGAAAATAAGTTGTGCCTCGGCCTTTTGCAGTCCCAATAATTCTTTTTTGAGTTTGCCAGAATTTAGGTTTAAAGAAGTTACTTTTATCGTTAAAAGTGCGGTCAAAACTGAAGATAAAATATTCATTACCCTGTTGGAATGAGTGCATATTAGTGGAATTGGATGATAGAAAATGTCCTTATTCTACTTTAAAATACATCCAAATTAAATGAGAAAGGATTGCAAATGTCACTTTTCACTCGTGCTCCCAAATCACTTTGTATTCTCCGCCTTTCTGCTGTAGGAGATGTTTGTCATGCCCTTGCTGTCATACAACATATTCAGGCTTATTATCCTCAAACCCAAATTACTTGGGTTGTAGGTAAAACAGAATTCGGTTTATTAGAGGGGATTCCTAATATTACTCTGATTCCTTATGATAAGAAAACCGGTTGGAAAGGTCTTTTCTCATTATGGAAAACGTTAAAGAATCAACACTTTGATGCCTTGTTAAATATGCAAACTGCATTTCGTGCTTCTATTATTTCCTTAGGAATTAAAGCTAAATATAAAATTGGGTTTGGTAAAAAACGATCACGAGAGGGACAATGGCTATTTGTTAATCGTCAAGTAAATGATCCTGATTCACCTCATGTCTTAGACGGTTTTATGGCTTTTGCAGAATATATTGGTGTGCCAAAAGCTAAATTAACCTGGAAACTTGAAATCTCTCCCCAGGAAAGTGAATATGCATATCAATTTATCGATCCTTCACGTAAAAATTTACTGATCTCTCCTTGCTCTAGTAAAGTAGAAAAAGATTGGCTCATTGAACGTTATGCTGAGGTTGCAAATCTTGCAAATAAACGTAATATTCATGTTATTTTTTGTAGTTCCCCCTCAAAGCGTGAATTAGAAATGGTTGAAAAAATCATAGCACTTTGTGACTTTAAACCAACTAATGCCTCAGGTAAAACTAACTTGAAGCAACTTGCTGCCTTAATTTCTCAAGTAGATTTAGTTTTATCGCCTGATTCTGGCCCAGCACATATTGCAACGGCTCAAAATACGCCTGTTATTGGTTTATATGCTTATCACAACCCATTACGTACGGGCCCTTATCATAATTTGTCTAATGTCGTCTCTGTTTATGAAGAGAATGCACAAAAAGAATTTGGAAAACCATCCTATCTATTACCTTGGGTAACAAAACTAAAAGGAAAAGATTTAATGGCTCAGATCCAAGTGGACTCTGTAATTAAAGAAATGAATAAGTTAGGGCTTTAAATTCAAGGATAAAAAAGCCCTTTCAAAAGCTGAAAGGGCAAAAATATTTGGAGTCATACTATGAGTTGTTGAATTAACAAATCAGGTATGTGGTGTATTATAATAATAAAATACAAAAATGCAACATTTTTTTAACAAATAATTTTTTATCATTTAATTATGTGGATTTCTTGTATTGCTATTGACTAAATTACGCATTAATAAGGCGTAGTCTAAGTTGATATCTTGTGGTACGTCTAAGAACACAAAATGCCCATCACCTAGTGCTGCATCAACTGCTTCATTTTTACGATTTAGCATTTTTTCAATTTTGAAATTGATATTCCCCTGAGGGGTCATCATTTCTACATCATCACCAAGTAGGAATTTGTTCTTCACAGCCACTTCAGCCATACCTTGTTCGTTACGTTTACCAGTAAATTCACCGACAAACTGTTGACGATCAGAAATAGAATAACCGTATTCGTAATTTTGGTATTCATCGTGCGTATGACGACGTAAGAAACCTTCGGTATAACCACGATGAGCAAGGGATTCCAAGGTATCCATTAAGCTTTCATCAAATGGTTTTCCTGCTGCCGCATCATCAATGGCTTTGCGGTAAACTTGTGCGGTTCTTGCGCAATAATAGAATGATTTAGTACGACCTTCGATTTTTAAAGAATGCACACCAAGTGCGGTCAATTTTTCCACGTGTTGTACGGCACGCAGATCTTTTGAGTTCATAAAGTAGGTGCCGTGCTCATCTTCAAAAGCGGTCATTTGCTCATCTGGCTTTTGTGATTCGGTGTAAAGGAAGACTTTATCCGTTACTGCACCTTCACCCAAGGTTGGTGCCACATTTTTCACTTCGATTTGTTGAGCAGGATCGATTTTAGGCACGATGTTGCCTACTTCATCCGTCGTGCCTTCTTCCATTTTGTATTCCCAACGGCAAGCATTGGTGCAAGTGCCTTGGTTTGGGTCGCGTTTGTTGATATAGCCAGAAAGCAAGCAGCGGCCAGAATACGCCATACATAACGCACCGTGTACGAAAATTTCGAGTTCGATATCGGGCACGTGTTGGCGAATTTCTGCTATCTCTTCAATGGATAATTCGCGCGATAAAATCACACGGGTTAACCCCATTTGTTTCCAGAATTTTACCGTTGCCCAGTTTACCGCATTCGCTTGTACAGAAAGGTGAATATCAATATCCGGGAAGTTTTCACGCACCAACATGATTAAGCCTGGGTCAGACATAATTAAGGCATCAGGGCCCATGTCGATCACAGGTTGTAAATCTTTGATAAAGGTTTTGAGTTTGGAGTTATGCGGTGCAATGTTCACCACTACATAGAATTTTTTGCCAAGTGCATGGGCTTCATCGATCCCGATTTTTAAATTGGCATGATTAAATTCATTGTTGCGTACACGTAAGCTATAACGTGGTTGGCCTGCATAAACAGCATCTGCCCCATAGGCAAAAGCATAGCGCATATTTTTGAGAGAGCCAGCAGGGGAAAGTAATTCTGGTTTGAATTGGGTTGTCATAATATTCTCTTTTGTCTGATTTCAGGTCAGGAATTTACACGAGGTAAATCATTAAAAGATAAAACTAGGGATTTTAGACATGTTAAGGAATATTCCGCACTTCTCGATATCAAAAAGTGCGGTTAATTTTAGCTTAGAATTTTATTTAACTCTTGGCTAACTTCTTCCACTTTTTGTGTACCATCTAAACGGAAATATTGAGTATTCCCCGCTTTCGCTTCGGCTTGGTAATAATCAATTAATGGGCTGGTTTGTTTATGATATACGGCTAAACGATCTAATACAGTTTCAGGTTTATCATCTGCACGAATAATTAAATCTTCACCTGTTACATCATCTTTACCTTCCACTTTTGGTGGGTTGTAAACGATGTGGTAAGAACGACCAGATGCTTGGTGTACACGGCGACCGCTCATACGTTCAACAATCACTTCGTCTGGTACATCAAATTCTAAAACAAAGTCAATTTTAACGCCTGAATCTTTCAATGCATCCGCTTGAGGAATGGTACGAGGGAAACCATCCAACAAGAAACCATTTGCGCAGTCAGGTTGTGCAATACGATCTTTTACAAGGGCAACGGTTAATTCATCCGGTACTAATTTACCTTCATCCATTAATGCTTTAGCTTGTTTTCCAAGTTCAGTCCCTGCTTTAATTGCAGCACGGAACATATCGCCAGTTGAAATTTGTGGGATACCAAATTTATTCATAATAAATTGTGCTTGAGTGCCTTTACCTGCGCCCGGTGCACCTAAAAGAATAATTTTCATAAAAATCTCCATTAATAAAAAACGTGATTAAGATACTGATAAAGCATAGTGCGGTCAAATTTTTTATAATTTTTACCGCACTTTTATAGTGAATTGGCCGTATTATTTTCTTGATTCCAAGGCGCTACCCAAAATAAACAAAGCATGCCAGGAATCGCTAAAAATAAACAAAACCAAAAATACTGATAATACCCCACGGCTCCCACAACATAACCAGAAAGCATACCTAACACTTTACTTGGCAAAGCTGAAAGGCTCGTAAAAAGTGCAAGCTGTGTTGCGGTATAAAGAGGATTACTCTCACGCGCCATAAAAGCCACAAAAGCTGCGGTGCCAAGTCCAACGCCGATATATTCGGCTGCAATCACAACACCCAGTTTCCATAACTCGGCAGATGTAATAACATCAAAATGTCCGAAAGCAGCCAACCAAATAAACCCACCGATTGTTACCATCTGTACCAACCCAAATAGCCACAATGCACGGTTAATACCCAGTTTTAGCATGATCACACCACCAGCAAGCCCAGATAAAATGCTTGACCAAAGTGCGGTACTTTTTACAACAATGGCTATATCCTCTTTGCTAAATCCCATATCATAAATAAATTTGGTTTGTAACGTTGTGGCAAAAGAATCCCCGAACTTATATAAAAACAAAAACAGTAAAAAACCGATAGCCTGAATAATGCCCTTACGCTGAAAAAATTCTTGTAATGGAATCCAAAATGCTTGATAGAAAGGCTGATTAGTTTGCTGCATGTCTATTTTGGGCTCTTTTGCTAAAAATAACGTCATGAAGATGCCTGCTAACATACAAAGTGCGGTCCATAAAAATACCGTTTCCCAAGGATAAATCGCCGCCAAATAGAGCGATAGTCCACCTGGAATTAATCCCGCAATTCGATAAGCATTAATATGAATAGTGTTTCCCAAACCTAATTCATGATCACTCAAAATTTCACGACGATACGCATCCAACACGATATCTTGTGTGGCTGAAAAAAAAGCGATAAGCAAAGCAATATTTGCCACCGTGCTCAGTTGTGTGAGCGGATCAAAAAGGCTAATTATGTAAAGTAAAATCAATAATACCACTTGTGAAAGCAGCATCCAGCTACGACGACGCCCTAAAAAACTCGGGAAATAACGATCCAATAATGGTGCCCACAAAAATTTCAATCCATAAGGCAACATCACACCGGTTACCGCACCAATAAGCTCAATTGAAAGATGTTTATCTGTCAGCCAAACAGGCAACATTTGCAATAACACAAATAATGGCAAACCAGAATTAAAACCTGTGAATACGCAAATCAACATTTTGCGCGTAAAAATTTGGGAAGAAAGGGAATTTGACATAAAGTGCGGTTAATTTTGGTTGTATTTTAGAAACTTCGCCTTTCAATTAGGATAAGTGTAAAACTTAGGGGGATTTTTAATCGCATCCCCCAATGTTTAGCGTTCTTCTTCCTAAAAAAGAAAAACAAATATTAGAGAATATTAATCTCGATACCCTTTTGGATTATTTTTCTGCCAGTTCCACGTATCTTGCATCATTTTTTCAAGACCACGTTCTGCCACCCAACCAAGTTCTTTTGCAGCTAAACTAGGATCAGAATAGCATGTCGCAATATCACCCGGGCGGCGTTCTACAAGTTTATATGCAATTGTAATGTCGTTGGCTTTTTCAAAGGCTTTTACCATATCTAATACGGAATAACCATGGCCTGTACCAAGGTTATAAATATGTAAACCAGCATCATTTTCATGACGTTGAAGCGCTTTTAAATGCCCCACGGCTAAATCCACTACATGAATATAATCACGCACGCCTGTTCCATCATGGGTGTCGTAATCACTACCAAATACAGAAAGTTGAGCTAATTTACCGATGGCAACTTGGCTGATATAAGGCAACAAATTATTTGGAATGCCATTTGGATCTTCACCAATAAAGCCACTTTCATGCGCCCCAACTGGATTAAAATAACGCAAGATGGTCATGCTAAATCTTGGTTCCGCTTTTGCTGTATCACGTAAAATCTGCTCAACCATATATTTAGATGTACCATAAGGATTGGTTGTACCGCCGACTTCACAATCTTCTGTAATTGGAATAATTTTTGGATCACCATAAACCGTTGCAGATGAGCTAAACACAAAGTTCCAAACACCCGCTTTTTTCATTTCTTGAATTAATACAAGGGTGCCAGCTACATTGTTCATGTAATATTCTGTCGGCTTTTGAACACTTTCCCCTACGGCTTTTAACCCTGCAAAGTGAATAACAGAGCTAATCTCATTTTCTGCAAAGATTTTTTGTAACAAAGCACGATCTAAAATATCACCTTCATAAAACTTTGCTTCTTTGCCTGTAATTTGTTTTACACGCTCAAGGGATTTTGGCGATGAATTGCAAAGATTATCTAATACCACCACCTCTTTGCCAGCATTTAATAATTCTACAACTGTGTGAGAACCGATATAACCGGCGCCACCTGTCACTAAAATGGCCATAATGATTTCCTTATTAATTATTGAGATTAAAAAATTATATCACTATTTTGTGTGATAAGAACGATGTCTTGTATGCCCTTGCGATGGTACTGCACGTTTTAACCGATATGGTTTCGGCAGTTCAAGTAAGGCTTCTGTTTCATATTGGCTCACTGGGATAGAATGGCCTATATATTCTTCAATTGCGGGTAAATTCATCGCATATTCTTCGCAAGCAAAACTAATCGAAACGCCACTTTCCCCAGCTCGTCCAGTACGACCAATTCGGTGAACGTAATCTTCTCTATCATCAGGTAAATCATAATTGAAAACATGCGTCACATCAGAAATATGCAAGCCACGAGCAGCCACATCTGTTGCCACTAAAATATCCAAATCACCATCAGTAAATTGTTTTAATAACGATAAACGTTTTTTCTGTGCTACATCGCCAGTCAGTAAGCCGACACGATGCCCATCAGCCGCCAAATAACCCCAAATTTCTTCACAACGATGTTTAGTATTCGCAAACACAATACAACGCTCAGGCCACTCATCTTCCATTAAGGTTAAGAGAAGTGCCATTTTATCCTGATTAGATGGATAAAAAAGTTCTTCTTTGATTCGGTGCCCTGTTTTTTGTTCCGGTTCAATTTCAATATATTCAGGGTCATTCATATCTTCAAATGCTAATTCACGCACTTTATAAGAAAGTGTCGCTGAAAATAACATCGTTAAACGAGATTGCGGAGCGGGGCATTTACGTAATAAATAACGAATATCACGGATAAACCCAAGATCGAACATTCGATCCGCTTCATCTAGCACGACAACTTGAATTTCATCTAAACTAATTACGCCTTGTTTTACATAATCAATGACTCGCCCAGTCGTACCAATCAAAATATCGACGCCACGCTCAATCGCTTGTAGTTGTTTATCATAACCATCGCCACCATAGGCAAGTGCGGTCTTTAATCCACTAGCTTTTGCAAGAAATTCTGCGTCATTACTAATCTGCACCGCTAATTCTCGTGTAGGTGCTAAAATCAAAGCTCTTGGGTGACGATATTCAAGATTAGAATCTTGGTGAGTTAAAAGATGGTGAAAAGTAGACGTTAAAAAAGCCATTGTCTTGCCTGTACCAGTTTGAGCTTGTCCTGCAACATCTCGTCCATTTAAACTGATAGGCAAGGATAAAGCCTGAATTGGGGTACAAAAATCAAAGCCTTTTTTTGCCAAAGCATCTCGTACAATTGGATGTAGAGGAAGATCGGAGAATCGCTGTTGGCTTAAATAATCTTGTTGCATAAAAATCACATTTTAGAATAATAAAATTACGTTTAGCATAGCATGCTTAGGGAAAATCCTCAAAAAAGGACCGTACTTATAAAAATTAACCGATAGGGTTTCCTATCGGTTAATCTCTATTTAATGCTCCATTCGTCACTCACATTTGGATCCATTGCAAAATCTGCAGTATCACTTGGAATCGCTTTTTCTTCAGCCGCCCATTCGCCAAGATCGATTAACTGGCAACGTTTGCTACAAAAAGGTCGAAAAGTACTTTCATTTGTCCAAGGCACAGATTTTTGGCAAATTGGACAAGGTACTTCAATAATTTCGTCAGACATTTTTATGTTCCGCTTGTTGTAAATAAAACTGGTGCAATTCTAGCACCTTTTGCTGTAAGTGCGGTAAGTTTTGGGCCAGTTCAGCATCATTATTAATCACATCATCCGCCCATTTTAAACGCTCTTGTTGAGAAACTTGAGAATTCATAATTCGTTGAATTTGTTCAAAATTATTGTTATCTCGTTGCGATGAACGAGCAAGTTGAGTTTGTGGACTCACATCTACTACCAAAATACGATCACAAAGTGCGGTCAATTTATTTTCTATTAATAAAGGGACGACAAATAATATGTAAGGCGCAGTTTGTTCTGCTAATTGTTGTTTTATGCGTTCACGAATAGCGGGATGTAAAAGATTATTTAACCACAATTTATCTTCATCATGACTAAACACTCGCTCTCGTAAGGCCGCACGATTAAGTTCACCTTGTTCCGTTAAAATTTGAGCACCAAAATGTTCAACAATTTTAGATAATAAAGGGGAATCTTTCTCGACGACTTCTCTAGCAACCACATCTGCATCCACTAGAGGTACGCCAAGATCAGCAAATAAATTAGCAATCGTTGTTTTACCACTACCAATGCCACCAGTTAAGCCAACAATATAACTCATATGATTTCCCATAAAAAATTTCCAATATTATACAAAATAACGTTAGTAAAAATCAGTTCTCCAAGCCAATAGTTAGTGAACCATAACAAATTAATTTATCTACATTATCATGCTTTTATATATTGAAAAATAAAAGAAAAATATAACCATGGAAAAACGACAACCCAAAGAAATGCGCTAATGACAACAATAAATTTAAAACTAAAATGCAGCGTTTTATGACGAAAATGGTTCATGGCTAAATGAATTCCCATAAAACCACCTAAAAGACTTAGAAGAAAAAATGTTTTTTCAGGAATTCTCCACTCGTTACGCACTGCCCGAATTTTATCTCTCCACATAAAAAAATAAGCGGCGATATTGATCGCCGCTAACCATATAATCAACGAAAGAAAATAAATCATTTCGGATAAACTGGAAGACGTTTACAAATTGCTAATACTTTTTCTTTAGTTTCAGCAATCACTTGTTCTTCATTTTCTTTGCCTAAAGCATCTAAAACATCACACATCCAGCCAGCTAATTCACGCACATCATTTTCATTGAAACCACGGCGAGTCACAGATGGTGTACCTACACGAATACCTGAAGTAACAAATGGTTTTTGCGGATCGTTTGGTACAGCATTTTTATTCACTGTAATATTTGCTTTACCTAATGCTGCATCAGCTGCTTTACCAGTTAATCCTTGTTTGATGAAACTTACTAAGAACAAGTGGTTTTCAGTACCATTTGACACAACGTCATAACCACGTTGTTTAAATACTTCAACCATTGCTTTTGCATTTCTCAACACATTTGCTTGGTATTCTTTATATTGAGGCTCTAATGCTTCTTTAAAGCAAACTGCTTTTGCCGCAATAATATGAACTAATGGACCGCCTTGGTTTGCAGGGAATACGGATGATTGTAATTTTTTGTAAATTTCTTCATCACCGCAAGAAGAAAGGATTAAACCACCACGAGGACCGCCCAATGTCTTATGGGTTGTTGTTGTCACAACATGTGCATGAGGCAATGGATTTGGATATAAACCCGCTGCAATTAATCCCGCTACATGCGCCATATCCACAAATAAATACGCACCAACTTCATCTGCGATTTCACGCATTTTCGCCCAATCCACAACTTGTGAATAAGCCGAGAAACCCGCAACGATAAGTTTTGGCTTACATTCTAATGCTTTTTGACGAACATCTTCATAATCAATTAAGCCATCCGCAGTGATTCCATAAAGCACAGAGTTATAAATCTTGCCAGAGAAACTGACTTTTGCACCGTGAGTTAAGTGCCCACCGTGAGCCAAATCCATACCTAAAATAGTATCGCCCGCATTAATCAATGCACCATACACAGCTGCGTTTGCTTGTGAGCCAGAGTGCGGTTGAACATTCACGTAATCTGCACCAAATAATTCTTTCGCACGGTCAATTGCTAGCTGTTCCACAATGTCTGCATACTCACAACCACCGTAATAACGTTTACCTGGATAGCCTTCAGCGTATTTATTAGTGAATTGTGAACCTTGAGCTTGCATTACGCGCGGGCTGGCATAGTTTTCAGAAGCGATTAATTCAATATGTTCTTCTTGACGACGATTCTCATCTTGAATGGCTTGCCATAAAACCGGATCGTAATCAGCGATAGTCATATTTCTTGTAAACATTGTGTTCTCCTGTTATGTAATTTATGACAGATAGTTTAACTGTTTATGGATAAAAACTTAATTAAAATTTCATTCCTAAATTTTCATCACTTAAATGAAATTAATTCATCATGGAAAGTCATAATTTAATGGATATATTCTTGTTTACCATTAGATTCTATTTTCAGGTATCCTGCATCACCGGTAAGAATATTTCCATTAACTACTCCTTTATCACAAGTACCAATTGGATAGTTATATCCCATTATATTAATAAGAAGACTAGATAACTGATTATGAAATGAAACTTTACATGATGAGAAGCTATCTAACACCGTTTTTTGTATTTCTTCATTTGGGCTATATAGAACTAATGGAACAATATAATTATCTTCATCAAATGTACCTTGTTTATAAGTATCACCTTTTACATATTGACCATGATCAGATGTATAAGCAATGATCCAATCTTTAGAAGATTTACTAGATAAATAATGGTAAACCTCTGAGATAAAGTTATCAGTATTTAGAATAGTATTATCATAATTATCTGTTGCGTTATTTTTTCCAAACACTTTTTCTTTATTATCTAATAATGCCCCATAGGGAATGTGGCTTCCTCTATGATGTAAAACAATAAAATGATAACCATTATCTAAATTAATATTTTTAAAAGCAGGAAGTAATTTATTATCAGGCATTGAATCTCTTAAAGAATAGCCTTCATTATCTGGAAAACGAACATCATCAATCCAGGCACCACCTAAAAAATTGATCATATGCATGTCGTCCCTAGCTTGAGCTGAGTAAAAAAATGTTTGGAATCCCTGATCTTTTGCTAAATTAAATAAATTTGTATCACCTTTAGCTATTTGCTGCATTCCATTTGGATAAGGAATAGAATTAAAAAACATTGGTAAGGATATTGCTGTAAATAAACCTCCTGAATAAGTTTTTCCAACAATTGCTCCTTTTTCATTTTTTAACAAATTTAGAAATGGAGAGGTGTTTCTATCATATCCAAATACACTAAAATGGCTTGCTGATGCACTTTCTCCCATTATTAAAATAATGTTCTTAATTTTAGGTTTATTCGTCTTTTCAGGTTTACTTTTCAAGTAAATAGCGGTGTCTGACAATGAGAGTATCTCATATGGTAATAATCTTCCTACAAAATATCCAAAAGAAAAATAATTAGACTTTAGTCTTGAATAGGTTGTATTAGGCGAAATGAAACGTTCGTGAGATTTTGTTGTGTATGCTCGAACAAAAACATATATCATTGCAATGTAAAAAATAAAGTCAAATAACCAAGAGAATTTATATTCTTTTCTCTTTATAAAACTTAAGCTTAGAAAAAATAAAATTTCAAATACCCCAAATAAAAATGGAAAAATAAATTTATCTACCATTGTTATACCTGCATTTGTTACTTCATTGATTTCTTTAAATGCAAGCAAGTAACTAACAGGTCCGATCCAAGACTGGTACAGGGCATAATGTACATTGTTAAATAAAATGCTTATTGCAAATAAAGTACTAATTAGTATCTTTGTAAATTTATATTTTGAGTAAAGAAACAAGGTGACAAATAAATAATTGAAAATATAGCTTTCAATATATTTTTCTATGCTAGGTATATTAAATAATTTGCGATAAATTATTTCTAAGGAAAGTAGAATTGAAGAATATAATAATGTGATAAAAAATTGTCGCATGAATGATATGGTTCCGTAAAGTGATAAGAAAACTGTTACAGTGTATTACAAAAAATAGATAAATTACAATTTCTATATAATATTATTTCTCTATTAGACCTAGCAAATTTTCTAACTATTTTGCGTGTTCTCGTTCCACAGCTCTGTAACCAATGTCTCGACGATAAAAACATCCTGTCCATTGAATCTGCTCAGCCAATTTTAAGGCTTTCTGTTGTGCCTCAAATACGCTTTCACCTAATGCGGTCACACAAAGCACACGGCCACCGTTGGTGACTAACTTGCCCGCTTTAGCCTCTACGCCGGCCAAGAAAACTTTCTCATTTTCGACCGCACTTTGAGGCAAACCGCTGATTTCATCGCCTTTGCGATAATCTCCCGGATAACCTTCTGCTGCTAAGACGATACCTAAAGAAGCCTTCGGGTTCCATTGGGATTTCACTTCGTCTAATTTGCCATCACAGGCTTTAAGACAAAGTTCCACCAAATCCGATTCCAAACGCAACATAATCGGTTGAGTTTCTGGATCACCGAAACGGCAGTTAAATTCGATTACTTTCGGCTGACCATTCGGCATGATCATCAAACCGGCATACAAGAAACCGGTGTAAACATTGCCTTCTGCCGCCATGCCGTTGACCGTTGGATAGATCACTTCACGCATCACGCGCTCATGAATTTCAGGTGTCACCACAGGCGCAGGGGAATAGGCCCCCATGCCGCCGGTATTCAAGCCAGTGTCTTTTTCACCCACACGTTTGTGGTCTTGGCTGGTCGCCATAGGCTCAACATTTTTGCCATCCACCATGACGATAAAACTCGCTTCTTCGCCATCTAAAAATTCTTCAATGACCACCCGACTGCCGGCTTCACCAAAGGCATTGCCGGAAAGCATATCACGCACTGCGTCTTCGGCTTCTTGCAAGGTCATCGCCACAATCACGCCTTTGCCTGCCGCCAAGCCATCCGCTTTAACGACAATGGGGGCACCTTTTTCACGCAAGTAAGCCAATGCCAGTTCAACTTCGGTGAAGTTTTGATATTCTGCGGTTGGGATTTTATGACGCGCTAAGAAATCTTTAGTAAAGGCTTTGGAACCTTCCAATTGCGCCGCTGCTTGCGTTGGTCCGAAAATGTTTAAACCTACTGCACGGAACGCATCCACCACCCCAATCACGAGTGGTGCTTCTGGCCCTACAATCGTTAAACTAATGTGGTTATCTTGGGCAAATTTAACCAATGCAGGAATATCCGTTGCACTGATATTCACGTTCTCGACTTTTTGTTCTAACGCTGTCCCTGCATTGCCCGGTGCAACGAAAATTTTATCTGCCAATGGCGATTGCGCCGCTTTCCAAGCGAGGGCATGTTCACGACCGCCGTTTCCGATGATGAGGATGTTCATGTTGTAGTCCTTGTATCTTTTTGAATTTAATCCCCTCTTTAGCAAAGAGGGGTAGGGGAGATTTGGCAGAAGTTATTTCAACCTCATAGTACATTTAGCATCGTTTAAATCTCCCCCCATCCCCCTCTTTACAAAAGAGGGGGATAGTTAGATAAATTAATGTCTAAAATGCCGCATTCCGGTCAATACCATCACCATATTATGCTCATCTGCCGCATCAATCACTTCTTGATCACGCATTGAACCACCCGGATGAATCACACATTGAATGCCTACTTTCGCCGCCGCATCAATGCCATCACGGAATGGGAAGAACGCATCAGATGCCATCACACAACCGGCCACTTCCAAGCCTTCATCTTGCGCTTTAATACCGGCGATTTTAGCCGAATACACGCGACTCATTTGGCCTGCGCCAATGCCGATGGTTTGGTTATCTTTGGCATAAACAATGGCATTCGATTTCACAAATTTCGCTACTTTCCAGCAGAATAGTAAATCTTTCAATTCTTGTTCGGTCGGTTGACGCTTGCTGACCACTTTTAAATTATCCAAGCCCACCATGCCTAAATCCGCATCTTGCACCAACAAGCCACCGTTCACACGTTTGAAATCTAAACGTTGGGTACGTGCTTGCCATTCTCCACATTCAAGCAAACGGACATTTTTCTTACGTTTCACCACTTCAACGGCTTCTGCAGACACTTTCGGTGCAATAATCACTTCTACAAATTGACGTTCTACAATTTCATTTGCGGTTTTTTCGTCTAATTCACGGTTAAAAGCAATGATGCCGCCAAAGGCTGAGGTTGGGTCTGTTTGATAGGCGCGATTGTAGGCGTCTAAAATATCTTTGCCTAAGGCCACGCCGCATGGATTGGCGTGTTTAACAATCACACAGGCAGGTTCATCAAATTCTTTTACACATTCAAGGGCTGCGTCGGTATCGGCAATATTATTGTAAGACAAAGCCTTACCTTGCAGTTGGTTTGCCGTTGCCACACTCGCTTCTTTTACATTGAGATCCACATAAAACGCCGCATTTTGATGGGCATTTTCGCCGTAACGCATGGTTTGCTTACGCACGAAGTTCAAATTTAAAGTCCGCGGGAATTGACCGCACTTCGCCTCTGCATCTTCTTCAGCAGCAACATGATAAGGTTTCACCAACTGACCGAAATAGTTCGCGATCATGGAATCGTATTGCGCAGTGTGTTCAAATGCTTTGATGGCAAGATCAAAACGGGTTTCAAGAGTTAAGCTGTTTTGATGTTGATCCATTTCGGCAAGAATGGCATCAAAATCCTGATTTTTCACGACAATCGCCACATCTTTATGGTTTTTCGCAGCAGAACGCACCATGGTTGGACCACCGATATCAATATTTTCCACGGCATCTTCTAACGTGCAATTTGACTTAGCCACGGTTGCGGCAAAAGGATATAAATTCACGACCACCATATCAATGCCTTCAATGCCATGTTGCTGCATGATAGCATCATCTGTACCACGACGACCAAGAATCCCACCATGCACTTTTGGATGTAAGGTTTTCACGCGACCGTCCATCATTTCAGGGAATCCCGTATAATCAGACACTTCAGTCACCGGCAAACCATGCTGCTCCAACAATTTTGCGGTACCGCCTGTGGAAAGTAGTTTTATACCACGCTGTACTAGGCCTTGAGCAAATTCTACGATACCGGCTTTATCAGAAACACTCAGTAAAGCCTGACGAATTGGACGATCTGTCATCACATTTTCCTTTCATTAAATGATTAAAAATAAGCGGAGTGAATTATATAGCAAACGTTTGCGTAAATATAGAAAGATTTTATTGATCATAAAATGAGAATATATAATAAAGAAAAATGCCATTTGATTTTTTCAAATGGCATTGTTTTTAGTTAAATAGCCGTCTTTGTTTACGACTTTTTTGTATTTGAGAAATAAATAATATTGTGAGTATTGCAATGTATACAACAAAAATAAATACGAGCCACTGAACCATGGTTAAATTTAAGAATGACCATTGGCTTTCATTACAAGAGCCAGTAGGATTAAAAATAGCAGGAAACCATTGATGAAATGGTAAGGTTTCTGGAAAGTTAGGGATAAACTCACATTGTTTCCAGGGGGCTGGATTCATTTGTAGATCCAAATGGCGCAGTGATACCAAAAGGCCTTTAATACTACTAAATAATCCGAGTATCAAGGCGATTAATCTCACAATAAATGATTTGGGTGCGAGAAGACCAATAGTGCCCGCAATAAATAATCCAATTATCGCTAAACGTTCATATACGCAAAGCACACAAGGCTGTAACCCCATTCCATATTGGAAATAAAGTGCGGTAGATTCCAAGGCTAAACTTGATAAAGCTAGCAAAAACCATGCGGAACGTTTTTCAGAAAATTGTTTTAATAATGTGAGCATTTTGTCTCCTTAAATCGGCAAAATTAAACCTAAGCTTGCCAACCAATCTGTAGTTGCAGGTAAAATAAATTCGATAGCAAATAAACCTACAAGCGACATAACAACAGTATAAGGCAAAGCCATATAAACCATTCTTCCGTAAGAAAGACGAATTAATGGGGCAAGGGATGAAGTCAATAAGAACAAGAATGCTGCTTGTCCATTTGGTGTTGCGACTGATGGTAAGTTTGTTCCAGTATTGATTGCCACAGAAAGCAATTCAAATTGATGAGGTAAAATTACGCCATTCGCTAATGCAGATTTTGCTTCGTTAATATAAACCGTTGCGACAAATACGTTATCAGAGATAGAAGATAACAATCCATTAAAGATATAGAAGAGAGCAAGCTGAGTATTTTCTTCAGAAGCAAGTACAAAATGAATAATAGGTGCGAATAGTTTTTGATCAATAATTACAGCAACCACAGAAAAGAAGACAACAAGTAGGGCTGTAAATGGCAAAGACTCTTGGAATGCTTTACCGATAGTGTGTTCGTCAGTCACACCTGTGAATGTTGTAGCAAAAATGATGATACTTAAACCAATTAAGCCTACCGCCGCAAGATGGAACGCCAATCCAAGAATTAACCAAATCGCGATTAACGTTTGAACACCTAATTTGATTTTGTCTTGTTTAGACATTTTTTCTGAATTAGTGCGGTCTAAATCTGACAAGATTTTCCATACATCTTCAGGTAATTTTTCACCATAACCGAATAATTTGAATTTTTCGACTAAGAAGCAAGTGAGCAATCCACAGATAAATACTGGAACAGTAACTGGTGACATGCGGAAGAAAAATTCGATAAAGTTCCATTTGGCTTGTTCTGCAATAATTAAGTTTTGTGGTTCACCCACCATTGTCATTACGCCACCAAGTGCAGTTCCGACGCCAGCATGCATCATTAAACTACGTAAGAATGCTCGAAATTTTTCTAAGGTTTCATGATGTTTTGCATCAATTTTAGCATCATCAGAAATATCCACTGCATCCATTAAACCATTTCCTGATGCGACTTTATGGTATACCCCATAAAATCCCATTGCGACACTAATAATGACCGCAACCACGGTCAATGCGTCAAGAAAAGCGGATAAAAAGGCTGCGCTAAAGCAAAATGCGAGAGAAAGTGCAATTTTAGAGCGAATTTTAACGAGTAATTTAGTAAATACATAAAGCAGTAATTGCTTCATAAAGAAAATACCCGCAACCATAAACATTAATAGTAAAATTACTTCAAAATTAGACATAATCTCAGCTTTTACATGCTCTACGTTTGTCATGCCTATAATAATAGCTTCAATAGCTAATAAACCACCGGGTTGAAGGGGGTAGCATTTCAATGCCATGCCTAACGTGAAAATAAATTCAGCGACTAATAGCCAGCCTGCTAGAAAAGGGCTGATGAAAAAGAAAATAATCGGATTAATAATGAGAAAAGCAACAATGGCAAGTTTATACCAATCCGGACTTGAACCAAGAAAGTTTTTCATAAAAGCTTGAATATTTGTCATAGGGGACTCCACTATTTTTTATCATGCGGACATTGTAATATATCCGTCTTTAAAGGATAATAAAAACTAGCTATTTTTTCATAAAATTGCATCTTTTTTTATTTTTATCTGATTTTTAAGTGTAATGCAAAACGATAATGACATTTTAAAAGCGCAAAGTCCTGCGGCTTTGGCTGAAGAGTATATTGTAAAAAGTATTTGGCAGGATATTTTTCCCGCAGGGAGTAATTTGCCTTCAGAACGAGATCTTGCTGATAAAATAGGGGTAACTCGTACAACATTACGTGAAGTGTTACAACGTTTGGCGAGAGATGGCTGGTTAACAATTCAGCATGGTAAACCGACGAAAGTAAATAATATTTGGGATACGGCTGGACCAAATATTATCGAGACATTGATTAGTTTGGATATGCGTTCAGCACCAATGATTATTGATAATATGCTATCTTTACGTAGTAAAATGTCTGAATTTTATATTTATGAGGCTGTTAAAAATTCTCCAGAGCAATCTGCCGCACTTTTTGCATCACTAGAGCAATTGGAGAATACTGCTCAAGATTACACGGAATTTGACTATACTTTGTTTCGTCAATTTACTGTGGTAGCTAATAAGCCTTTTTATCGATTAGTATTCAATAGTTTAAAGGGCGTTTATCAACGAATTGGTTTACTCTTCTTTAAAGAGGAAAAGCACAGAGAACTTACTAAACAATTCTACTTAGAAATGCAGCAAATTTGTCAGATAGGTAACGCTGATGCTGTGGTAGATTGTATTCGTAAACATAATGTTCGCTCTATCACTTACTGGCATACTATTTTAGAGCGGTTACCTCAAAATCTATCTGATTAATCTATAGGGAATGAGAGGCTTAAAATAGCCCACGTGTAAATTTATTTATTTTTCATGTGAAAGATATTATTCCCGTCTCCTATTAACATTTTAGAATACTATGCGCATACCTAGAATCTATCACCCTGAATCACTAGAATATCAAACGCAATGTCAACTTTCTGAAGATGCTGCCAATCATGTTGGTCGTGTATTGAGAATGGTAGAAGGTGAGCAACTTGAACTTTTTGATGGTTCAAACCATATTTATCCAGCAATAATCACAGAATCCAATAAGAAATCAGTAAAAGTTAATATCTTAGGGAGAGAACTTTCTGATAAAGAATCCAATTTAAAAATCCATTTAGGTCAAGTGATTTCACGAGGTGAACGGATGGAATTCACTATTCAAAAATCGGTAGAATTGGGGGTGAATGTGATTACGCCATTATGGTCAGAACGCTGTGGCGTAAAGCTTGATGGCGAACGGATGGATAAAAAAATTCAACAGTGGCAAAAAATTGTCATTGCGGCTTGTGAACAATGTGGTCGTAATGTGGTGCCAGAAATTCGTCCTCTAATGAAATTACAGGATTGGTGTGCAGAAGATGATGGGGCGATTAAATTAAATCTACACCCTAGAGCACAACATAGTATAAAAACGTTACCAATAATTCCAAAAGATGGGGTACGTTTGTTAATTGGTTCAGAAGGTGGGTTATCAGAACAAGAAATAGTGCAAACACAACAGAAAGGTTTTACTGAAATTTTATTAGGAAAGCGTGTATTACGTACCGAGACTGCTTCACTAGCAGCGATCAGTGCATTACAAATTTATTTTGGAGATTTAGGAGAATGATGGAACTGCAAGGGAAGTTTCTCATCGCAATGCCTCATTTAGATGATTATTTTAATCGAACTGTGGTGTTTATGTGTGAACATAACGAACAAGGTTCTATGGGATTAGTAATCAATCAGCCTACGGATTTAAGTATTGCAGAACTTTATTTAAAGCTTAATTTTATGATGAAAAATGACCGCGCTTTTGGTAATGAAATGGTCGTTGCTGGCGGTCCGATACATTCAGAACGTGGTTTTATTTTACATAAAAATACACTTAATCATTTTCAACATACTTACAAGGTTACTGATACGCTTTCTATGACGACATCTGCTGATGTTGTAGAAACCTTTGGGTCTACATTCGCTCCAGAAAAATATTTAGTTGCGCTAGGATGTGCAAGTTGGTCTGCAGGACAGTTAGAAAAAGAAATTATTGATAATGCCTGGTTAGTTGCACCAGCTAGTGAACAAATTTTGTTTGATACACCTTATGAAGAACGCTATATCGTGGCCAATCAATCTCTTGGTATTCATCCTCATAATTTTGTGATGGCTCAAGTGGGGCATAGTTAATGGGGATCACTGTACTTGCCTTTGATTTTGGTACAAAAAGTATTGGTTGCGCGGTTGGACAAAGTATAACTGGAACGGCTCAAGCACTTCCAGCATTTAAAGCACAGGATGGGATCCCTAATTGGAGCGCTATTGAAAACTGTCTAAAGGAATGGAAGCCTGATGTACTTGTTGTTGGTTTGCCACTTAATATGGATGGTACCATTCAAGACTTAACACTACGAGCGAAAAAATTTGCTAACCGGTTGCATGGGCGTTTTGGTATTACTGTTGAGTTACAAGATGAACGTCTTACAACAATGGAAGCGCGTAGTGAGATATTTGAACGTGGTGGTTTCAGATCGCTTAAAAAGGATAAGGTCGATGGTATTTCTGCTTGCTTGATTTTAGAAAGTTGGTTTGAGGGTTATTCGGCTAGGTAAAGGCTATCATTCATCTTAAGAAATGAATAATAGCCTTTGACATTATTCTATATTACCGCAAAATCGATATCCTTCTCCATGCACTGTCATGATGATTTCATCGGTATTTGAATATTCCTCAAAATGTTTCCGAATTCGGCGAATTGTAACATCTACAGTGCGATCTTGTGGTTTAAATGCTCTACCTGTCATTTTACGCAGAAGTTCTTCTCGAGTTAGCAACTTACCTGGGTTTTCACAGAAATAAAGCATTGCGCGAAATTCACTGCGTGGCAATTTTAGTTCTTGGTTTTCTGGGGTAATGAGATTATGGCTATTTAAATCTAATACCCAACCATTGAAGCGATAAAATTCTTTTCCCGATGTATTTTCCTTTTCTTGGTGAGGCAGAGTACGGTGTAGTAAGTTACGAGCCCTAATAGTAAGTTCGCGGGGATTAAATGGTTTGGTTAAGTAATCGTCCGCACCTATTTCTAATCCTAAAATTTTATCAACTTCATTATCTCGTCCCGTTAAAAATATAAGTGGTAAATTAATATTTTCACGCAATTCACGGGCAAGTAATAAACCATTTTTTCCAGGTAAGTTAATATCCATTACCACAAGATTAATCGTGTAGTGTGCAAGAATATGATGCATTTCTGCGCCATCTTGAGCCTCAAGAACATCATACCCTTCAGCTTCAAAAATCCCTTTAAGCGTATTACGGGTCACGATTTCATCTTCAACAATGAGAATTTTTGGGGTAGCCATTTTCCATCCTTATACTTATTTTGGCGTATGCTATCGTGGTTATCATTCTAACGATGTAACATTGTTGTAACAACAGAAAAATGCGCTGATTTTTTCATTAGGTTTTGTTTTTGTGATCTACATCATAGTTTTATGCTTTCAAATTTCTTTATGTTAAAATTTTAGGCAATTTTCTCCTTTTCTAGTTTATTTTATGAAAAAATTTATCCTTTTTTTTATATTTATTTTTACCACATTTGTAGCTAATGCAGGATTGTTTGATAAAAAACAATCATTTTTAAATGTAGATGATGCATTTGCATTTTCTGCTACATTATCTCCAGATAAAACCCAACTCCAGATTCATTGGGATATCGTGAAAGGATATTATCTTTATCAAGATAAAATCAGTGGTAGATTTGTTGATAAATCAAAATTGTTGGTAGCTCGTTTTCTACAACAATCAGAACGACATCAGGATCCTTATTTTGGTGAAGTGAGTGTCTTTACCCAACCCATAGATGGCACTTTTATCGGTGATTTTTCCCATGCTGATGATAAAGTGGAAATATCTTATCAAGGTTGTACAGAAGGTTTTTGTTATCCACCAGAAAGTAAAGTTTTACGGCTTGGTGATCTTGTTATTTCTAATACAAAAGCTATAGAAAATAATACGGAAGAACCAGTGCTTTTATCAGAACAAGATCGTTTGGCTGATAGCTTATTTCATAGTAAATGGGCAATTTGGGGATTCTTTTTATTAGGCGTAGGGCTTGCTTTTACGCCTTGTGTGTTGCCTATGTTGCCTTTACTTTCAGCAATTGTTATTGGTCAACAACAAAGAAGTATGTCGCGAGCATTTATTTTAACATTCCTTTATGTACAAGGGATGGCGTTGACTTATACTTTATTAGGTCTTGCTGTTGCAGCAATTGGCTTACCGTTCCAAATTGCCTTACAACATCCTTATGTCATGGTAGGGCTTTCTATTTTATTTGTTGTTCTTGCCCTTTCTATGTTTGGGGTGTTTACCCTTCAATTGCCGAATAGTTTACAAAATAAACTTAATACATGGAGTCAGAAACAAACGTCAGGGGCTTTTGGTGGCGCCTTCGCTATGGGGATGATAGCCGGCCTTGTTGCTTCACCTTGTACTTCAGCCCCGCTTTCAGGTGCTTTACTTTATGTGGCGCAAAGTGGTGATTTATTCACAGGTGCGGCAACCCTTTATTTGCTCGCTCTTGGTATGGGCGTGCCGCTAATGTTAATCACATTATTTGGTAATAAAATTTTGCCAAAATCAGGTGAGTGGATGAACACAGTGAAACAAACATTCGGCTTTGTTATGTTAGCATTACCTGTGTTTTTGCTTTCTCGTATTTTGCCTGAAGTATGGGAGCCACGCTTATGGGCTGGATTAGCGACAGCATTCTTTATTTGGTTTGCGTTGCAGATGCCTAAGAGCGGTTTTGGCTATGCCATTAAAATTATTAGTTTTGCGTTGGCTATGGTTTCCGTACAGCCTCTGCAAAATTGGATTTGGCAAGCTCAGAACACAACACAAAGTGCGGTAGAAAATAAGCCTGTTTCTCAGGTTAAATTTAAGCAAATTAAAAATATTGAAGAACTTGACCGCACTTTAGCGGAAAATCCCTATTCAATCGCGATGTTGGATTTATACGCGGATTGGTGTGTGGCTTGTAAAGAATTTGAAAAGCTGACTTTTTCAGATCCAAAAGTGCAACAGCAATTTCAAAATATCTTGTTGTTACAAGTGAATATGACAAAGAATAGCCCAGAAAATAAAGCATTAATGGAACGTTTTAATGTGATGGGATTACCCACAATTTTATTTTTTGATAAGCAAAATAATGAGATTCAAGGAAGTAGAGTAACGGGCTTTATGGATGCAGATTCTTTTTCTAATTGGATTGAAAAGCTACTTTAGTTATTTTTTACTTTTAGTAAAAAGTATTTTTCAATTTTAATTATTGTTTAGCCATCAGTTAAAGGATTAATATGGCGATGTTTTAATTCATCTTTAAACAAAAGGAAAGCAAATGAATAAGCTTGAAAAATATCGCCCTCATGTATTAGCGCTATTACGCATTACTGCTGCTTACATGTTTATCTTACATGGCACAGCAAAATTCTGGGAGTTCCCAATTTCCATGACGGGTGGAAATGGCCCGGTTGGTGACTCAATGATGATTGTAGGTGGCGTGATTGAAATTGTCGGCTCAATCTTATTAATTTTAGGATTATTTACGCGCCCAGCTGCGTTTATTTTATCTGGTCAAATGGCTTTTGCGTATTTCTTTATGCATGTAGCTGGAAAAGGGAATTTATTATTCCCAATTGCAAATGGCGGTGAGCTCGCATTACTTTATTCTGTTATATTTTTGTACTTTGTTTTTTCTGGTGCGGGCGCTTTATCATTAGATAGCAGACTTTATAGAAAGTAGTTTAGTTTCATAATTTTAATCCTTATTTCGCCCATCTAAAGTGGGCTTTTTTAATAAAGCACCTAGATATGTATCTAGGTGCTTTGTTGTTAGAAATAATATAAATATGTCAGTAGGTATAGATTTCTGAATCAACAAAGAAATAGGCTATTTCACGTTTAGCACTTTCTATGCTATCAGAACCGTGAACTGAATTTTCACGTTGACTTAGTGCAAACTCTTTACGAATTGTACCTTCTTCTGCTGTTTCTGGATTCGTATTGCCAATTAAAGTGCGGTAATCTTTAATTGCATTTTCTTTTTCTAATACAGAAACTAAAATTGGTGCTGATATCATATAATTAATAAGTGGTTCAAAAAATACTTTCCCTTGATGTTCAGCATAGAAACCTTCAGCTTGCTCACGCGTTAAATGTATCATCTTTGTGGCAATAATCTTAAAACCAGCCTGTTCGAAACGTGCCAAAATAGCACCCATAAGATGGCGATTAACTGCATCAGGTTTAATAATAGAAAGTGTTCTTTCCGTCATAAGTAAATCCTTATTCTTCTGATTTTAACAATAATAAATTTGCAAGTGTTTGTATACCAATACCTGTAGCACCCACACCCCATAAATCGCTACCTGATTTACGATAAGTTGCTGCACAATCAATGTGTAACCAGTTCTTCTGATAATTTTTTATAAAATAAGAGAGAAAAGCTGTTGCTGTGCTTGCTCCTGCTCCAACCGGGACACTACCAATATTAGCAATGTCTGCAAATGATGAGCTGATTTGTAAACGATGGAAATCTTCAAACGGTAAACGCCAGAAGGGTTCATTTTCATCTTGAGCAGACTGGAATAGCGCTGCTACTAAACTCTCATCCATTGAAAGTGCTGCATGATAATCATTACCTAATGCAACTTTTGCCGCTCCCGTTAATGTTGCACAGTCAACAATAAATTTGGGGTGCTGATTATCAGCTTCAATTAACCCATCCGCTAGGACAAGACGGCCTTCAGCATCTGTATTTAATACTTCAGCGGTAATGCCATTTCTATAAGTGATAATATCTCCCAATTTAAAGGCATGACTACTCACTAGGTTTTCGGCACAACATAAGTAAAGTTTTACACGTTGATTTAACCCTCGTGTAATTGCTAATCCTAAAGCACCAGTTAATAATGCTGCTCCCCCCATGTCGGTACGCATAGTACTCATTCCATCACTTGGCTTTAGGCTGTAACCACCACTGTCAAAAGTAATCCCTTTCCCAACTAAACAGGCTAATATTGGCGCATTAGGATCATTTGTTGGGTTAAAATCAAGTTGTAACATAGCTGGGGGATTTGCTGACCCCTTACCAACCGTCCAGATACCATGATATCCTTGTTGTTCAAGTTCTTCTCCTGAAACGATCTGGAAACTTACCGCACTTTTTTTATTATAAATATCTGATTGATTTAAGATAAATTCGGCTGCATGCTCGGCCAATTTTACAGGCGTTAAGTTTTGTGCTGGTTCATTAATGATTTCACGTACAAAATCACTGCATTCAATACGTGCTAATAGTTCATCTTGTGGTTCGTCATCAAGATGAGGAAATTCAATTGAATAATCTTGTTTTGCGGTATAAAAGCCTTGGTAAAATGCCCAGCAAGATTCTAATGCCCAATTATCACCTAAAAGCTCAACTTCTTGAATGCCTATGTTACGTAACTTACGTGCAGCCTGTTGTATTAAAGTACGGTCTGTTTTTTCATTGTTTTGTAAATGAATAGTCGCTTGTTTATCGTTAAAACTGAGAATTGTTTTTTCCCCCCAAACAGCATTAGCTTGTTGGTATGAAAGTATAATTTCCACTTTGTCCTCCATATAAAAGAAAATGAGGGGGAACACTATACCAGTTTTATTCTTGATTTCATAAAGTAATAGTCTGATTTTGGGAGTATTTATGAATAAATTCAGGTAAAATAGCTCATCTTAGTAATTAGGTTGACGTTGCGATGACTTCATTTTTTCATAAAAAATATATTACTTTTTGTATTAATGTATTTGTTGGGCTATTTTTTACAACGGTTTTGATATTCAAGAAGGGATATAGCTATGTTCCCATAACTTTAGGTGCTGTTAGTGTTATTTATGTTATTATTTATTTTATAAAATCAAAGATACATGATGAATTATCTAAAATAGATAAAATTTTCATCTTTTCCTTATTATATTATTTTATTAGTTTTTTACTTTCTGTTTTTATTAATCAGGATAGTTTTAGAGAAATTGACAACCCAAGTCGAGTTTTATTATTCATTCCTTTATTCACTTTATTTCGACATTTCCCATTAAAGATTGATACGATCTTGTATGCTATTCCGACAGGGGCAATTATAACAGGGTGCGTGGCATTATTTCAGAAATTTTATTTGGGATATGATAAGCCTTTTCCTGAAATTATGCATATTCAGGTTGGGGATATAGCTATTTCATTAGCGACATTTAGTTTAGTGATCACAATACATTTTTTCATAAAACAATATTATAAATCTGTATTAATAGGATTGGCTGGAGTTATTCTTGCGATGAGTACAAGCGCATTATCCGGTGCGCGTGGTGGCTGGGTAGGATTTCCAATTATACTGATTATTCTTTTATTACTATATCGTCAATTTCTTAGTAAGAAACTGATAATAGCTTTTTTTGCTATTATGGGTGGATCTTTTATTCTTCTTGTAATGAACCCTAAATTTAATATGACGAAGCGTTATTATGCGGCTGAGTCTGATATTAAGTTATATCTAGAAAAAAATGATAAAAGTACATCGTTGGGGGCTAGATTTGACATGTGGGAGAATGCATTTGTAGCCATTAAAGAATCGCCTATCTTTGGTCATGGGAGCAGAGGTTACGAACTATTCAGAAATAAACAGATAGAATCAGGTAGTATGGCGAAAACAACCTTGCAGTTTAATAGCTTGCATAATCAATTTTTAGAATCTTGGGTTAAACGAGGATTATTAGGTTTTATAGGATTGATAGTTATATTATTTGTGCCTTTTATTTATTTTATGAAAAATTGTCAACAACAAAATTTAGAAATAAAATGTGTCGCAATTTTAGGTGTTATGCATCTATTATCCCATTTATTCTATTTTATGAGCCAGTCATTTCTTGCGCATAATTCGGGATCGTTATTTTATTTCTTCGTTTGTATTATTTTTTATAGTTTAATTAGATCTTCTCGTTCTTCTTCCTATTAAAAAGAGAAAGAGTTAAAAATAGAAAGTCAGTTCCATGATTAAGAACGCTACTTTTTTATTAATTTACTGGAAATTCTTCAATGACAACAGGAAGTTGTAAGATTTTGCCTAATCGTAGAATGGTGACGAGAACTTTTGAATTAGGTTTTGTATTTGCGATAATTTGCATCATTTCTCGGGCTGAAATGCCTTCTTGATTATTTAATTTCAAAATGACATCACCTAATTGAATTCCTGCTTTTGCTGCTGGGCTATTCGGGCTTACTCCAGTGATGACTATGCCTTCTTCACTACTTGAACTGATGTCGCTTTGCACACCAAAATAACCTCGGATAACACGCCCATCTCGAATGATTTTCTGTAAAACATCATTTGCAATATCCATTGGAATGGCAAAATTTAGTCCTTCTGCTATTTCATTAGCGGTTTTCCCAATACTAAGGGTGCTGATTCCAACCAATTCCCCTGCTGAATTAATTAATGCACCACCTGAGTTACCGCGGTTAATTGAAGCATCGGTTTGGATGAAGTTTTGTCTGCCAACAGAATCACCTACGGCATTACGTCCCACAGCGCTAATAATACCTTGAGACACGCTTTGCCCTAAGTTATAGGGATTACCGATTGCTAATACCACATCACCAACGTGAGCTTGACGAGCTGAATTTTGTGGAATGGTTGAAAGATTATTTGCACGAATTTTGAGAACAGCGAGATCGGTGAGATTATCTGAACCAACAAGACTGGCCTCAAAAATATTTCCGTTTTGCAACGCAACTACAATTTGATCCGCATTTTGGATAACGTGTTTATTCGTCAGAATATAGCCATCTTTACTCATAATCACGCCAGAACCTAAGTTATTCACTTGTAGCTGATCATTATCATTAATGCTGGCGGAAGAAAAAGAGCGGTTATAAACATTCACTACTGCTGGAGAGGCAATACGCACCGCATTTTTGAACGATACAATATCGTCTGAAGTGAAGATATTGCTGTTATTCAGTCTTGGAACCGCAAACAAAATCACGCCCGCAGCAGCCAAGCCCCAAAGTGCGGAATGGAAAAGTTTTTTAAGCATTTAGATTCCTTTCGGTGTGTAAGTTAATTTTATATCGTCACCGATTTGTTCTAATTCATTGAGTTGCCATAATGGTGCATCGGCAAGTTGAGTTAAATTCGGTAATTGGCATAGACCTCGAGCATTGTCGCCAAGTAATTTTGGCGCAACGTAAATAATCAATTCATCTACTAATTTCGCATTAATTAAACTACCCGCTAAATTTGCTCCAGCTTCTACCCAAAGGGTATTTATTTGGCGTTTTCCCAGTTCTTGCATTAATTCTTTTAGTAAATTTTCTTTTGGAAGAATAATTTGTTCGCAGAAATCAGGAAAGCCTGCTAAATCTCGCGGTTCATTAGAAACTAACCAAACGGGAGAATGAGTTAAAAAAAGTTTATGAGTCGGTTGAATGCGATGTTGTGAATCTAAAATGACTCGCAAAGGCTGGCGAAGATCTTCTTTTTTATATTCTGTTTTAAGATTTTCAGGGAATTCATCCCAGCGTACATTAAGGCTTGGATCATCTGCAACGACTGTCGCAGAAGTGGATAAAAGTGCGGATGATTTTGCTCGCATTTTTTGAACGTCCGAACGAGCATCAAGGCCCGTAATCCATTTACTTTCTCCACTTGCCATTGCTGTTCGTCCATCTAAACTCATCGCTAGTTTGAGTTGAACAAAAGGCATACCTTGACGCATTCGTTTTAAAAAGCCTTTATTTATTTTTTCCGCTTGATCGTTTAATAAATTCACCGCACTTTCGATGCCGGCATCAGACAACATTTCCAAACCTTTCCCTGCGACTTGAGGATTCGGATCTTGCATCGCGGCAATGACTTTTATTACGCCAGCCTCGATTAATCCTAATACACAAGGTGGGGTGCGACCATAATGAGAGCAGGGCTCTAAGGTGACGTAAGCGGTTGCCCCTTTGGCATTTTCGCCAGCTTGAGCTAAGGCAACGCGTTCAGCATGAGGTTGTCCAGCCTTAAAATGAAAGCCTTCCCCCACAATTTCACCATTTTTTACCAATACGCATCCCACCGATGGATTCGGTGTGGTGGTATATTGACCTTTGGCGGCTAAATCCAAGGCACGTTGCATAAATTTGCGATCTTGTACGGAAAATTCGATCATGGTTAATCCTTTAAGCTCTCAATTTCTTTGGTAAATTGATTAATGTTATCGAAACTCAAATAGACCGATGCAAAACGAATATAAGCCACTTTATCGAGTTTTTTTAACTCATTCATTGCGAGTTTTCCAACCAGTTTACTTGGTACTTCACGTTCACCCGTCGCGCGTAATTGAAAAATTATATGGTTAATTGCTTGTTCAACATCATCCGCACTTACAGGGCGTTTTTCTAAGGCGTGCTGAATACCACTGCGTAATTTATCTTCATTGAATGGCTCTCGAGTGCCGTCAGTTTTAATAATTTTTGGTACGATTAATTCGGCTGTTTCAAAGGTAGTAAAACGTTCATGGCAATGACCGCACTCACGACGGCGGCGAACCTGATAGCCATCTGATACCAAACGGCTATCAATTACCTTGGTTTCTTCTGTAAAACAAAATGGACAGCGCATAGACAATTCTCCGTAAAAAGGGCAGTTATCTTAGCAAAAAATCGGTTCTTTGACGATTAGCTTTATGCCTTTCTTGTCTTCTTTTGTTCGAATAATAAGCCAAACCAATCTTTTGTTTGTTTTAATAATTTTTCAATATTTTCAGTTTGTTCAAATCTTGAGATCTGCGCCAATATGCGTGACCAATATGGATCTGCTTGAGCACCGTAGCTGCCTTCGCCCAGTTCCTGAAGTTTTGTAGAAATATTGTCAAAATCTACCGCACTTTCATCGTCCACAATAAAATCATTAATATTTCTTATCGTTGGCACCAATTGAATTTCTATTTGGCTTTGTAAATAATCTTTTACGTAAATTTTTAATTGAGCGAGAGCGGCTTCACGCTCAATAGGCGATAATTCGATAACTTGATCTTGCGTAATTAATTTTGGTGGTATCGCATTTTCTTGTGTGACACATTGAATCAAATAATAAATCCAAGGACGGATACAATAGCGATCTTTGTATTTCGCAAAATGCCACTGAATTACCTGTGAATCATCGCCAAATAAAGGCTCCATATAACCAAATAGACGAATTTCTTGATTTTCATTTCGCCAATCTACGGAAATATTGAAATCAATAGAAGCATGTTTGGCTTCGCCAAGATCTGCTATTTTCTTTTTAAATTCAAGAACATTGTCTCGAATATTTTCAGCATAAACTTTTCCAAATTCGGCTCGAGGTAATACGCCTTTAACTTCTGCTTGTCTAAAATAATCAGCAAAATTTTGTTCATCAAGATAGATTAAGTCATTATTGAGCGCGTAATTATCTAATCCACTTAAGGTGAAGTTTTCACTGTCGGCAATACGATCATCTTCATCGCGGAAATAGACACCGAGTTGTTTTTCAAAGAAAAATTTCACTGGGTTTTCAACAAAGCTGACTAAACGCTCCAGTTCAATTTCTTCGATTTTTTCTGAGTTTTTTGTCATAGTGACGGCAAATTCTGAATTGCTAGATGTCGCGTTAAATTGCGCTATTGGCAACCATTTTGTCGCAAAAGAGCGGGTGAAATTCTCGTTATATTTGAAATTATCTGGGCTAAATGCTGTCATCGGATGCTCAATCACCGTAAGGGTATTTTCGCTTTGACCTTGATTAATATAATCCACGAGTTGACTTACCAATACAGAAGGTTCTTTCGGTTGATTATCTGTAATGGAACGGCCAACATAGCTGATATAGCAATAATCACGTGCTGCCAATAAGGCTTCTAAGAACAAATAGCGATCATCATCACGGCGAACACGGTCGCCTTTTTGATGGTGATATTGCATTAAATCAAAACTGTTTGGTGTTTGTGTTCTAGGGTAATCCGCATCATTCATTCCAAGTAAACAAACTACCTTGAATGGCACTGAACGCATTGGTAATAAGGTGCAGAAGTTTACTTTTCCTGCAAGGAATTTGAGGCTATTTGGCGCATCTTCCAATTTCATTGTGATGACATCGGCAATCACGTCTGCTTGCAATTCTTCAGTAAAATGGAGCGTTTTTAGATGCTCAGCTAATTCATTAATTTTCTCTTGAATATAGAAAATCGTGTCGCTTGTGTCTTCATTTTGCACGAAGAAATCTGATAAAAGCGCGGTTAAAATTTCTTGCCATTTTTCGATGGAATGTGCTTGTTGCAGCGTTTCATGCAACGCTGAAAGTGCGGTGAAAAAGTGAGATAAATTTCCAGCAAGTTCACCCTTTAAGCCATAGCTGCTGTTTAACCCTAGGCTATCTTGCCAAATACCGTGTTCTTCACGCATCGCATAACCTAACATCATTCGTTCTAATCCAGCCTGCCAAGAATTGAAATTGATACCATCTTGATTTTTTTGCAAACCGAAACGAATCCCTGAATCCGCCACCCATTCTCGCACTAATGGCAAATCAGCAAGAGAAATATTAAATCGTTCTCGCATCGCAGGAATATCCAGCAACGCTAAGACGTCCTCTGCACTAAAATTGCTTTCTTTTAAGCGCAATAAAGTTAAGTAACTTGATACCAACACATCACTTTCTGAAAGTTTATTATCCGAAAGTGAAAATGGAATTTGTGGCGCATCCCCATTTTTTTGCCCGAAAACTGCCTGAATATAAGGTGTATATTGGTTTATATCTGCCACCATAACAACCACATCTTTTGGCGTAAGGTTAGGATCTTGATTAAATAAATCTAATAAATAATCGTGCAATATTTCCACTTCACGCATAGCACTGTGGCAAGAATGTAGGGTTAAAGTACGGTCATTTTTTGCGATATTTAGCGGTTTATTTTCTAAATGCAGAATTTGAGACTGCAATTGCCCAAGCAAACTGTTCGATTTAATTTCTTGATAAGCATTGACGGGATAAGTTGGAATATGTTCTTCATCTCGCACCAAGGTGTAAAGAAAATCTCGCCCCATTTTTCCCCAAGCAGCCAGTAACGGATTGCCTACTTGAAGGTTTTCTTTTTGATAAGTGACATCAAACTGAGCGTTTTCTAGTTGAGAAAGTTGATCCTCGGAAAACAGCGGTTGATTTTTATCTTGTTTATTGAATTGATAACGCTTGCGAGAACGCAAATAATCAAGGCGTAAATCGCTAATATCTCCCCAATACTCTTGGCATGGATTATTAAAAAATAAATGAATATCCACTTCTGATGACATCGCTTGCAAAATATTGAGATAAGCAGTTGGAAGTGCTGGAATACCAAAAATAAATATGCGTGAAGGTAATTTTTTCGGTGCTTTCTTATCGGCAAGCAAGGCTAAGAACTGATTATGCAAAGCCGCTCGATGTGTGGCATCCCCAACATCTGATTTAACATCGACGACCAATGCACGCCATAACTCACCTTGCCATTTTGTATTGCTTTGAATTTGCTCAAACAAAGTATCGTTTAGGTTAGGTTGCTGTTTTTGTATTTGAACAGTGATTTGTTCATCTTCGCCTTTTTCCCAAGCAAAAATCCATTCTGGTCGATAAACTAAATATTGGTCAAATAAATCGGCAATTTTGCTGCTGAGTTGATAAAGTTTGTATTGTTCAGAATGAGGCGATGATGCTAAATAATTGCGTAAAGGTGAAAAACTTTCTTTCTTGAGAAAAGTCGGGATTAATCGCATTAATCGCCATGTCATTGAATCTTTATCAAAAGGATTTTCCAGTGCCGTTGCGGGTAAGTTTTGAGCATAAAGTTGCCAAATAAAACTTGCTGGCATAGGAAATTTGAGGTTCGCTGAAATGCCTGTTTCTTTCGCTAATTCAATTTGCAGCCATTGCGCCATACCCGGGCTTTGCACCAAGATAATATCTTGCTGAAAAGGATCTTCTGGAGGTAACGATTTGAATAAGGAAGAAAGAATTTCTTTTTGTTTTTCGAGTTGATTAGAGTAGTAAACAATGAACACAATGGCGACCTTTTGAGGATTTGATTTAGAAAAAGACAAGCCCCATTTTACTTAGTTTTTATCGAAATTTCACCCATAGGATAACGCACAATGACTCGTTCGTTTTGACATTGAACGCGAAAAGTTAAGCCATTTTGTGGTATCAATTGTTCACAAGCTAACCCTAAAAATTGGCGTTGAGCTTGATTCTCCGCAATCTGTATCGCCTGAAAATCTTGATAAGTTTTCACCGCACTTTTTCTTTGGCTTGCCGTCCATTGATTGAAAGCAATAAATAAAACGCTAAATAAAGCCAAGGAAAATAATAGGGTAGTGAGCGACATGCCTTTATTCATCTGGAACATTAAAATCACTCCAACCTTTTTCAGCCAACTGCCATTGGCTATATTGTTGCACTAAGGTTGTTACAACCGGTTTGCCATAGGCTAAAGTTACCCCATCTAAAGTTAAATTCCCGTTGGTGATCACCGCGCCACTAATCCTTCCTTTGCCCGTTAGTTTTAAATCTCCCTCCGCAATTAATACGGCAGACACGATGCCATTAATTTCAACTTCCGCTTGTGAATTTGAAAACCAATAAAGTTTAGGTATTTTGTTAGCATTTAAAATTTTGGGTGGGGAAGAAAAGCGCGGTCGAAAATCCGTTAGTTTTTCTATGTGAATAAAATCTTTCAATGCACCTTGATTATCGCCTCTTGTGGGCGATTTTTTAAATAGACTCATTCTTTCACACCAAAGAAAATATTGAATTGCATCGGTGGCGCCATCAAGCGTGATGCTGGTTTGCTTTACACTTTCATTATTATTTAACGGTAAATCAAGGCAGGCGGTTTGTTTTTTCTCCTCTGTTATTTTTTGCAGTTGTAATGTTCTTTCTACATAGTATTTTCGTTGATTTTGTTGTGCACGAAAAAAACTTAAATGGCTGTCATCCAATAATAAGATTACGGTTAATAAACCTGAAATAAAAATCAGAATAGTCAGCGTGATAATGCCTTTGTGTGTAGCCATTATTTTTGATTCCAGAGCGCAACGACAAGGGATGTTTCGTAACTGATATTTGGGGTTTGTTTTAAATTTCCTTTTAGTTTGATTTCTAATCCTTTGCCTTCGATTAACCAATTAAATTGTAGGGTAGTGACTTCGTATTCATTGTTATCTAATAAATCTGTCCAACCGCCTCCAGCGTTGCAAGCCGATTGTTGAAAAGCTCGTTTACAAGTTTCTGCTGTGCAATTAGTAGGAATAACACTTTGATAAGTCAGTTTGGTTTTTATCATTTTATTACTTACTTTATAACCGAATAATTCTTCTGTACTGTTTTTAGATATATTTTTCCCATTTTTCATACAGGTTTTAGGCGAATCTTTGCCAATACAACCATTTTTATTTAAATCATAAAAGAACAACACGCAGCTATTAAGTGGGGCGTTATCTTCTTGGCTAATGAAAATGGCAGTGCCTTGTTCATCTAATTCAAATAAAGATAAATTGCTTTCTGTTCCTTTTGTATTTAATGCTCTAAATCCCAATCGCCGAAGATCTTTACCGATTAGCTGTAATGTTCGTTGTAGTTCTGCTTGTAGTTTTAAATGCAATAACATGTGTTGATTTTGCGTTTGTATTTGCACATAAAAATGTGAAATGCTTAGCAATAATAAAGACGATAACGCTAGCGAAATCATCAGTGCTAATAGGGTTTGTCCTTTTAATAATGTTTTCATGATTGATTGCATGCACTAGCCGCTTGATTGGTTTTCAAACGAATACTGCCAACATTGAAAAATGAAAATAATGTACGTTCATTTTCCGCTTGCAGAATAAAGCAACGAGTAACACTCGTATTACGAGCACCATAAAACCTCGTGATTTCTTTGGGATAAATATAATGGCTTTGAATCATCGTTTTTTGAGGAAAATAAGGATAGTAAAAATGTGCATAGGCCTCTTTCGGGCAGTTTGTTGGGTTTAAACAATCGCAAGTTTGATCATTTTTTACTTGTGCCGTTAAGCACCATTGCTGTGTCGCAAGGTTACGATTTATCAGCAGGAACCACACTTCCGATGAATTTTCTGCTCGAGTCTGAATTTGGCGTAGAAATAAATACAGGCGATGTTGCTCTTTGGCTAAAATCGTTTTAGGTGAGTCTGTTTGCCATAATGGCACGACAAAATTCAGCGCAATGCTGATAATTGCTAACCCAATCAATAATTCTACTAATGTCACACCTTTCTGCATAAAACGCTCCAATTTTCTACCGCACTTTAATGATAAATAATGAGTAGAAAAATCACTTCATGCTATTTTTGCGATCTGTATCGCAAACTTTTCTTGAAAACCTATAAAAACCATTGTTTTATAATTTTCAACTGGTTATTTTGGCAAATCTCGCTATAATGGCGCGGAATTTTTCTGTTCTTTAAAATCTGGTGGAAATATGAATCCAATGTTAAATATCGCAATTCGTGCGGCACGAAAAGCGGGCAATGTGATTGCTAAAAATTATGAACGCCGTGATGCTATCGAAAGCACGCAAAAAGGTATTAATGATTATGTGACCAATGTTGATAAAGCGGCAGAAGCAGAAATCATTGAAATTATTCGTAAATCTTATCCTGACCACACCATCATCAGCGAAGAAACGGGTGCGCTTGAAGGAAAAGATAGTGAAGTACAATGGGTGATTGATCCACTAGATGGTACCCGTAATTTTATGACGGGCCTTCCTCATTTTGCCGTGTCTATCGCAATTCGTGTAAAAAATCGCACTGAAGTCGGGGTTGTTTATGATCCAATCCGTAATGAATTATTTACCGCTGTGCGTGGTGAAGGCGCAAAATTAAACGAAGTACGTTTGCGTGTAGATAGTAAACGTGAAATTCAAGGTTCAATTTTAGCGACCGGTTTCCCATTCAAACAACCAAAATTAATGCCAACTCAATTTGCAATGATGAATGCTTTAATTGAAGATGCCGCGGATTTCCGTCGTACTGGTTCTGCAGCATTGGATTTATGCTATGTGGCGTCAAACCGTATTGATGGTTATTTTGAAATGGGCTTAAAAGCATGGGATTGTGCTGCTGGCGATTTAATCGTGCGTGAAGCGGGTGGTTTAGTCTGTGATTTTGATGCTGGTAACGGCTACTTACGTAGCGGTAATATTATTGCAGCACCAGCGAGAGTATTAAAAGAAATGTTGAATAAAATTAGACCGTGTTTAGGTGAGAGTTTTAACGGTTAATTGTTTTATAAATAGCGCCATTTAATAATGGCGCTATTTTTACCCTTTAAAGTTTGGAATGTAAAAATTCTGAGATAAAAAAAGCAAGGTGATTTACCTTGCTTTATTAATTTGGTGGAGATAATCGGGATCGAACCGACGACCTCTTGAATGCCATTCAAGCGCTCTCCCAACTGAGCTATATCCCCATAAAAGACAGCAACATGATAAAATTTGACTATGTGGCTGTCAATACGATTTTATTATGCGTTTGTTATCCGATTAAATATTAAGCGTTTTGTGCATGAATAAAATCAATAGCACGCTGAATACGCGCAAGTACGCGATCCCTACCGATACCGACTAGGGTAACATCCATTGATGGAGATTGACCAGAACCTGTCACAGCGACACGTAATGGCATGCCAACTTTACCCATGCCCACTTCTAGTTCAGCAGCCGTTTGCTCAATCGCTTCGTGAGTAGAATGTAAATCCCAGCTAGAAAGTGTGGTTAATTTTTCTTTTACTTTTGCTAGTGCTTCGGCAGCGTTGCCTTTGAAATGTTTTTTTGCTGCTGCTTCATCAAAGGTTTCAAATTCTTCAAAGAAGTAGCGACTTGAACTAGCCATTTCTTTTAAGGTTTTGCAACGTTCCGCAAGCATGGTGACTATTTCCGTTAATGCTGGACCATTGCTTGTATCAATACCTTGATCCTTGTAATGCCATTCAAGGTGTTTAGCCACGTATTCTGGCGGTAATTCACGGATATAATGTTGATTTAACCACTGTAATTTTTCAGTATTAAATGCGCTAGCTGATTTGCTGACGTGATCTAATTCGAAATAGTTGATCATTTCTTCGCGACTGAAAATTTCTTGGTCGCCATGTCCCCAACCTAAACGCACAAGATAGTTGATTAAAGCTTCTGGTAAGTAGCCATCATCACGATATTGCATTACGCTCACTGCACCATGTCGTTTAGATAATTTTTGACCATCATCTCCATTAATCATGGAAACGTGCGCATAGGTTGGAATTGGAGCACCAATCGCTTTTAAAATATTGATTTGACGTGGCGTGTTGTTGATATGATCTTCACCACGTACTACATGAGTGATACCCATGTCCCAGTCATCCACAACTACGCAGAAGTTATAAGTTGGTGAACCGTCTGTACGACGAATAATAAGATCATCAAGCTCACTGTTACTGATTTCAATACGGCCACGCACGGCATCATCAAATACGACTGAGCCTTCAGTTGGATTTTTAAAACGTACAACGTGGGGTTCATCAGGTGAATGGTTGTGATCGTGTAAGCAGTGACGGTCATAACGTGGTTTTTCTTTATTTTGTTCTTGAGTATGACGAAGTTCTTCTAAGCGATCTTTAGTACAATAACAACGATATGCTAAGCCTTGTTCAATCATTTCATCGATCACTTGGTTGTAACGATCAAAGCGTTTAGTTTGGTAATAAGGACCATGTTCCCAAGGAAGATTTAACCATTCCATTCCTTCAATAATTGCAGCAGTTGCTTCTGGTGTTGAACGCTCTAAATCCGTGTCTTCAATTCGTAATACAAATTCGCCGTTATTATGTTTTGCGTATAACCAAGAATAAAGTGCAGTACGTGCGCCACCTACATGTAAATAACCTGTAGGACTAGGAGCAAAACGTGTACGCACTTTTACATTTGGATCTAAATTAAAAGGAGCATCTAGTTTCATTTTTATAACCTATCTTCAATAAAATATTAGTCGTTATTCTACTACGACTTGTTTGACTTCTAAATAAAAAAGCGGATTTTATGCTTATTTTTACGACAATTAAACAAAATTTAGTAAAAAGGTATTGACTGAAAATGCATTCTCCCTATAATGCCAACCCACAACATTAAGGGCGATTAGCTCAGTTGGGAGAGCACCTCCCTTACAAGGAGGGGGTCACTGGTTCGAGACCGGTATCGCCCACCACTTCTCTAAAAAGTGTTCTTAATGTTACTAAGTTTGACCTAGCGGGCGATTAGCTCAGTTGGGAGAGCACCTCCCTTACAAGGAGGGGGTCACTGGTTCGAGACCGGTATCGCCCACCACTTTTCTAAAGTGTCCTTTCCGCTCAAACTTTCCCGTTGTATTTAAACGCTTTCTAGTGGGCGATTAGCTCAGTTGGGAGAGCACCTCCCTTACAAGGAGGGGGTCACTGGTTCGAGACCGGTATCGCCCACCACTTAAAAGTGTTTAAATAAACCGAAAATTTAGGGTTTTACCTTAATATTATCGGGCGATTAGCTCAGTTGGGAGAGCACCTCCCTTACAAGGAGGGGGTCACTGGTTCGAGACCGGTATCGCCCACCACTTTATTTTTAAATTATCCAAATAATTTTCTTTTCCCGTTCAATCTATTACGTTTACGTGATAAAGTGCGCAGACATTGTCATGTCTCATTTTAGTCTGTTATGCATCATAGGGAAAATTCATGATCGCTTATATTTTCTTAGCTTTATTCACGATTGCGGCAGTGATTTTTATCATAAACTCCCATTATCGTTGGACTTATTTCTTTGCTATTACGCTTTTTACTTTTTTATTTGGTGGCATGCTTATGGTTTCCGGCCAATGGCAACGTGCTTTAAATTTTTCATCTGTGCTTTTTGTGGTACTGATGTTATTTCACCGTTTAAAAATTCATTATTACAAACAGCCTTTGTTAATTTCAGATTTCTTTCTTGTGGTGGATTGGCGAAATTGGGAAACCTTAATTCATTATAAAGGTGCGTTGTTTGGCGTTATTGGGTTACTTGCGTTATTAGGTTATGCGATTTTGGGTTTTAATGATGTCGAGTCTTTAGGGCTATTAGGTAACAGCATTGGGGCGTTATTGTTTATCGTTAGTTTTAGCTTGATGTGGCATTATTCTAAAAAGCCAAGTGCGGTGCAAGTTTGGTTAGATTCTTTGCCCGATGATGGTCGTGATGTGTTTTTAAATTTACCAATGTCTTGCCGCGGTATTTTTTTTAAAGTGCCAAATTTTGATGGCAATAGCCAAAATTTTATTGAAAAAATGACCGCACTTTCATTTGATACAAACAAGGTATCTGAAACAAAACCCGATATTGTTGTAACATTAATGGAATCCACGCTGAACCCTCATCAATTTGCTTTTAGTCAGCAATCTATTCCACCACTTTCCATGTTTGAACTTCAAAATAATACGGTATTTGCTTCGCCGTTGCGTGTACATACTTTTGCTGGCGCAACTTGGAAATCAGAATTTGCTTTTTTAGCAGGCGTGCCTTCGACCGATTTTGGCGCGTTAGCAAGTGGCGTTTTTTATTCTGTTGTACCGCACTTGCAATCAGGTTTAGTGAAAAATCTAAAAGCACAAGGATATTTTTGTGTTGCCTTATCGCCTTTTACAAAAGGTAACTACAATGCGAAATCCGCTTATGATCATTTCGGTTTTGATTTGATGTTACAGCCGCAAGACCTTGGCTATCCAGCGCCTATTAGTAAAAATCTTTGGGATATTAGTAGTGAAGAAATGATGAAGTACACCCGAATGATTTTGGAAAAACAGCATCCTGCATTAGAAAATGTGGATCAGCCGATGTTTGTTTATGTGTTGACTATGCGAGAACATGGCCCATATGAATTGGGCATGGAAAATACATTTAATCTTCAAATGCCTAATTTAGGGGCTAAAAGTATTTCTGCATTGAATGACTATACTCAACGTATTGTCGCTTTGAATGATGCGATTGAAGGAATGAATAACTATTTACATGAACGTAAAAAGCCTTTTGTTCTAGGGTATTTCGGTGATCACCAAGTAGCATTTGATAATGTTACCCCTCTGAAGAAAGGGGATTATGCACAGCCTGATTATGTAACACAATTTGTTGTAAGAAGTAATTGTGCGAGCCAATTTAAGCAAGAGCAACATTTTTTAGATCTCGCTTTTGCCGGAGGCGTCTTGATGAATGTAGCTGGATTATCAGCAGAAGATGAATTTATGAAAGCGAATATGGCAATGTGTAAACTAAGTCACGGAAAATTGGAGGATTCTTCTAATCCTGCATTCGTGAACGACTATCGTCATTATCTCTATCAAACCTTAAAGATTGCAAAATAGCTAAATAAAAAAGACCGATATTGATAATCGGTCTTTCTATTTTTATTTTTATTCTTTTAACTCTCCTAATACTTCAGATAATTGCGCCCCGACTAACACAACTAACCAGCTAATCTGAATCCACAACAGCATAATTGGCAATGTTGCCATTGCGCCATAGATTAGTTGATAAGAAGGGAATGTAGTGATATACCAAGTAAAGGCTTGTTTACCGAGTGTAAAGAAAATCGCGGCAATAAGCGCACCACAAGCAGAATATCTTGTATCCACTTTCTTATTTGGCACGATGGTATAAATCAATGTGAAAATAAACCATGTGAAAAAGAAAGGGAGTAAACTGAGCAATTTCACACCGAGCGAAAGTGTTTCTGATTGTTCAAACATCACTTTTATATAAGAGCTAATCCCTATACTTGTACCTATAAGGAGAGGTCCAAAAGTCAGAATCATCCAGTAAATCGCGAAAGAGGTAAAAATAGGGCGAATACTGGTATCATGCCAAATGCTGTTAAGGGTTCGGTCGATGTTATTAATTAGCATCAATGCAACGGCAATTAAACTTACAATTCCCACCGCACTCATTTTCTTTGAGTTTGAGACGAATTGATCGATATATTCGCCTACCATATCACTCGCTGATGGCGCAAAATTGGTGAAAATCATTTCTTTCAATTCTCCTGTTACTTCATTGAATACAGGAAAGGCAGAGAATATAGAAAAAATCACCATCACCATTGGCACGATAGCAAGCATCGTGCTGTAAGTTAGTGCGCCAGCAGCTTGGTTGAGTTTATTTTCTGAAAAACGTTTCCAAAAGATCTGGCTAAATTGTTTCAATGAAATCATAAAAATCCCCCACAGCAATGTTTAAATTTTTTACCAGAACCACATACACAAGGTTGTTTCATTGTAGGCAAGGATACGGTCGGATCAATAAAATACCAACGGTTTTCAATTTTCACAAAAATTGACCGCTCTTGATGGGTTAGTTCTTCCTCTTCGCCTTGAAAAATAGCTTTAAATTCCACCGCACTTTGAGTTTTTGTGAGGTTTTCTGTTTTTAAGATTTCTAATCCCAGCCATGTAGTATTGTCAGCCCATTCTTGCAATAGATGAGTTTCTAATAAAGTTTGTTGGCTTGGCACAGTTGTTGCAACAATATAAGGTATATTTTTTAAAACATAAGCCGTATAACGTGAACGCATGAGTTGTTCTGCCGTTTCGGGGAATGCTTGTCTCAAATGAAATTTGCCACAACAATCTGCGTAATGATGACCAGATTGACATGGGCAGCCTTCTGAAAGTGCGGTTGAAATTTCTGACATATTTATCCCTGTTGTTTGAATTTCGATACTTGTGATCGAATTGATCGTTTAAAGGCTTCAGCTAATACTTCAATATCTAATGCTGCTTCCAGCTCAACTTCATTTTCGGGTGCAGATAACAAGCGATTTAAATGACGAATTGTTACTTGCGGATAAGGGCGCGCGAGCAATTTCAATTCATCACCTTGTCTAATTTCTCCCGTTTCAATGACGCGAACATACCATCCACTGAGCCCAGTTTGATAAACAATATCGCGAGTTTCTTCGTTTTCCGTATTTTTTGATAAACGCTCACAAGGTTTACGTGGCTGAGACACTTCTAAAATGGTTGAGCCGATTTGATAACGATCACCAATGCAAACATTGTCTTCATTCAAGCCTGAAACGACAAAATTTTCTCCGTATGTAGCAGTTTCCATATAAGAAAAATCTTTATTTAATAAAGCATTTAATTCATTAAAAGAATCTGCCGACATAAAAAATAGCGCCTTATCCACACCACCATGATGTTTTTTCAAACCCACGTCGTTTCCTTCTGCACCAAGAGAATGAATTTTTACCGATGGTACGGTTTTCTTACGAATTGCGCTTTCGTATACGCTTCCATCTGAAAAGGTTAGGGTTTCAACTTGTCCCACTTTTATAACTAAAATTTTTGCATCCATTTTGATTTTTTATTGTTCTAGAAAAAATTTTCGTGGAATTATAACCGAAAACGTTTAACTTTTTGACCGCACTTCTTTTTTTACTTATTATTCGTTACAACAAAAAAACAAAAGGATATTCATTTATGCAATACGATCTCTCTCGCACAGAACAAGGTAAAATCCTAGGCATCACGGCCAAAATGGCTAACCGCCATGGCCTTATTGCTGGCGCAACAGGTACGGGTAAAACTGTCACATTACGTAAAATGGCAGAGGCCTTCAGTGATGATGGGGTACCGGTATTTTTAGTAGACGTAAAGGGCGATCTTTCTGGCTTAGTAAAGAGCGGTCAATTTCAGGGCAAAATTGCTGAACGAATTGAGCAGTTCGGGTTAGGCAATGAAAGTTATCTCAATGGCTATCCTGTTTCTTTTTGGGATGTTTTTGGCCAAACTGGCATTCCTCTCAGAACAACTATTTCTGAAATGGGCCCGTTGTTGCTTTCTCGTTTATTGAATTTAAATGCTACGCAAGAAGGATTATTAAACCTGGTATTTCGTGTGGCAGATGATAAAGGTTTATTGCTCATTGATTTAAAAGATCTTCGTGCAATGCTGAAATATGTTGCAGAGAATGCGAAAACCTTCCAAGTTGAGTATGGCAATGTTTCGACTGCAAGTGTTGGTGCAATCCAACGAGCATTACTGACACTTGAAAATGAAGGCGCAACGAATTTATTTGGTGAGCCAGCATTGAATCTAGATGATTGGATGCAAACTCGCGATGGGCGAGGGGTGATTAATGTACTCAATTCTGAAAAATTGATTAATTCCCCAAGAATGTATAGCGCATTTCTATTATGGTTGATGGCAGAACTCTTTGAACAACTGCCAGAAGTGGGAGATCCTGAGAAACCTAAATTTGTCATGTTTTTTGATGAAGCACACTTATTGTTTGATGGTGCGCCGAGCGTACTAGTGGAAAAAGTAGAACAGGTTGTGCGTTTGATTCGTTCTAAAGGTGTGGGAATCTATTTTGTCACGCAGAATCCACTTGATTTGCCAGATACCGTATTAGGGCAGTTAGGTAACCGTGTTCAACACGCTCTTCGTGCATTTACTCCTCGCGATCAAAAAGCTGTAAAATCAGCTGCAGAAACTTTCCGAGCAAACCCTTCTGTGAATGTCGTCGAGACCATTTCAACCCTTGGAGTGGGACAAGCATTGGTATCATTTTTAGATGAAAAAGGCATGCCAACGCCAGTTGAAATTGCCTATATCTATCCGCCAAAAAGTCAGCTTTCACCATTAACGACAGACGAACGTAATGCTTGGGTGAAAGATGATGATCTTTATGCGTATTATAAAGAATATGTAGATAATGAATCTGCCTTTGAAGTATTAACTGCTCAAGCGGATTTATCTGCGGTACAACAAAAACAAGCAGAGCAAGCCCAAGCGGAAGAAGAAAACGGCTTCTTAGGTAGTTTGAGCCGAATGATTTTTGGTACGCAAAAGCGCGGTGAAAAATTATCGCCAACTGAACAAATTGTAAATAGTGTTGCGCAGTCTGTAGGGCGAAATATTCGAAATCAAATTACCAAGCAAATTATGAGAGGAATAATGGGGGCATTGAAAAAATAGGTTGATGATGAATGAAATGTGAGGGTTTCCGTTTAGAAGATACGTATCTAAATTACTTTAAATAAAAGATAATTGATTAAGTTTTTGAAATCCTCGCTTTTTCTTGGTTCTATATTTTATTAGATTTTTTATTACCATCATCTTTATGATTCAATGCGATAAATATTAAATTTTTCACTGATTTTACAAGCGTCATGTATTAATTTCTTTGTTCCCAAGAATTAATTTTTTCGCTAGAATGCAGTCAATTTTTGACTTAATAAAGGATAACATTATGTTTGGAAAAGGCGGTTTAGGCGGCTTAATGAAACAAGCCCAACAAATGCAAGAAAAAATGCAAAAAATGCAGGAAGAAATCGCGCAACTAGAAGTAACGGGTGAATCTGGTGCAGGTTTAGTGAAAATCACAATTAATGGTGCACATAACTGCCGTCGCATTGACATTGATCCGTCTTTAATGGAAGACGATAAAGAAATGTTAGAAGATTTAATCGCGGCCGCTTTTAACGATGCGGTACGTCGTGCAGAAGAATTACAAAAAGAAAAAATGGCATCGGTTACTGCTGGAATGCCATTACCTCCAGGAATGAAGTTTCCATTTTAATTTGTTGGATAAAAGACAGAGGTGCTAAATGAAAAAACTATTTATTGCAATTGTCTCATTTTTCTTTTTTACTTTTAGTAAAGATGTGATCACTGTGGAACAGTTTAAGGCAGATCAAACACTATTAGAAAAATATCTCTATCAATGTAAGAATGGTGAAATTCATCCAAATGATCTCATTTGTTTAAATGCTAAAAAAGCAAAGCGTCATCTATTATTAGATGCCGAAAGAGCTCGTCTTTCAGCAAAATAATTTAAATTATGGTATATGATACCTCATATACCATTTTATATTTTCCCATCATAAACACTATGCAAAGCAGCCCACTTTTAGAACACCTTATTGAAAACTTACGTTGTCTTCCAGGCGTAGGACCTAAATCTGCGCAACGTATGGCTTATCATCTTTTACAACGTAATCGTAGCGGTGGAATGAATTTAGCTCGAGCACTCACAGAAGCTATGTCTAAAATTGGCCATTGTTCACAATGTCGAGACTTCACGGAAGAAGACACTTGTAACATTTGCAATAATCCACGCCGTCAAAATTCAGGTTTGCTTTGTGTCGTTGAAATGCCCGCAGATATTCAAGCCATTGAGCAAACAGGGCAATTTTCAGGACGTTATTTTGTCTTAATGGGGCACTTATCACCACTTGATGGTATTGGTCCTCGTGAAATTGGCTTAGATTTACTGCAAAAACGTTTAGTAGAAGAATCTTTCCACGAGGTGATTCTTGCAACAAACCCAACAGTGGAAGGCGATGCAACAGCAAACTACATCGCCGAAATGTGCCGCCAGCACAATATCAAAGTGAGTCGTATCGCTCATGGCATTCCAGTCGGAGGCGAACTGGAAACTGTGGACGGCACAACGCTTACTCACTCTTTTCTTGGTCGCCGCCAAATCGACTAATCTTCTCATACCATTATGCGTTTATTTATCGCCGAAAAACCAAGCTTAGCTCGAGCTATTGCTGATGTGCTCCCCAAACCCCATCAACGTGGGGATGGTTTTATAAAGTGTGGCGATAATGATGTGGTAACTTGGTGTGTAGGGCATCTACTCGAGCAAGCAGAACCCGATGCCTATGATCCTAAATTCAAACAATGGCGTTTAGAACATCTCCCTATCATTCCTGAAAAATGGCAACTTTTACCGCGAAAAGAAGTAAAAAAACAACTTTCTGTGGTGGAAAAACTAATCCATCAAGCCGATACACTTGTTAATGCGGGAGACCCTGATAGAGAAGGACAATTACTTGTCGATGAAGTGTTCAGTTATGCTAATTTATCTGCCGAAAAACGCGATAAAATTTTACGCTGCTTGATAAGCGACCTAAATCCAAGTGCGGTAGAAAAAGCGGTTAAAAAATTACAACCCAACCGTAATTTTATTCCTCTTGCCACATCCGCACTCGCACGAGCCCGCGCCGATTGGCTTTATGGCATCAATATGACCAGAGCCTATACCATTCGTGGCAGACAAACTGGCTATGATGGTGTGCTTTCGGTTGGTCGAGTACAAACCCCAGTGCTAGGTTTAATTGTACGTCGAGATTTGGAAATTGAACATTTCCAACCGAAAGATTTCTTTGAAGTACTAGCCTGGATTAATCCAGAGAATAAAGAACAAAAAACTCAGGGGAAATCAACCGCACTTTTTAGTGCCTTATGGCAACCTAGCAAAGCTTGTGAAGATTACCAAGATGATGACGGCAGGGTGCTCTCTAAAGGATTAGCAGAAAACGTTGTAAAACGTATTACAAATCAACCAGCAGAAGTAACCGAATACAAAGACATTCGTGAAAAAGAAACGGCGCCCTTGCCTTATTCACTTTCTGCGCTACAAATTGATGCAGCAAAGCGATTCGGTATGTCCGCTCAAGCCGTATTAGATACGTGCCAACGCCTATATGAAACTCATCGTTTAATTACTTATCCTCGTTCTGATTGTCGATATTTGCCCGAAGAACATTTTACAGAACGCCATAACGTATTAAATGCAATTTCAACCCATTGTGAAGCTTATCAAGTCTTACCAAATGTCATTTCAATTGAACAAAGAAATCGCTGTTGGAATGATAAAAAAGTAGAAGCTCACCATGCAATCATTCCAACCGCCAAAAATCGTCCAGTCAATCTAACACAAGAAGAACGTAATATTTACAGCCTTATCGCTCGCCAATATTTAATGCAATTTTGTCCTGACGCAGAATATCGTAAAAGTAAAATCACATTAAATATTGCCGGAGGTACTTTTATAGCCCAAGCGCGAAATTTACAAACGGCTGGGTGGAAAGAATTGTTAGGCAAAGAAGACGACACTGAAAATCAAGAACCCTTATTACCGATAGTAAAGAAAGGACAAATTTTGCATTGTGAACGCGGAGAGGTGATGAGTAAAAAAACTCAGCCGCCAAAGCCTTTCACAGATGCAACCTTGCTTTCAGCAATGACGGGCATTGCGCGATTTGTACAGGATAAAGAACTCAAAAAAATCCTACGAGAAACAGATGGGTTAGGTACAGAGGCTACTCGCGCTGGCATCATTGAGTTACTTTTTAAACGCGGTTTTTTAACGAAAAAAGGGCGAAATATTCATAGTACAGAAACTGGAAGAATTTTAATTCAGGCATTACCAGATATTGCCACCCAACCAGATATGACCGCTCATTGGGAATCACAACTCACAGACATTAGTCAAAAACAAGCAACTTATCAGCAATTTATGCATAACTTGAATCAAATGTTGCCTGACTTAGTCCGTTTTGTAGATCTTAATGCATTAAGACAATTAAGCCGTATTAAAATGATCAAATCCAATAGAACAAAACCTAAAAGTGCGGTAAAAAAATTGAGTAAATCAAACGGCCAAACTGATTAAAGTTAAACCAATTAATATTTTTTTTATGCAAAGCACTTGCGAGAAAATTGAATTTTCTATAACATTCACGACTGGTCTTCTTGCAAAATTGCAAATTAGAGAGAAAAAATGTATCAAGTTCTTTTATTTATTTATGTTGTTGTCGCGATTGCCTTGATCGGGTTTATTCTCGTTCAACAAGGTAAAGGAGCGAACGCTGGCGCATCTTTTGGTGGTGGCGCATCAGGTACAATGTTTGGCTCTGCTGGTGCAGGTAACTTTTTAACACGTACTAGCGCGATTTTAGCAACCGCATTTTTTGTTATTGCTCTTGTTTTAGGTAACATGAATTCACATAAAGGCAATATTCAAAAAGGTGCTTTTGACGATTTATCACAAGCTGCAGAGCAAGTTCAGCAACAACAAACAGCTCCAGCGAAAGAAAATAAAAATAGCGACATCCCACAATAAAATAGGATTAGCATAAAAATTAGCGCTCTGGTGGTGGAATTGGTAGACACGCTATCTTGAGGGGGTAGTGACCACAGGTCGTGCGAGTTCAAGTCTCGCCCAGAGCACCATTTGACTAAACAAAGCCCCGCGAAACTAATCGCGGGGTTTTGTTTTATCCAGGTTTCACAAGGGTTTACAGCACTTTCCCTCATCATATCTAATCGTCTTTAATCGCTGTTTTTAGTAACACTATTAGTAACACTATTAGTAACACTGACTTAGTATCTATTATCTTGTATTACTGCGTTAGGGAAGAAATCTTATGTCTAGAACCAAAAAACCTTTAACAGATACAGAAATCAGAAAAGCAAAGCCAAAAGAAAAAGAATATCCATTATCTGATGGTAACGGTCTTATTCTAGGAGTTAAGCCAAACGGATCTAAAATTTGGCTATTTAACTACTATCATCCAGTCACAAAAAAAGAACAAATGGTGGCCTTGGAATGTATCCCCAAATCCAATTATCAGATGCTCGTGCTAAACGTGAAGAATATCGTGCGTTACTTGCTAAAGGTATCGATCCACAAGAAGAAAAAATCCGCATCCAGCAAGAATATGAAAACCGCTTAAAAGATACTTTCCGTTCTGTTGCAGAAAGTTACTTTAATGGTATTTACAAAGAAAAAGCTAAAAATCCAGAAACACGAGAAAAGAATTGGGAACGATTGAAAAATCATATCTTCCCTTATATTGGTGATAAGCATGTATCAGAAATAAAAGTAAAAGAGTTAGTTAGCATTTATGAAAAAATAGCAGATAGAAGTAACACGCTCAAAAAAATCCACCAGCTTGTCGGTGCAATTATGGATCATGCACTAAAAAGAAATTATATAGGGCATAATTTGACTAAACAAAACCAGCGATAACTAATCGTGTTTTTTCCGTTTTTTACAAAGCTTTATCACAGTTTTTACAAGTGTAATTCAATTGCTTCAAGTATTTATAACCATATATTTTATAACTATTTTTTAACCAAGCCTTATAATCTCATCATTGTTTAAATTTCGTGGTTACAAAAAACGCCTAAAATTCCTAAATCTATAAGTCTCACGGTGAGCAAAAATATTGAGTTAAAAGTATAAGAATAACTAAGCATATAACTAAAAAATATGGTTGTAAACGTAGAAGTTAATAGGAGAACGCCAGAGTAGAAAAAATAAAACTTGGTAAGGGTCAGTATTTATAAGGTCATTATCGGATGAAGATGAAAAGAATAAATAAGACGAGAAAATTTGAGTTGGTCCCCCCTGCCGGACTTGAACCAGCGACCAAGCGATTATGAGTCGCCTGCTCTAACCGACTGAGCTAAGGGGGGAAAGTGCGGTGATTATAGAGAAATAATCACTTGAAGTCTATAAAAGAACGGATGATTGATGAAAAATCAATCATCCCTTTTTAGCATTATTGAAGCACTGAAATATCAGCTACTTGTAAGAATAACCCTTGTAACGTATTTAAAATCGCTAAGCGATTTTGGCGTAATGCTGGATCTTCAGCATTTACCATCACGTTATCAAAGAAGCTATCTACTGGTGCACGTAAGTTCGCTAATTTATCTAATACCGCCGTATAATCACCTTGAGCGATAAGCGGTTGAACTTCAGTGCGTAATGCAAGTACCGCTTCTGCAAGGGCTTTTTCTGCTGGCTCTACGCAAGCGGTCAAATTGATCTCGCCAATTGCAGCATCCGCTTTGGCTAAGATGTTGCTTACACGTTTGTTTGCTGCTGCTAACGCTTCTGCTGAGTCTAAAGTACGGAAGTGTGAAACCGCACGCACGCGCGCATCAAAATCAGCAGGACGAGTTGGACGACGCGCCAATACCGCTTGAATCACATCCACCGCAATGCCTTCATCTTGATACCACGCACGGAAACGACCAAGCATGAAGTCCACCACATCAGCAACCACGTTTTTATTCGTGAGTTTATCACCGAAAAGTGCGGCTGATTTTTTCACTAAATCTTCTAAATCTAGTGGTAAGTTTTTCTCTACGATAATTCGTAACGCACCTAATGCCGCACGACGTAATGCAAATGGGTCTGCGCTACCTTTTGGTGCTTGACCGATACCGAAGATACCCGTTAGGGTGTCAAATTTATCTGCTAAAGCAACCGCACTTGCAACGAGTGATTTTGGTAACTCATCACCGGCAAAGCGTGGCATATACTGTTCGTTTAACGCCACCGCCACTTCTTCATCTTCACCGTCATGACGGGCATAGTGCATCCCCATTACGCCTTGGGTGTCAGTGAATTCAAACACCATGTTAGTCATTAAGTCACATTTTGACAGCAAGCCTGCACGTTTTGCTTTTGCTTCGTCTGCACCGATTTGTTTTGCAATTTCGCCTGCAAGTTGTTCAATGCGGTCTGTTTTGTCTTTTAATGTACCCAGTTGTTGTTGGAACAATACAGTTTCTAAACGTGGTAAACGATCAACCAGTTTTTGTTTTAAGTCGGTTTTGAAGAAGAATTCCGCATCGGTTAAACGTGGGCGAACTACTTTTTCGTTTCCTTCAATAATTGCTGTTGGATCTTCAGGATTGATGTTTGAGACAAAAATAAAGTGCGGTAATAATTTGCCGTCTTTGTCATAAATCGGGAAATATTTTTGGTCGCCTTTCATGGTGTAAACCAAGGCTTCCGCAGGCACGGCTAAGAAACGTTCTTCGAATTTTGCAGCTAATACGTTTGGATATTCCACCAATGAGGTTACTTCTTCAAGCAAGCTTTCTTCAATATCAGCCACGCCGCCAAGTGCGGTCGCTTTTGCTTGAGATTTTGCAAGAATTTCTGCTTTACGCTCATTGAAATCAGCCACCACAGAACCTTTTTCACGTAATAATTGCGGATATTGGTCTGCATGTTGAATTTCAAATTCTTTCTCGCCTAAGAAACGGTGACCGCGAATAGTACGCGCGCTTGCCACACCTAAAATTTCGCCTTCGATTAACTCATCACCTAACAGCATGGTCACAGTATGAACCGGACGGATAAATTGCACGGTTTTATCTGCCCAACGCATTGGCTTTGGAATTGGCAATTTCGCCAATGCATTTGCAACGATGCCGTTAAGCAAGTTTTTGGTCGGTTGACCTTCAATTTTTGCACGGTGAACTAACCATTCGCCTTTATCAGTCGCAATGCGCTCTGCTTGTTCAACAGTAATACCACAACCACGCGCCCAGCCTTCAGCCGCTTTGGTTGGTTTGCCTTCTGCATCAAAAGCTGCAGATACTGCCGGTCCACGTTTTTCGATTTCTTTGCTTGGTTGTTGTGTGGCTAAGTTCAACACTTTCACCGCCAAACGACGTGGTGCCGCAAACCATTCGATTTTGTCGAAGGTTAAGCCCGCTTGGTTTAATTCTGCTTCAACGTTATCCGCAAAAGAGGTCGCTAATGTTTTGAGAGCTTTTGGCGGCAGCTCTTCCGTGCCGATTTCTACTAGGAAGTTTTGGGTTGTCATTTTAGAGTCTCTATGTAAACGTAATTTATATCATTATAAATATCAAGGCTTTAAACCAAATACTAATGCAAATGGTACCCAAACTGGCATTGTTAAAATAAATAACAATTGACCGTTACCAGTTTCAAAAAAAGGTCTTTTGTCAGTCACAACTATTGGTAGTGGGGTATCTAATTTATATTCATCAGTTAAATTATTTAAACCATAAAAAGTCTTAGCATCAGCCAAGAATGTTACTTTTATATATTGTTTTTCATAAGCTTCAGCTTGATATACTTTTTTTAATTTGATTAAGTCATCATCACTTAATAGGTTTTTATCAATAAAAAGTGAGTATATAAGCTCATTAGAACTTTGCGTTAGTATTTGCAGGTTTAAAGCTTGTTTGGATACTTTATAATGGTAACTATCATAAAATTCTTTAAATTGTTGTATTGTTTTCTTATCTTTGCTCTTTAAATGATACAGTTTTTCATTTATCTGAACATTAATAGAATTATCAAAAAAACGTATATGTGTTATTTGTTTTTGAACAACGGAATTGCTATTCGTACAACCTATTATTAACAATACGCAAATAAAAATTATTGAATATGATTTCTTAATCATCTTTTATATTTCTCTGTTTTCACTTCTGCCAAATCTCCCCTACCCCCTCTTTGCTAAAGAGGGGGTTGGATCTTTGCAGAGTTAAATATCTGTTTTCTACTTCCCTCTTTTTAAAAGAGGTTAATTTAACTGCGATTGAAATCAAAATAATGAGTCAACTGCAATCAATTTACTCAAGAAATCCCCTCTTTAGCAAAGAGGGGTTAGGGGAGATTTGGCAGAGCTACTTAACGCTCATACTCAATCAGCCCTTACATTCTCCAAAAACAAATAAATCTGCTCGACTACCGCTTCAATTTCACGTATGACTTCATCATTGCTAAATCTCATCACCGTAAAACCAAGTGAATTTAATTCTGCATCTCGCAATGCGTCTTTTTCCTGATAATCAAGTTCATAGTGCTGACTGCCATCTAATTCGATAATCAGCTTTGCTTTCGCACAATAAAAATCAACGATATAACTTAAAAGTGGCTTTTGTCGATTAAATCGAAATCCTAATAATTGATCTCGATTGATACGTTGCCATAATTTTCTTTCCGCATCCGTTTGATCCACTCGCAATTTCTGCGAATTCTCTTTTAAGTATTTTTCGTAGGGTTGCATGAACGCTATTTCTTACCGTTCTTAATACTCTCACTCAACACCTGTTGAAAACGCTCGTAATCACAAAAGCCATTTTCATCTTTTTCACAGCCTTTGAGGGTTAATGCTGTTTGGTTTGGTGGTGTCGCTAAACTTAGTGGCATGATGTTAATCAGCTGTTCGGTGGTTTGATACACATAATCCAACTTAAATTTGAGCTTCCCACTGGGTTTGTGCTTCCACACTTCAAATAGTAACTTGCCGCCGATTGGGATATTTTCTAATGAATCATTCAACTCATAAGGCTCAACACCTAGTGCTGCAAGCAGAGCGACGATATTAGAATCGTGTCCAACCAATAAGTTAATTTTGTTTTCACTATTTAGCTGTTGCTGAATAAATGCTAATAACGGATATGATGCATTTTGTGCCAGCGCTTCGTTGTTTTTAAATAACGTGCGGTAATATTCGTTTTTAATTTCGTTAATTGCACGCCATTTTTCTTGGCTATCCACGCGGCCGTTTGCGATTTCTGAATCAGGCTTACCCACATAATGCGCGAGCAATAATGCACTGACAATTTTCTTTCCAGTGCTGATAGCACCCGTAATTTTTACCGACTTGCCGTCTTTAATACTATATTCACCGACTTTTCCACCTAAATCACATTCGCCTTTTTGCAAGCAGTTTGGTGAATTTTTATAATCGATGATTTCACTTAATAACGCATAATTTGGTGCAAGTTTCTGCTGTAAAGCGGTTAAATCAACGTTATTTTTTGCAGATTCAATCAAGGCTTTACTTGGATTATGCGCCTGCGTGTTAAAAATTGGATCTTTTTCTGAACCAATTTTACCGTGATGTTGCAGTTGAACATTACAGCCTGCAAATGCACCAGAAATAATCGCTTGCCCTGTTGCAATTGTGCGTTGCACACCATTCGCATAAGCGAAAATACCTTCACCCGATGCACAACGTTCTGTTGTTAATATCCCTTTATCTGCAAGCCATTGACCTAAATACTGTCCGAAATAGGTTTCTAGCACCGTACCTTTTGCCGTGAGATAGCCAGAAGGTACATTCCATTTTGCCCATTCATACGGAGAATATTTCGCCATTTCTTGCGGATCTTTTTCCACTGGTGAACGTAATCCGTGTCGGCTAAAAATCAATACTTTCTCTAATTCATAATCAGAACTTGAGGAATTTGGGCTATTTTCTGTTGCCAACACGCTAGTTGCTAAAGCAGAACCAAGCAAAAGTGCGGTGAATTTTAGGGTTATTTTTTTCATATTCGAGACTTAATCATTTGATGCTGAAATTGAGCTATAAAAATTCAAGGCATATTTGGTGCCGTAAACTAACACCATAAATACTGCAACAATATTGACTACCGCAAAAAAGATTAGTTGTTTACTGTTGCTTTCCAGCCAGAGCATTTTAAATAATGCGAGCGTACCAATATTTTCATCAAGTTCGCTCTCTCCACTCAGTGTTCTTAAGGTTTTCAGCATCTTACGTACAAAAAAGACGGTATTAATTGCCATTACACTAAGTGCAATAAATCCGGAAGCGAGGCATAAAAATAGCACAAGCAGATTACCCCACTCCCAATGCCGCCAATCCAGCTCAGAAAACATAAATAATGCCAGTGATAAAAATAACACTGCTGGCGTTAAGTTACGTAAAAACATTAAATAATCATCGCCAATTTTAAATAAAAATTGCCAAAACCCGACTTTCTTCATTACTTTAAAAAATCTCTTTTAATTTGGATTCATCCAAAATAACACGATCGTCATCTAACAATAATGCTGGAAAGCCCGCATAGCCTTGTGCTTTTGCATCATCAAATGCGGCGTGACGATCACGCAAGCGTAACCATTGTTTCAAATTCGGGATGGAAGATAGTACTTCCACTGACTCATAATCCACGCCCAAGCGTTTTAACTCTGCCACAAATGGCGCAGTATCAGGGCAATCTGCCGCATAATAAAGAATGGGTTTGCTCATTTTGCTCTCCTAAAGTGCGGCCAAATTTCACCGCACTTTTTTGAATTACCTTTAAGTGTTATTTTTTACAACCCGGGAAACCTAAGGCCTCACGGCTTGCATAATAAGCTTCAGCCACGCCTTTAGTTAATGCACGAATGCGTAAAATATAGCGTTGGCGTTCGGTTACCGAAATTGCTTTACGTGCATCTAACAAGTTAAAGCTGTGTGCCGCTTTCAAAATACGCTCATAAGCTGGCAATGGTAACGGTTTTTCTAAGGCTAATAACTCTTGTGCTTCTTTTTCGTATTGATCAAAACAGTAGAATAAGAAATCTGTGTTTGCGTGTTCAAAGTTATAGGTTGATTGTTCAACTTCATTTTGATGGAAAACATCGCCATAAGTGGTTTTGCCAAGCGGGCCATCAGACCAAACTAAGTCATACACAGAATCTACGCCTTGAATGTACATGGCTAAACGCTCTAAACCGTAAGTTACTTCGCCAGTTACTGGTTTACATTCTAAGCCGCCCACTTGTTGGAAATAGGTAAATTGGGTCACTTCCATACCATTTAACCACACTTCCCAGCCTAAGCCCCAAGCCCCTAAGGTTGGGTTTTCCCAGTTATCTTCCACGAAACGGATATCGTTTTGTGTTGGATCGAAACCGAGCATTTCAAGTGAACCTAAATAGAGTTCTTGAATGTTATCTGGAGACGGTTTAATCACCACTTGGAATTGATAGTAATGTTGTAAACGGTTTGGGTTTTCGCCATAACGACCATCGGTTGGACGACGTGAAGGTTGCACATAAGCAAATGCCATTGGCTCTGGGCCTAATGCGCGCAATGCAGTCATTGGGTGAGAAGTACCTGCACCCACTTCCATATCCAAAGGTTGCACAATGGTGCAGCCTTGGTTTGCCCAATATTCTTGCAGGGCTAAAATCATACCTTGGAATGTTTTTACGTTAAATTTTGTGCTCATAATCGTTGATCTAATGTGATTAAAAATGTCCGCATTATACTTGAAAGCGTAAGGCGGATAAAGGCGAAAAAGCGCGGTCAAAAAACGAATTTTTTTACAAAATGAACAGAATTTGTAAAGTAAATGAAAATTCTCAGCTAGGAAATGAATTTCTATTGTGCCAAAATAGCGCACTTTTTTAAAAGAGGAACCAACTTAATGAAAACTAACTTAATTACTACCGCACTTTTATTGAGTGCATCGGCTTTTGTACAAGCTGAAACTAAAACCGAGCTTGAACCGATCAATGTGTATTCAGCTTACGCAACACCTGTAAACCAAGATCAAACTGCATCATCAGTCACCGTATTAACAGAAAAAGATTTTGCTGAGCGTAATGCGACTTATGTAAGTGATGTATTGAAGACTGTGCCAGGTGTGGCAATGGGAGCAACTGGAGGTCGTGGTGCTGTAACTAGTTTATTTTTACGTGGTGCAAATTCAAAACATACTGCGGTCATTATTGACGGCATTCGCGTTAATCCGGCTGATACTAACTTTGATTTTGGTGGATTAGCATTAAGTAATATTGAACATATCGAAATATTACGTGGTGAGCAATCTGCACTCTGGGGCAGTGATGCTATGGGTGGTGTAGTTTATATCACCACAAAAAGTGGATTATATAAAGACAAGCCATTTAATGCAGATTTTGACTTTGGCACAGGGTCGCACCGTACACGAGATGGTTCTGTTACACTTTCCGGTCAGCATCATGGCCTTTATTATGCGCTTCATGGCGATAGCCATCGTACACAAGGGATTTCTGCGCGTAGCAAACACGTATTTAATTATACGAGCGTATCCGGCATGAAAAGCACAAACGTGCCGGCAACTGAAAAAGACGGCTTCCACCGTGATAACGTGTCTATGCGTTTAGGTTTTGATGATAGTAAAAAAGGAGTGGATTTCCTTGCTTCTCACTCTTCTCAAACCTTGCATTTTGATAATAGTGCAGCAGATGAATTAAAATTTGATGATAATACCCGTACACGCGAAACTCGCTATAAATTAAGCGGTTATTTTGGTAATGCAGAAGATTTATTTGTGCATAAAGCGGCGGTAAGTCACGTTAAAATGGATGCTGATACTGCACAATATAAAAGTTGGGCTTCCGCTGTTGGTAAAACAGAATACGACAGCAAAAAGTTGAATACGAACTATCAACTTGATATTAACTTCGACCGTGAAGGAGAAGTCAAACAAGCCGTCAGCGTATTAGCGGATTATCAAAATACGAAATATATTGCTTCCGCTTACAACTTTGCTGAGAAAAAATTAACCGAGAAAAGTATCGCTGCTGAATACCGTTTATTTACTGAATCTGACCATAGTCTCTCTGTAAGCGGTCGTTATACAGATAACAGCTTATTTGAAAATGCATTCACAGCTCGCCTTGCTGGAGCTTATCGTTTATCACAAAATTTAAAAGCACACGCAAGTATTGGTAAAGCAATCCACAATCCAACATTTATTGATGTTTATGGATGGGGCAATTATACCAGTTGGGCTGCAAACCCAAATTTAAAACCAGAAAAAAGCTTAGGTGGTGAATTAGGTTTATTAGTTGAAAGCAATGACAAACGTCATAGCTTAGATACCACACTCTTTGCCCGTAATGTAGATAATTTCCTTTCTGCAGTCCCAGTTAGAGGTTCTACAGCTTATCGCACAATCAATCGTGACGGTAAAACCAAAATCAAAGGCGTAGAAGTGGCGTATAACGGTAAATTTACCGAGCAGCTGTCAGGTTACGCGAACTATACTTACACCTATATTAAATCTGAAAATGATCAATATGGTTCAAACTACGTTCGCCGTCCAAAACACACAGGAAACCTTGGTTTCGCTTATCAAATCACGGAAAAACTAGGTTCTGATGTGAATGTTTCTTATGTAGGTAAACGCCTTGATTCCGGCGATTTCAAAATGCCATCCTACACCTTGGCAAACTTAGGCTTGAACTACAAAGTGGTAGATAACTTGACAATTTATGCGAACCTCAACAACCTATTCAACAAAAAATACGAAAACGTAGTTGGCTATGGCCAAGACGGACGTAATGTTTACGTTGGGTTAAAAGGATCGTTCTAATTATTATCCACATATAAGGGCGTGCTTAGCACGCCTTTTTACATTCTTGATGGCGTAGCGTATCATTATCTATATGCAAAAAACTCGTTTAATTTTAACCGCACTTTTCTTGCCCTTGACTTCGCATGCGTCGGAGCAATTTGTCTCGCTCACACTTTGTAGCGATCGTCTTTTGTCGGAAATTGTGCGTTCTGAGCAAATTGCCGCACAATCTCCTTATTCTAAAAATCCCTTGATGATGTTGGATAAACTCAATGTGGATAAACCAACCCTTGAGCCACAACTCACCGCATTATTGCCCTATCTCGATAAAACGTTTCTGATCAATGAAACCTTTTATCCACAACTTGTGGCAGATTTGAAAAAACTAGGGGCAAAAATTGAGCCAATTAATGACACGCCACAAACGGCAGAAGAGTTATTTGTGCTAATATTGCACTTGGGCAAACTTACGGGTAACGAAACGCATGCGGAATCTTTGGTTGAAAAACTTAAATTACAAGATTCTCGCCTCAATCTATCACTCACTGACACATTAATACTTTCAGATACAGGCATTGTAGAAACTTATACGCCACAGTATCCCACTTTACTTAACTTGCTAGGCTTAACCCCGCTAAAAACACCGCTTACGGCACAAAATTTTTCTCTTGAAAAAGTGTTACGAGCTGAACCAAACGTGTTGATTGAAATCAGCGACCAGCAAAGTTATAACGAGCAAGCGGAATTGCTTAAACATCCGCTTTTGCAAAATCTTTTTAAAAATCGACCGCACTTTCGCATTCCAATGAAATATACTTATTGCTTTGATCACGGCGTGTGGCAAGGGGCGGAGAAGATTTATCAACAATTAAAATGATATTTGGATTACATAGGAAATTGTTCATTGACCAAAACATTAAAATTAAATACCGCACTTTTCTTAGCGTTGCTGTTGATTAGCGGCTTTGCAATTTATCATCAGCTCGGCGATTTTGCTCATCTCAAAAATGCCGATGGCGTGCTCACGGATATGCGCTCGCTCGTATTGCTTGAGATTCGTCTACCGCGCATCGGATTAGCCATTTTAACTGGCGCAAGTCTTGCTTTAGCGGGCAATGCAATGCAAGGGATATTTCAAAATCCACTGGCAAGTCCCGGATTATTGGGCTGTAGTGCTGGTGCAACCACCACCAGTGTCTTTTTACTTTACTATTTTTCCGTACCCTTAAGTCTATTGTTAATTGGCGGTGTAGCTGGCGCATTATCTAGTTTTTTATTGGTTTATTTAATCGCTAAAAACCACGGTACAACGGCGATGATTTTAAGTGGTTTAGCCGTCAACATGTTGCTCTCGGCTGCCGTCGCATTGCTACTTTCTAACGCTGAAAGCCCATGGGCATTAGCTGAACTCTACCGCTGGCTACAAGGTTCTCTTGTGTGGGCAAAACTTGATACGCTACTCATTTCATTTCCAATCGTATTATTGGGATTGTTCTGTTTATATCGTGAACGCCGCTATATTGACTTGCTCACCTTCGGTGAAGAAACCGCGAGCACAATGGGCGTAAATCCTAAACGTAGCTTTTTCATCACGACCTTTGGCGTGGCATTATTAGTTGGTGCAACGATTCCGCAAACAGGCACTATCGGTTTTGTTGGCTTAATCGCACCGCACTTTGCTCGCCTTCTGCTAAAAAAACGCCCTTCGCAACTTTACATCACCAGTGCATTACTTGGCGCATTATTGCTACTTATTGCGGATCTTTGCGTGCAATATATTCCAATCTTCTCACATATTTATATTGGCACGCTCATCGCAATCATTGGCGCACCTTGCTTAATTTGGATTTTAATTACGGAGCAACGCAAGTTGGCAAGATAATGATTAGAATCGAAAATCTTTCCCAGCCTTATGGCTTAAACAACATCAGCTGCACGCTTCCTAAAGGAAAACTTATCGGCATTATGGGCGCAAACGGTGCGGGCAAATCGACTTTGCTCAAAACGATTGCAGGAATTTTACCTATTACAAGAGGTGAAATTTATTTTGGAAACAGCCCGTTAAGCAAAATGAGTACAGCTGAAAAAAGCCTGCAACTCGCTTATCTGGCGCAAGATATCAATATCCATTGGGATTTATCGGTTTATGATGTCATTGCTCTTGGCTTAAATTCACCATTATCATCGGTAAAAGAGCGGTCAAAAATTACGGAGATTTCACAAAAATTTTCGATAGAACATTTGCTTAATAAATCCTTTCAGAAACTGTCAGGCGGGGAAAAAGCCCGTGTGCAACTCGCTCGTTGTTGTATCAAAAATGCGCCGCTATTACTTGCTGATGAACCTATTGCACCACTTGATCCCTATTATCAAATAGACATGATGGAACAATTAAAATCACTCACGCCACAGCATACTTGCGTTGTAGCGATCCATCATTTATCACTTGCCTATAAATACTGTGATGAAGTGATTTTGCTCGACAAGGGTAAAATCATTGCGACTGGCAAAACACAAGCGGTGCTAAATTCAGCGAATCTTGCAAAAGCCTTTGATATAAGCGTGAAATTTGATGCAGAAAGAAGAGAGATTTATGGGATAGAGAAATTGGAAACCTAATTCCAATTTCTCATTTTGCTGAAAGTAAAAGTTATTCTCGAGAAAAATCAACCGCCCTTACAAATCAACCAAGGAACTTGCTTGCCTTGTTGATTCTTGTAGTAAATTGAACTTTGCGATCGCGCGATTAAATCCACATAACTTCCTTGAATCGGATCATACGAACGATAAACCACTTCAAATTTTGTACCGCGTGTATTGAGTGTCAGCGTGTATGAATGATCAAAAGGCACCGCCTTGCCATTATCTAGCTGGAAATAAAACCCGAAGTTATCTTTCATACGGCTTTCACGCGACAGAGGGAAATAAGTCGTTAAATGAGAAATCCCCCCAGTTTCTTTATTATTACAACGATAATGATATGGCTTGTAATTAACCGAATTATTTAACTCTGCTTGGCTAATATTGTTCTTTAAAAATCGAGATTTAACCGTCTTCTTCGGCTGATGTGTTGTGGTACAAGCAAATAAACTCACTAGGACACCCACAAACAACGCCACCTTTAATTTATTCATAAATACAAAATTCCGAGAAATAAGAAAGCGCGTATGATAGCGGAAATTGGGGATTGTGCAAGGGATTGGAATGATACTAAAAAACCGAAATAAAAACTGGAAATGTAATTCCAAATATATCAGGAAACAAATAATATGGAAATCAACTTCCAATTTCTGTATACTTTTTTAAAATATGAAATTAACTTCCAATGAGTAAAACTATGATCTCTCGTGAAAATTATTTACAGCAACTGATTCAATTTAAAGATACTGATTTTATCAAAGTCATCTCTGGTGTTCGTCGTTCTGGTAAATCGGTGTTACTCATGCAATACCGTGATTACTTGCAACAGCAGGGCATTGCTTCCGAAAACATTATTTATCTCAATTTTGAATCTTTTGAATATCAATGGGTGAAAGACGCTCAAGATTTCCAACAGCTTATTCAAGAAAAAATGCTCTCCTCTCAAGAGAAAACTTACTTTCTGATTGATGAAATTCAGTTTGTAGAAGGTTGGCAAAAAATCGTCAATGCGCTTCGTGTGAGTTTTAACACCGATATCGTGATTACAGGTTCCAATGCCAACTTGCTTTCCGGCGAGCTTGCGACGCTGTTAAGCGGTCGATATGTGGAAATCAAAATTTATCCGCTTTCTTTTAAAGAATTTTTACGCTCTAAAAATGTGGATAGCCAATCAAGATTGGTGGATAAACTCTATTCGGAATACGAAAAATATGGCGGTTTCCCCAGTATCGCCATTGCGGATGAACCTTTAAAAGAAACGATTTTATCGGGCATTTTTGATTCCATCGTGCTGAATGACATTGCTCATCGAGCCGGCGTGAAAGATACTCATATTCTTAAAAGCGTGATTCTCTTTTTGGCGGATAACGTAGGGCAGTTGGTGAATCCGAGCAAAATTAGCAACACGCTCACGTCTGAACGTGTTCCTACTTCAAATCACACCATCAGCAAATATCTTGATCTGTTGGAAAATGCCTTTCTTTTTTATAAAGCAAAACAATACGATATTCGCGGAAAAGGCTATTTAAAAACCAATGCGAAATATTTTATTGTGGATAACGGTTTAAGACGACACGCTATCGGCAAAAAAGGTGCGAATTATGCTAATCGCTTAGAAAATATTGTCTTTATTGAATTGCTTAGACGAGGTTATACCGTAGATGTCGGTAAACTCGACAGCAAAGAAATTGATTTTATCGCCCGAAAAGCCGATGAAATTTTATATGTGCAAGTCGCCTTTGAAATCCCTGAAAATACCCACGAAACCGATAATCTTTTGCATATTAAGGATAACTATAAAAAGATCTTAATTACGGAGAAATATTACGAAAAAACGGAGATTGATGGGATTGAAGTGATTTATGTGGTGGATTGGTTGTTGCAATAAATCGAAAAACGTTGAAAATTTTCACCGCACTTTTTTGTGTTTAACGCTTATGCTGGCGTGCGTTGCCCAACGCGTGCCGTAGAAAGTAAATAAAGTGCGGTCAGTTTTTGAGGTGTTTTTATTGAAGTTAGGCACACGCTGGGAAGCGTGCGCCATTGTGGGGAGGGCTAGAAAGGATATGTTATTATTCTAATTTAAATTGGATAGCAATTAATGAATAATCATCTATAGGTGATTTTTCTATTCTTTTTTGCAATGCTGCTGAGAATTTCATTACGCTATTCATTGTATTATCAGAAAATCTTGGTCGATTTTCCCAGAAATAATAAGCCCCATCTGACATAATATAAATAAAAATATTATTATTTTCATCTTTTATATCTTTAATAGGTATAAATGACTCGTCATATTTCATTTCAATTAAATTTGAAATGGCTGTTGTAATAATATTTTTTCCAGAGAGTTCTTTTAACTCTTTTTTTGTATATATACCTTGATCAAGTAATTGCTGATGTGATGTATGATCTTTAGTTTTTTGTCTTAATTTATTACCTTGCTTGATATATAGTCTACAATCTCCAATATGTCCAATGTGAAGACCTTCTGAATTTAGATATCCTAAGGTAAGAGTTGTTGATGCTTTTTTGTACTTTTGATCAAGCTGGTTTATCTTACTCAAACTATGTTTAAAAATTCTTTTGATGTCAACAATGCTTTTTGCTTCTTTTAAAGATGATATAGCAATATTGGCAGCCAATGCTCCTCCTTCATATCCACCGACACCATCAGCAATTGCAAATAAATATCCATTATTGAGCTCAATTGGACTTAATATTGAATCCTGATTTTCCAGATTAAATGGATATGAAAAAATTGAAGAAGCTAATAGTTTAATCATTGTTCTCTCCAGGTAACGAATTTAGGTCATTAATAATTTCTTGTACATTTTTATAACGTGCATTAGGTCTTCTATGCATACATTTATCTATAATAAAATTTACTTCATTTCCTAAATTTAAATCATCGATAACAACACCTATAGCGTATATATCAGAAAGTATAGTGTATTCTGTACTTCCGTTGGATATTTCTGGGGCTAAATATTTACTAGTTCCCATTACAGTTCCAAATTGTGTTTTAAGTAGAGAATCTTGCTCTAGATTTTTTACTAGACCAAAGTCTGATATTTTATAAGAACCATCGGTAAACTTTAACATATTCAGAGGTTTGATATCACGATGGATTAAACCTTTATTATGAATATATTTAATTCCTTCTAATATCATTAAAAGTGCAGATAGCTTCTGTTTTTTATTAAGAGCATTCTGTTCTAGTTCCTCTTGAAGACTGATATCAGCTAGTTCCATAACAAACCAAGGTTCTTCAATAGAAAGATTGTGTAAATATATGGGAACAACATTATTGTGTTTACATAATGATTGAGATTTAATTTCTCTTTTAAATCTTTGTTTTAATTCCCCAATAAGCTCACTGTCAAAGTTAGGTTCAGGTTTAAAAGACTTTTTTGCAAAAAGAGTACAATGAGTTTTACTTTTATTATAAACCTTTACTCTTTCAACCAATCCAAAAGCACCTTGTCCTAAAAATCCATCAGTTTCTAGTAGATAGTTCCCAAATTCTTCCATATTTTTTCCAGTTATATATAAATTGGACATAGTTTAATTTAGTTAGAAAAAAAATCTATCACTTCATCGCCACACCCAACCATTTCATCATCTCTCTCTCATCCCAACCTTTACGTTTGGCATAATCTTGAGCTTGGTCTTCATCAATGCGACCAAGTGTGAAATAGTTACTTGCCGGGTGGGTGAAGTACCAACCGCAGACGGAAGCCGCTGGCCACATAGCATAGCTTTCGGTGAGTTTCATGCCTATGCGTTGTTCTACTTCTAATAAATCCCAAATCAAGGCTTTTTCCGTGTGTTCCGGGCAGCTTGGATAACCCGGAGCAGGGCGGATGCCGACATAGTTTTCATTGATTAACCCTTGGTTGTCGAATTCCTCTTGGGTGTAGCCCCAAATGCGGGTGCGCAGCTCGAAGTGCAGGTATTCTGCCATGGCTTCGGCGAGGCGGTCGCCCACAGCTTGTAGCAAGATGGCGTTGTAGTCATCGCCTACCGCTTTATAGCCTTCCACTAAATCCATTTCTTCAATGCCGGCGCATACGGCGAACATGCCGAACCAGTCTTTTTTACCGCTTTCGCGATCAGCAATAAAGTCGCTTAAAGCAAAGTTAAATGGGCTTTTGCTGTTTTTACCACGTTCCGTTTGTTGGCGTAAGCCATAAGCAGTGCCAATGGTTTGTGTGCGTTCTTCATCAGAAAATAGCACCACATCGTCGCCCACACGTTCCGCAGGGAAAATGCCTAAGATACCGCTTGGGTTGAGTTTGTGGTTTTGCTCTAATTCATCTAAAACGACTTGTGCATCGTTCCATACGCGACGGGCTTCTTCGCCGCCTTCCGGATAATCAAAGGCATCAGGGTAGCCGCCCATCAAGCCCCAAATACGGAAGAATGGTGACCAGTCGATAAATTTGCGTAGTTCGGCAATTGGCACGTTTTTAAATTCCACAATGCCGGTTTGTTTTGGCGTTGGCGGCACATAATCTGCCCATTCACCGCTAAAGCCGTCAAAGCGGTTTGCTCGTGCTTCTTCAATGCTAAGCTGTTTACGCAGTGGTTTACGGTTAGAGAAAGATTGCTGAATTTTCTCGTAATCTTTCTTGAATTGTTCCCACAATGCTACACGGCCTTCCGGGTTCATCAACGTGGCACATACCGTTACCGCACGGGAGGCGTTGGATGTATAGAACACACCATGTTGTTTATATTTTGGATAAAGTTTAATCGCAGTATGCTCTTTCGATGTAGTTGCCCCGCCAATCAACACCGGCAAGTCCAAACCTAAGCGCGTCATTTCTCCGAGGAAGTATTCCATTTCATCAAGGGATGGCGTAATCAAACCGCTCAAGCCAATAATATCCGCCTTTTCATCAATGGCAGTTTGGATGATCTTGTCCGCTGGCACCATAACGCCTAAATCAATCACTTCAAAGTTATTACATTGCAACACCACGCTCACGATATTTTTGCCGATGTCATGCACATCGCCTTTCACAGTGGCAATCACCACTTTACCGTTACTAGAGCCTTTTTGTTTGGTGGCGTTGATAAACGGCTCTAAATACGCCACCGATTGTTTCATTACGCGTGCGGATTTCACCACTTGCGGCAGGAACATTTTGCCGTCGCCGAACAAATCACCCACCACGTCCATGCCTGCCATCAGCGGCCCTTCGATCACCTCTAACGGTGTTGGCAATTTTTGACGAGCCTCTTCGGTGTCTTCGATGATATGCGTAGTAATCCCTTTCACCAGAGCGTGTTTTAAGCGTTCTTCCACAGGCCACGTACGCCATTCAGCCACAGAATCTACCACACTTTCATCGTTGCCTTGGTTGCGATATTTTTCCGCAATATCTAATAAACGCTCTGTGCCATCCGGCGTGCGGTTCAAGACAGCGTCTTCAATCACATTGCGTAATTCAGGATCCAGATCATCGTAAATTGCGAGCTGTCCTGCGTTCACAATCCCCATGTCCATGCCTTGTTTGATGGCATGATAGAGGAATACCGCGTGAATAGCCTCACGCATGACGTTATTTCCACGGAAAGAGAAGGACACGTTTGACACACCACCGGAAATTTTTGCGTGTGGAAGGCTACGTTTAATACGACCTGTGGCGTTAATGAAATCCACACCGTAGTTGTTGTGTTCTTCAATCCCGGTACCAATGGCGAAAATATTCGGGTCGAAAATAATGTCTTCTGGCGGGAAGCCAAGTTGATTGACTAAGATGTTATAAGCACGGGTACAGATTTCCATTTTACGCTCTTCGGTATCAGCTTGCCCGACTTCATCAAATGCCATCACCACAACGGCTGCACCGTATTTACGCACCAATTTAGCCTGATGAATAAATTTTTCCTCGCCCTCTTTTAAGGAAATAGAGTTCACAATCGGTTTACCTTGTACCGACTGCAAACCAGCCTCAATCACTTCCCATTTGGAGGAGTCGATCATCACTGGCACTTTTGCCGCATCGGGTTCCGTCGCCATAATGTTGAGGAAACGGGTCATGCATTTTTTGCCGTCGAGCAAGGCTTCATCCATGTTCACGTCGATGACTTGCGCGCCGTTTTCTACTTGATCGATAGCAATTTCAATGGCTTCGGCAAATTTATCTTCTTTAATTAAGCGTTTAAATTTTGCAGAACCCGTCACGTTATTACGTTCACCCACGTTCACGAACAGGCTTTCATCATCAATGTTGAGGGGTTCTAAACCTGATAAACGCATGGCGGTTTTGATTTGTGGCAATTTGCGGGGCGGGATATTTTCTACCGCCTCGGCAAAGGCTTTAATGTGTTCCGGGGTGGTGCCGCAACAACCGCCGATAATGTTCACAAAACCACTTTCTGCCCACTCTTTTAAGTGAGCCGCCATCTCTTCTGTCCCTAAATCATAACCTCCAAAAGCATTTGGCAAACCCGCGTTTGGATGCACAGAAACATAGGTTTCACTGATTTTTGAAAGCTGTTCTACATATTGGCGTAATTCTTTTGGACCTAAAGCACAGTTCAAACCGAAAGTGAGCGGTTTTGCGTGACGGAGGGAGTTATAGAAAGCCTCAGTCGTCTGCCCAGAAAGAGTTCGCCCTGAAGCATCAGTAATTGTGCCAGAAATCATAATCGGCAATTCCACGCCTAATTCTTCGAATACACTTTCAATAGCAAAAACGGCCGCTTTAGCGTTAAGCGTGTCAAAAATGGTTTCGATCATAATTAAATCCGCTCCACCTTCGATTAAGCCTTTTGTTGCTTGGGCATAAGCATCCACCAACTCCATAAAAGTCACATTACGGAAACCTGGGTCGTTTACATCGGGTGAAATGGAGGCTGTGCGGTTTGTTGGCCCTAACACGCCCGCGACAAAGCGAGGTTTTTCTGGCGTGCTATATTTATCGGCAGCAAAACGAGCTAATTTTGCGCCAACAAAATTGAGTTCATAAGCGATAGATTGCAAGTCGTAATCCGCTTGAGCAATCGTAGTTGAACTAAAAGTATTGGTTTCAATAATATCTGCACCCGCTGCCAAATATTTCTCATGAATAGCGGAAATTAGCAGTGGTTGAGTCAATGTCAGTAAATCATTATTACCGCGTAAATCGACCGCACTTTCCTTAAACCGCTCGCCTCTAAAATCAGCTTCCGTCAATTTATATTTTTGGATCATCGTCCCCATCGCACCGTCTAAAATGAGAATACGATTTTCTAGAGCTTGTTTAAGTTGAGCGGTTTTATTCACCATCATTATTTTGTTCCGTAAATCTTAATAAATAACGAGGGAATAATAGGTGTAAGGGCTAGGGGTGTCAAATGTTAGAAGGAAAGTGCGGTTGGAAAATAAAATATTTTTTATATAGGAAAAATAAAAAGTTTACGCAAAACGGTTGAATTATTGCTCAAAAATCCGTTAGCATAGTAGCGTATTAGTTTATCTAATATGTTAAGTTTAACTATTATTAACTAGAGGATCTCTTCATGAAGAAACTTATCGCAGTTGCGGTGCTTTCTGCATGTGGCTCGTTAGCTCATGCAAACACCAATATTCCAAACTACAATACAGACACCCATCTTTACGAATTCACGCAAACCTATGATTTAGTTGTGCCAAAAGGCTCGCAAGGACAAACCAATTTATGGGTTCCATTGCCATTTAATGGGGAATACCAACAGGTGAAATCAATTCACTTTGAAGGTAATTACATGAATGCCTATGTAACAGAAAACAATAAATACGGTGCGAAAACCTTGTTTGCCACTTGGGATAAAGATGCACAAAAACGTGATTTAAAAGTCACTATGGTCATTGAAACAAAAGACCGTGAGCCAATGGTGAAAGGTGCTTTAGAGAATTATACTCCGCCAAAAGATATTCAGTATTCCGTGGATGTACAAGAGTACTTAAAAGCTACTCAACACATTAAAACTGATGGCATAGTGAAAGAATTTGCTGACAAAATCGTAGGTAAAGAAACGAATCCATTGAAAAAAGCAGAACTTATTCACCATTGGATCGTAAAAAATATGGAACGTGATAATTCTGTATTAGGTTGTGGCGACGGCGATGTAGAAAAAATTCTTACCACTGGCGTATTAAAAGGTAAATGTACCGATATTAATTCTGTATTTGTGGCACTTGCTCGTGCGGCAGGCATCCCAGCTCGTGAAATTTTTGGTATTCGCTTAGGTGCGGCAGAGAAAATGGGCAAATATTCCAAAGGTGCTTTCGGTAGTGCGAATGAACATGGAATCGCAAACGTAAGTGGTGGCCAACACTGTCGAGCTGAATTCTACCTTGCAGGGTTTGGATGGGTACCAGTTGATTCCGCAGACGTTGCCAAAATGCGCTTAGCAGAGAAAAAATCTGTTGAAGATAAAGATACACAAGCCGTAGCAAAATATTTGTTTGGTAACTGGGAAGCAAACTGGGTCGGATTTAATCATGCTCGTGACTTCGATTTATATCCACAACCAGAACTGGCTCCAATCAATAACTTCGGCTATCCATATGCAGAAGTAGGTGGCGATCCGTTAAATTCCTTTGATCCAAAAGAATTTAAATATGACTACGTCTCTAAAAAACTCTAATAAATCCTTTTGGGTTGCCATAGCCACCGCACTTAGCGCCGCGGTGGCATCAACTTTGTGCTGCATCGCACCATTAATCTATTTAGTGTTCGGCGTATCATCTACTTGGTTGATTGGCTTAGGCGAATATGATTATTTGCGTATTCCAATGCTCATTATTTCATTATGTGCCTTTGCCTATGGATTTTGGCTGTTGATGTTTTCCAAAAAAATCATTTGTAGCAAATATATTTCCCGTAAAAAACTCATCATTTTATATTGGATTGTATTTATCGTGATGATTTTTTTCTTAACCTATCCAACAATTTTGCCTTGGATTTTAGAATTAGCTAATTAGGAATAAAAATGAAGAAATTATGTATCGCACTTTTGCTTTCGTTGTTTGCAATTTCTTTCGCTCATGCGAATGAAACCAAACAAATTATGCTAAAAGTAAAAGAAATGAATTGCCAGCTTTGCGCTTACTTAGTGAATAAAGAGTTACGAAATATTGATGGCGTAATTTCAACAAAAGCATCTATTAAAGATGGTTTAGTGACGGTTGTGGAAGATCCCAAAGTCACAAACCAGCAATTATTCGATGCGATTCATAAGCTGAAATATACTGCTGAAGTCGTGAATTAAACGCTAAATATCTAACAAAAAAGTGCGGTGAAAATTCACCGCACTTTTCGTTTCGAACAATCGAATTATTTAATCACGCCACATGCCATACGTGGGCCGCCACCGCCAAGTGGAGCTGGATGATCGGAGTGATTATCACCACCAGCATGGATCATAATAGAGTGACCGCGAACATCATCTAAATGTTTAAGACGTGGTGCTAAAACAGGGTTAGTCGCTGTACCATCATGTAATACAGTTAATGCAGGTAAATCACCTAAGTGTGCATCATCTTGCCATGGGTAACCGTGTTGTTTTGCACCTTTAGGATCCCAGTGACCGCCTGCGCCTAAACCAGCAGTCAATTTACCCTCTTTTTCTTTTGGCTCACAGCTTGGGTTTTCATGGATGTGGAAACCATGTAAGCCTTCGCTTAATCCTTGTAAATTAGGGGTAAACACAAGACCATAGTTAGATTCAGTAATAGTCACTGTACCCACATCTTTGTTACCATTTACTGGATCAAGTTGTTGCACTTTCACTTCAATAGAAGCACCTTTTGGTGCCATATTGTGATCATGATTATGCTCATGTGCTTGCGCAACACCAACTGAACATACCGCACTAACCGCTAGTGCTAATAAGGTTTTCATATTCATTGCAATCTCCTTTATTGCAGTAAAAACTCATGACTATTTTAGTCAATTTCGTTTAAAAAGCCGACAAGTTTTTACGAAAATTTTACATTATTTTAAACATCCACGTACAATCAATACGCCAACATTTCGAGCTTGCGCAACAGCTTTCGGTTTACTCAGTTTAATTTTTAATCCTTGAAGTTGATAACGCGACTCAAGTAAATCTGCCACTTCATAAGCCACTCGCTCAATCAACAAGAAAGGTTTACTTTCCACATAATCAATTATCACTTGGCTTACTTCAGCATAATTCAAACAATATGCAACATCATCCGTTTCCGCAGCTTGTTTACAATCCCAAGCCATTTCAAAATCAAACACAAGTTTTTGCTTAATTTGCTGTTCCCAATCATATACACCGATTTGTGCAAAAACAGTCAATTCTTCAATAAAAACACGATCCATAAGATTTCCTCTAAAATTATTGTAGGCGTATGCTATCAACTTTGGGTAGAATAACGAATAATTTTTCTTGCTGGAGTACAAAATGAGCCTTTTCGCCCTTTCTTATATGCTTTGTGCCTATCTTTTAGGCTCTATTTCCAGTGCTATTCTAATTTGTCGCGTTGCAGGCTTGCCTGATCCTCGTCAAAATGGCTCATGTACCCCAGATGTAACAAATGTATTTCGTATTGGTAATTATTGGGCTGCATTAATTGTATTAATCCTTGATCTTTTAAAGGGGATGCTCCCCGTATGGGCTGGTTATTATTTAGGTTTAACTCAATTTGAATTAGGTATGGTTGCTTTAGCTGCATGTTTAGGCCATATTTTCCCACTGTTCTTTCAATTTAAGGGAGGAAAAGGTGTACCGACTGCATTTGGTGCGATAGCACCTATTTCATGGGCTGTTGCGGGTTCAATGTTTGGAACGTGGATATTGATCTTTCTTGTTAGTCGTTATGCATCATTAAGTGCCGTACTTGCGGCATTGCTTGTGCCTTTTTATGTATGGTGGTTTAAACCTGAATTTACTTTCCCTGTTGCTTTAGTTTGTTGTTTATTGATTTATCGTCATCACGATAATATTCAACGTTTATGGCGAGGTCAGGAAGATAAAGTTTGGAGTCAACTAAAAAAGAAGTAAGAAAATAACCGCACTTTTATCTATAAATTGATGTTATTTCATTGGAGTTTCTGTGCATACTAAACATTCTGTTTCTACACGTATTGCTAAATATTTATTTATTATCCTTATTGTTTCTGGTGTTATTAGCTCACTAAGTTTAGCAATTATGAGTAGCAATAAGTATGATGCTGAAGCGATCAATATTTCAGGTTCATTGCGCATGCAAAGCTATCGGTTGCTCTATGAAATGCAATCTCAACCCTCAACAGTCGAGGCTAATTTACGGCATTATAATATTAGTCTCCATTCATCTGCATTATTAGAAATTCAACGTCAATTTTTTACTCCAGATGCAGTCAAACAATCCTACCATACCATTTTACAGCGTTGGGCATTAATGGAAAAATATGCCCAACAGAAAAATGTAAAAAGTTATAGCGAACAATTAACGGATTATGTCGCAGATGTTGATCGTTTTGTGTTTGAATTACAGCGTTTTAGTGAGCAAAAATGGATCCTTGGCGTATTTGTACTTTGTTTGGCTATGTTATTAATTTTGGTCATGGTTTCCTATTTGATTTGGTACACTCATCGTGAGGTAGTGAAACCTTTAGAGCTAATGACAAAAGCAAGTATGCAAGTGCAGATGCGTCAGTTTAATCATATTTCATTAGATACAACAAAACAGAATGAATTGGGCACATTGGCACATGTTTTTACACAAATGTCGATGGAATTAGGTCAACTTTATTCTCGTTTAGAAGATGCCGTAAATGAAAAAACACAAAAATTACGCCAAACCAACCGCTCTTTGACAAACCTTTATCAAAGTTCACAGATTCTTAATGCGAATTCCATTAATGATAAAATTTTAAGCCAAGTATTAGATCTCATACGTGTGAGTGAGCATTTGCAATATATTAAAATAGAAGTTATGGGGGCGGAGCATTGGAATATTGCTTTTGGAGAGCAGGATTCTCATCGGGCTTTACAACTTGAAGTGCTATCGGTAGATAATGAAGATTTAGGTGTACTTTCTTGGCAATCAGGATTGCCTTGTCCCGACCCTAGAATGATGCAGAATTTGGCACAAATGCTTGCACGAGCTTTGTACTTCCATAAAAGTTTGCGTCAGCAAGAACAGCTTTTGTTGATGGAAGAACGTTCTATTATTGCAAGAGAACTGCATGATTCTTTAGCTCAAGTATTATCGTTTCTGCAAATTCAACTTACGTTGCTTAAACATAATTTAAGGAAAGAAGAACCACACGCAAGAGAAAAAAGCTTGGGGATTATTGCTGATTTTGAACAAGCACTTTCAGGTGGTTATGCACAATTGCGTGAACTTTTAGCAACATTCCGATTAACGATTCAAGAAGCTAACTTACAACTGGCTTTGGAGCAAGTGATTGATTCTTTACGTGCTCAAACTAGTATGAAAATGAGTGTGAATAGTCATTTGCCTTCACAAAGTTTAAATCCTCAGCAGTTAGTACATGTGTTGCAAATCGTACGTGAAGCAACAACAAATGCGATAAAACATTCTAAAGGTTCTGCCATTGAAATTCATGCCCTGATTAACCCTGAGGGGGAGTATGAAATTTCTGTGCTAGATAATGGCATCGGTATTCTTAATCTTGAAGAGCCCGAAGGACATTATGGTTTGAATATTATGACAGAACGTTGTCGTCAATTGAATGCAGAATTAGATATTCGACGTCGAGAAGAGGGGGGGACTCAGGTAAAAATTACTTTACCTCATACCCTAGTTTAAACGTAGAGTGAATTTAAAAATTCATACACTTTTGATAATTCATGCACGAGTAGCAAAGCATAAGTGCATCCTAAAATGGTATTTTAAATGCAAAATTTACAACCTTTTCATACTTTTCATATTTCTGTTCAAGCCCATGAAATTATTGATGCGCATAGTGTGGCACAATTGCAAGAAGCTTGGGATCATGCAAAAGCAATGAATCTCCCCATACTTTTCCTTGGTCAAGGAAGCAATATGCTATTTTTAGCAGACTTCAGTGGTATTGTTGTGCTTAATCGATTAATGGGGATTACACATACACAAGATACTGACTTTCATTATCTTCATGTAAATGGTGGCGAAAATTGGCATCATTTGGTGGAATGGAGTGTAAATGAAGGTATCTATGGTTTGGAAAATCTTGCACTCATTCCAGGTTGCGCAGGCTCAGCACCGATCCAAAATATTGGTGCTTATGGCGTAGAATTTAAAGATATATGCCATTATGTAGAGGTGTTAAATTTAAGTACTCATGAAATATTTCGATTAACAGTTGAAGAATGTGAATTCGGTTATCGAGACAGTATCTTTAAACACCATTATCAGTCTGGCTATGTGATCACTGCGATAGGATTGAAATTAAACAAAAACTGGCAGCCAGTGCTAAAATATGGCTCTTTAACTGAGTTTGATTCTCTGAAAGTTACGGCAAAACAAATTTTTGATGAAATATGTCAAATTCGTCAAAGTAAATTGCCTAACCCAGATGAATTTGGTAATGCAGGAAGTTTCTTTAAAAATCCCGTAGTGAGTGCAGAGCATTTTGCGGAAATCAAAAAATATCACGAAAATTTACCGCACTTTCCACAACCTGATGGCTCAGTCAAACTTGCTGCTGGATGGTTAATCGATCAATGTCAATTAAAAGGTTATCAAATTGGTGGAGCAGCAGTACATGAAAAACAAGCACTGGTGTTGATTAATAAGGGCGGAGCTACTGGTGAAGATGTGGCAAATCTAGCTCGTCATGTGCGTCATACTGTGGAAATTAAATTTGGTGTATGTTTACAGCCAGAAGTCCGTTTTATAGGTGCTGAAGGGGAGGTTGATTCTGTTTCAGTAATTCGTTAACAATCATTAATTTTATTTCAAGACATATTAATCAAATCAGGAACATTATGCGTAACTACATTAAAATTGGCGTGGCAGGCCCTGTTGGAGCGGGCAAAACGGCCTTAATTGAAAAACTCACTCGCGAAATGGCGAGTAAATATAGCGTGGCAGTAATTACTAACGATATTTACACCCAAGAAGATGCGGAATTTTTAACGAAAAATAGTTTACTTCCGCCAGAGAGAATTATGGGCGTAGAGACAGGTGGTTGCCCACATACGGCAATTCGTGAAGATGCCTCAATGAATTTAGAAGCGGTCGATGAAATGGTGGCGCGTTTTCCTGATGTGGAAATTGTCTTTATCGAATCAGGCGGTGATAACTTATCGGCAACTTTTAGCCCTGATTTAGCAGACGTGACAATTTTCGTGATTGACGTGGCACAAGGTGAAAAAATTCCTCGCAAAGGTGGACCAGGTATCACTCGTTCAGATTTGTTAGTCATTAATAAAACAGATCTTGCACCATTTGTTGGCGCGGATTTAAGCATTATGGAGCGCGATGCTCGCCGTATGCGTAACGGTCAACCATTTATCTTTACCAACTTGATGAAGAAAGAAAATTTAGATGGCGTGATTGGTTGGATTGAAAAATATGCGTTGTTGAAGAACGTAGAAGAACCTAAGGCATTAGTAAGATAAAGAATCATCCCCTCTCCTTTAAAGAGGGGAGTTTTTTACAAATTGAAAAGATTATGAATAGTACCCTCAAACTTTCAACCAAACTTTCCTCAAACGGCAAAACTCAACTTAATGAATACTTTGTGACGCCACCTTTTAAAGTAATGACGTTATCTGCTTATGCCGATTCTTGGGAAAATGGACTTAGCGCAATGCAAATGTCTTCTTCGCCAGGGTTATTAGCAGGGGATCGAGTTGATATTCAAATAACGCTCGAAAAATCTACCGCACTTTCTTTAAATACGCAGGCATTTACTCGAGTTCAGGCAATGAATGAGGATGATTTTGCCGAGCAAAATACATTGATTCAACTTGCCGAGAAAAGTCGTTTATTTTATTTACCTCATCCGTTGGTTTTGCATAAGAATTCTGCTCTTAAGCAAAAAACGTTAATCAATATTCAACCTGAGAGTACGCTAATTTATGGTGAAATTGTAGCTATTGGGCGAGTGGCAAATGATGAACGTTTTGAATTTCGCCAATTTTCTTCTCATTTAAAAGTTCAGCTTGTGCAAGAAAATGGGAAAGTTAAACCGCTGATGTTAGATTGTATTCAGTGGTTACCGGCTAAAATGAATTTAACAGCGTTAAGCCAAATGGAAGGTTTTTCACATCAGGGATCATTGGTTTACATTAACTTACAAAAAATATCTAGAGAAATTAAGCAGATAGTACAACAGCTTCAACAGCAAGAAACGGATAAATCCTTACTTCTTGGTATATCTCAGTTGAATGAAGGTGGGGTGATAGTGCGTGTGTTAGGGCATAGGGCAGAGCAAATTCAGAAACTGTTTGAGAAAATTGGTGAGCATTTAAAAGCTGCGTAAGATTGATAGAAAACTTATTTTCCCCTAAAAAAACTAATCCGAAAAATGAAAATATGTCTTGAGAGCATTTCTTGAAAATGTGATCTTGGTCAAGTTTTTTCTCCTTAAAATTTCTATAATGGCGTCAAATTAACTAACCAGAAAAGGTGATTCAAATGACTCAATTTAGAAAAGAAGTAGATTTACTCGGCGAACGTGATGTACCAGCAGAAGCGTACTGGGGTATTCATACATTAAGAGCGGTAGAAAATTTCAATATTTCTAACGTAACTATTTCTGACGTGCCTGAGTTTGTACGTGGCATGGTAATGGTGAAAAAAGCAACTGCTTTAGCCAATGGTGAACTAGGTGCAATTCCAAGTGATATTGCAAAAGCGATAGTGGCTGCTTGTGATGAAATTCTTACCACTGGAAAATGCTTGGATCAATTCCCATCAGACGTATATCAAGGTGGTGCAGGTACTTCTGTCAATATGAATACCAATGAAGTGGTTGCTAACCTTGCGCTCGAAAAAATTGGTCATAAAAAAGGCGAATATAACGTGATTAACCCGATGGACCACGTTAATGCAAGCCAATCAACCAATGATGCGTATCCTACTGGTTTCCGTATTGCAGTGTATAACAGTATCTTAAAATTGATAGATAAAATTCAATATTTACACGACGGTTTTGATAATAAAGCAAAAGAGTTTGCGAACATCTTAAAAATGGGTCGTACTCAATTGCAAGATGCTGTGCCAATGACTGTTGGTCAAGAATTCAAAGCTTTCGCGGTATTACTTGAAGAAGAAGTGCGTAACTTAAAACGTACAGCAAGTTTACTCCTTGAAGTAAATCTTGGTGCAACAGCGATCGGTACAGGTTTAAATACGCCACAAGGCTATACAGAACTAGTTGTAAAACACCTTGCTGAGGTAACCGGATTAGCTTGCGTACCGGCAGAAAACTTAATCGAAGCAACATCTGACTGTGGTGCTTATGTAATGGTTCACGGAGCATTAAAACGTACCGCAGTGAAACTTTCTAAAGTATGTAATGACTTACGTTTACTTTCTTCTGGCCCACGAGCTGGTATTAAAGAAATTAACTTACCTGAATTACAAGCGGGCTCTTCTATCATGCCAGCAAAAGTAAACCCAGTTGTTCCTGAAGTGGTGAACCAAGTATGCTTTAAAGTAATTGGTAACGATACCACTGTGACCTTCGCATCTGAAGCAGGTCAATTACAATTAAACGTAATGGAACCAGTGATTGGTCAAGCAATGTTCGAATCTATTGATATCTTAACGAATGCTTGTGTGAACTTACGCGATAAATGTGTGGATGGCATCACTGTAAACAAAGAAATTTGTGAAAACTACGTGTTTAATTCAATCGGTATCGTGACTTACTTAAATCCATTTATCGGTCACCACAACGGAGACTTAGTGGGTAAAATCTGTGCGCAAACAGGCAAAGGCGTACGTGAAGTTGTGTTAGAAAAAGGTTTATTAACAGAAGAACAATTAGATGACATTCTTTCTGTAGAAAACTTAATGAACCCAACTTACAAAGCAAAATTAAATAAATAATCTTGAACTAAATCATCTGGCATTTAAGTCATTAAAGCTCGGTGATTAGCAAATATGATAAAGGGAACTTAACGTTCCCTTATTTTTTAAAAATATAACCTAAAGAATCATTTTCACCAATTTATCCGCTCTAATTCGTGCAAATTTTTTCAAAAGTTTTTGCACTGGTTCTGGGTATTGATTCAATTCTTCTAATTCAGTGTAATGTTTTAATACTTTTGTATGTTGGCGAATTTGGTTTTGCTCTTTTTCCACTTGGGCTAAAAGCTGTTGTTGTGGATCATAAATTAATAAGCCATTTTCTGCATCCAAACGCCATGCTCGAGGGTTAAGATTATTGCCCGTCAGTAAAATATAACGATCATCTACCCATACACCTTTTAAGTGGTAGGTATTATCGCCATCACGCCACAAACGCACCACAAGTTGACCATTTTCAATTTGAGTCTCAAATTTTTCACAGAAACGGCGAAGATTACTTTCATAAAGATAAGGTAACGCCCCCGCCATTTTGAATGGTTGTTCTGGTGGAATATAAAAATCGTTTGCGACTTTATCGCCAACAATAATTTCTACTCGTTTACCGTTTTCCAATAACGTTGCTATTTTATGTTGCAATGTGCGTGGGAAATTAAAGTATGGCGTACAAATCACCAATTTTTCTTGTACTTGCAAGAATAAATCTTCAATCACTTGATTTAATTCGTTGTCCGATGCGCCTAAGCCAAACAGCGGCGATAAGCTTAAAACATTCGGTAATTTCACCGCACTTTTTAATGAATATTCACCATTTTGCGCAAGGTCTTTACGATAAGCGCGAATATTGCCGCGGATCTCTTTGGTGCGAGGGCGGTTGGTCACATCAAGTGGATAAACTGCACTGAAATCTAACAAGTAATCATTGATGAAATTCACCATTGAATCAGCTAATTCTGAATGAGTGATTTTTTGATAGCGGTCGTAACGATATTTTTCAAATTGATGAAGATAGACATTATTAATGCTTGCACCGCTATACAGCACCGTATCATCAAATATAAAGCCTTTAACGTGCAATACACCAAAAACTTCTCGCGTGTTAATTGGCACGCCAAAGAACATATTCGGATCATCAGGTAGCTGATAAGTTTGGCGTTGTTCGCAATACCAATCTGCATTGGTGGCAGATTTTTCCGCACCTAATAAATTGCGTTGTGCGCGATGCCAATCTATGAGAATTTTTACATCCAAGTGTGGATTTTCTTGCTTCACGCGATAAATTTCATCAAGGATTTCCTGCCCCGCTTCATCTTTTTGCCAATAAAGTGCGGTGACATAAATACGTTTTTTGGCGTTTCTGATTAATTCAATAATTTGAGTTTTAAATTCAGCCGGGCTACCCAAAAATTCAATTTGCTCAGCTTGCAAGGCAAGGAATGGCAAATTATTTAAATTTTGTTCAGCTCGTTTTGTTTTATTGATTAACATAATCCATCTCGTGATTAAAGACTAGTGCGTTAGTTTACAATATTTCACGCGCTTATTAATAGAAAAAAGGCTTTTTTTCGTTATAATGCTCACAAATTTTAGCATTTTCTGGCTAAAAAATATTCATTTTTATTCAGGGAAACCCTATGAACGACAAACGCAAACCGTCTTTTCAATCCGCCGGCAGATCCTTTCAAGAACGCTCAGTAGGTGAAAAATACAGAGAAAAACCAACTCAAAATCGACCGCACTCTAATGATAAATTTAATGGAAATAGAAACGAAAAATCTCGTTTTTCTCGTGATAAACAAGAAGTGAAAGAAACTAAAATTACGCAACTCTCTTTATCTCGTGCGCCATCAAATAAAAATGCAGAACAACCTAAGGTTCAAGTGACGATAAAAAGTACGGGTACGGTTTATAAAACAAAAGAAAAGAAAACTGGCGCGCTTTCTCCTCGTGCGCCTGAAAAAATTAAGAAAAACCGTGCGGAAGAAATGAAGGTTTACGGTGAAAATGCCTGTTTAGCTTTATTTGCAGAACGCCCTGGAAGTATTGTTCGATTGTGGGCAACCGTACAAATGTCACACAAAATTGGCGAGGTATTGAGTTATTTAGCCGAAAACAAGAAGGCTTATCATGTTGTAGATAGCGAAGAATTAGCTCGAGTGAGTGGAACCGAACATCATGGTGGCATTTGCTTATTGGTGAAGAAACCGCGTGCTTTCACGTTGCAAGGGTATTTGGATATTCCTCGTGAAGAGGATTGTTTAGTGCTATTAGACAACGTGAATAATGCACAAAATATTGGTGGGGTATTGCGTACTTGTGCTTATTTTGGCGTGAAAAATATTGTCGCCGATAATGTGGAAAATCTATATTCGGCAGCCTCAATGCGCGTAGCAGAAGGTGGTGCGGAATATATTCGTGTGTTAGAAACGGATTATATTGATTCAGCTTTAATGCAATTACGTAAATCAGGCTATCAAATTATTCACGTATCGCACAATAAACAAGGCGAACCGTTGGATAAAGTGCGGTTAAAAAATAAAGTGGTTTTTGTGCTAAGTGAAAGTTCTACGGAAAGTTTAGCGACTCCAGAAGACACACAAGTGCGTTTAACGCTTGCAAGTCCAATTAAATCGGGCTTAAACATTGCAGTGAATGCGGGTGTATTGTTAGCAAAGTGGTATTTTAGATAGTGTATGATTGAAGGGGAAAATGATTTCCCCTTTAAAATTTCAAATAAAAGTCTTTAGTCAATTCAATAAACGCTTCAGTGTATTGATTATCCGCATCATAAATCACCAATTGATCTTGCATTAAAACTTCTGGCTGTTTGGCAAAGGTAAGTAGCATTCTTTGGGGCGTTTTTCCCACTTTAGTAATGATATTCGTCTGTTTGATGCAAAAAAGTGCGGTGGATTTTATGAGCGTTTTCCCCGCATCATAAGGTAAGACAAAACTTATTTTCCCATTTTCCGCTAAGTGCATTGCTGCCCATTCTAACCAATTTAAGTGGCTTTGCTTGGTATAACGAGCCAATTCCCTTTCTTCATTTTTGCAAGCTATGCCTTGTTCAAAATAAGGTGGATTTGCCACAATTAAATCAAAGGTTTGTTCAGTGGTTTGTAAAAAATGTTGTATATCCGTTTGAATAAGTTGAATACGATTTTTCCACACAGAATCATTGATGTTTTCTTGTGCTTGTTTTGCTGCAATGGGAGCCAACTCAACCGCTTGAATTTGGCAGTTTTCTTCAGTTCGTTGTGCCAACATTAAAGCCAATAATCCTGTGCCACTGCCCATATCTAAAATATTTTTACAATGTTTTACATCTGCCCAAGCACCCAATAAAATGCCATCAGTGCCGACTTTCATCGCACAAGAATCTTGATTGATATGGAATTGTTTAAAGGTAAATCCGCTCATAAATTTTTCGTAAATTGCCCCTAATTTCAGGTATAATCCGCCTCAATTTTAACAAAGAACCGCACAATAATGAATTTATCCCAATTTGAACAATTCGATCTTTCTCCTGAGCTTTTAAAGGCACTTGAGAAAAAAGGTTATTCCCGCCCAACAGCTATTCAAATGGAAGCCATTCCAGCAGCAATGGAAGAGCGTGATGTATTAGGCTCGGCACCAACGGGAACAGGGAAAACTGCTGCTTTTTTATTACCTGCGCTACAACATTTATTGGATTATCCGCGTCGTAAACCAGGTCCACCGCGTATTTTGGTATTAACGCCAACCCGTGAACTGGCAATGCAAGTGGCAGAACAAGCGGAAGAATTAGCGCAGTTCACTCATTTAAATATTGCGACAATTACAGGCGGTGTGGCGTATCAAAATCATGGCGATGTATTCAATACCAATCAGGATTTGGTGGTGGCTACGCCTGGTCGTTTATTGCAATACATTAAGGAAGAAAATTTTGATTGCCGTTCGGTTGAAATGCTGATTTTTGATGAAGCCGATAGAATGTTACAAATGGGGTTTGGGCAAGATGCGGAAAAAATCGCGGCTGAAACCCGTTGGAGAAAACAAACCTTGTTGTTTTCTGCAACCTTGGAAGGGGAGTTATTGGTCGATTTCGCAGAGCGTTTGTTGAATGATCCTATTAAGGTGGATGCCGAACCAAGCCGTCGAGAAAGAAAAAAAATCAATCAATGGTATTACCACGCAGACAGCAATGAACACAAAATCAAATTGCTCGCGCGTTTTATTGAAACTGAAGAAGTGACGCGTGGAATTGTGTTTGTTCGTCGTCGTGAAGATGCGCGAGAACTTTCTGAAACATTGCGTAAACGAGGTATTCGTTCCGCGTATCTAGAAGGTGAAATGGCACAAACTCAACGTAACAATGCGATTGATAAATTGAAATCCGGTATTGTGACGGTATTGGTTGCAACAGATGTGGCTGCGCGTGGTATTGATATTGATGATGTAAGCCATGTTATGAATTTTGATTTGCCTTATAGTGCAGATACTTATTTGCATCGAATTGGACGTACCGCGAGAGCAGGTAAAAAGGGCACGGCAGTCTCTTTTGTCGAAGCTCATGATTACAAGTTACTGGGTAAAATCAAACGCTATACCGAGGAAATTTTAAAGGCGCGTATTTTAGAAGGTTTAGAACCTCGCACTAAGCCACCAAAAGATGGTGAAGTGAAATCTGTAAGCAAAAAACAAAAGGCACGTATTAAAGAAAAACGTGAAGAAAAGAAAAAAACAGAGGCGAAGAAAAAAGTGAAATTGCGTCATAAGGATACGAAAAATATCGGCAAACGACGTAAGCCGAGTAATCCTATATTTTATCAATGATGTTTTTATTAAAATGGCGTATGTTTATTCACATCACATACGCCTTATTTTTTAATTGTGTTTTATTTTAAGAAGAATTGTCCTTTGGCTAATTTGTAGATGGTCATTAATACGAGTAAGCCAATCATCAGGTTAGAGAATACAAAGGCAAAAATTGAGATACCTTGTAATACGTCGCCGTGAAAAAAGGCAATTGAGCTATTTGCCATAGACGCTAATCCGAATGAGAATCCCCATAATCCAATATTTAAGCCTTTTTCCATAATCCAAGGTAATAATCGTAATAAGAAAAAGAGTTGTAGAAAGCCATATCCCCAAAGAATTTTGACGAATGTATCAATTTCCCCTTTATTTAGAGATAAATATGCAGCAGCCCCTACAAACGCTGGAGCAAGAATGATTCCCATCGTAGCTCGAAATGGTGGTTCAAGTGATGAAATTCGTAGGTGTTGAAGCAATACGGGTTCAAAAATGATCCATGCTATTAGACCAGCACCAAAAAATAAATACCCTAAATCGTGATAGCCAAGTAAGGCAAGAGAGCTTGCACTCGTGAAGTTAGCTGCAACAGCAGGTAAATAAAAAGGTGGGCGAGTAGATTTTTGTTCAAATACACCACCTTGCCATAGCTCACTAATGCGTAAGGACGAGAAAAGTAATTGACCAATAGTGCCAAGCCAAATCATTACTTCCGCAAGCCATGGAGTCCAGCGATAAGTAATATCGCCTATAAGCATTGTGGTGATAGGAATGAGTGCAATGAAAGAAAAACGTACTGGGCAATGATATTCTGAGCGAACTTCATCACTATAATAACGAAGTTTATAGGCATACATTAGAATAAATAGAATCCAAATTGCACTTGCTATGATACCGATTACATCACTTATAGTACGAGCTACAGGAAAGTGATTTTCTAAGTGCAACCAAGCTAGAGATAATGCTGCCAATCCAAGAGGAATACCGAAATAACCCGTAGGAAGCGGGAATGTTTTTGTTGAATTCATAACATAGTCCTTGTATTAATAAATTTTCTATTATATTACTTCGTATCTTAAGTAATCACTTTGCTTAGAATCTCAAATTATTGTATTTTTGATTAAATAAGTATTATTTAAATGGTACTGGTTTACCGAATATTCGTCTTTTAATTCGCCCCAATTCATTGATCACTTTTTCTAATGGGGTTGTTTTGGTTTGATTAGCATGAACGGTTTCTCTACCATCTTGTAAGCTACTCTTAAATTTACTTTCACCATTTATAATTAAATCTTGGATACAGACAGCGGGATAGAGTTGCATAACTTTATATTCTCTTTGGTTTAAGAGTTTATCAAAAATAAGCGTGTCTATTGCTAGAACAAGTTGTCTATTTTGGATTTTATTCAATAAATATCGAGCACCTTTGGCTGTGATGGTATACCCGCCCATACCAGTATGTTTATACTTTAATTGAAATATATTTCGTTGACATTTTATTTTATACATACTGCCGAGCATAATTTTACCGTACAAGGTTTCTAGTTTAAGAATATCGGTATCTTTGGGGATGTAATCGATTTCAAGTAATTCTTTTGCATTTTCTCCCAAATAAATATCATCTTCAAAAATATTAATATAATCTAAATTATTTTCTAAAACGAAATTCCATAAAACGATATGGCTTAGTGCACAGGCTATCTCACCGTCACACAAAGTTGCTTTTGATGAACGATCAAAGGTGATATTGAATTTTTTAGCCGTTTCTTCAATAAGTTCAGGCGTGATAGCATCAAAAAATTCAAAAGGAATATTCTGCTTACCGAATTCTTCTGTAATATGTTTTCGGCGTTTTTGTTCAGTAGTTAAACTGATAACATAATTGTGCTGAGCTGAGCATAAAAGTTACCCAAATAAATAAAATGTGGAATGGTATAAGATAAAAAGTGCGGTGAAAAATCATAGAAATTTTCACCGCACTTCTTCATTTTAAATATTATGTGCTAAACGATATTCAACCAAATCTTCAATGGTTAGCACAGAATAACCAAATTTCTTTGCAAATTCTACAATCTCAGGGGCGCGAGCCATTGTGCCGTCGTCATTCGTGATTTCACAAATCACACCTGCATGTTTAAATCCAGCTAGACGTGCTAAATCAACAGAAGCTTCAGTGTGTCCGCGGCGGGTAAGTACGCCACCATTTGCTGCACGAAGTGGAAAAACATGACCGGGACGATGTAAATCTTTTGGAACTGCATTATCAGCAATCGCTGTTTTAATGGTTGTGACTCGGTCTGCGGCAGATACGCCTGTAGAAACACCTTTCGCGGCTTCAATCGTTACAGTAAAAGCCGTTTTGTTTACGCTATTATTATGTTCTACCATTGGCGGTAAATCGAGTTGTTGGCAACGTTTATCGGTAATGCATAAACAAACGATACCACTTCCATAACGAATTAATTTTGCCATTTGCTCTGGCGTGATTGTTTCTGCTGGGAAAATTAAATCGCCTTCATTTTCACGATCTTCATCATCTAAAACTAATACGCCATTTCCATTTTTGAAGGCATTAATTGCGTTAAGTACGCGTTCTTCAGCGGTATTGCCGAATGGAGATAAAATTGACTGATTCATAGTAATTTCCTAATTTGAGATTTCAATTAAATACCAGAATCAGGGCTGAGAAATGCAAATAAAATGAACGATTTGGGAACCCAACTCGTTTTATTCTCTTTCATCCAGACTTTACTGTCGGCTTTGGAATTTCACCAAATCTGCTGACTTTAAAAGTGAAAATCAGGACAATTTAGCTGGAAAAATTTGCCAAAAATTGACCGCACTTTTAAACGCTCGTGGGCTTTACCACCGGTAGGGAATTTCACCCTGCCCTGAGAATGCGCACTAAGTATAGCGCAAAATACCTAGGCACTAAATCAGAACGTGAAAAATATTTTCATTTAGCCTACAATAAACGTACTCAATTCTTACGCTATCAAGAGCCGATTATGTCAAAAGCAAAAGAGAAAAAAGTCGGTGTCATTTTCGGGAAATTTTATCCCGTGCACACAGGCCATATAAATATGATTTATGAAGCGTTCAGTAAAGTAGATGAACTACACGTTATCGTGTGTAGTGATACGGAGCGCGATTTGAAATTATTTTACGATAGTAAAATGAAACGCATGCCAACCGTGCAAGATCGTTTGCGTTGGATGCAGCAAATTTTCAAATATCAAAAAAATCAGATTTTTATTCATCATTTGGTTGAAGACGGTATTCCGAGTTATCCAAATGGCTGGCAATCTTGGAGCGAAGCGGTTAAAACCCTATTTCATGAAAAACATTTTGAACCTTCAATCGTATTTAGTAGCGAACCTCAAGATAAAGCACCTTACGAGAAATACTTAGGTTTAGAAGTTTCGTTAGTCGATCCTGACCGCACTTTCTTTAATGTGTCTGCAACTAAAATTCGTACGACTCCATTCCAATATTGGAAATTTATTCCGAAAGAAGTTCGCCCTTTCTTTGCCAAAACGGTGGCGATTTTAGGTGGAGAAAGCAGCGGTAAAAGTGTGCTTGTGAATAAGTTAGCTGCCGTATTTAATACCACGTCTGCATGGGAATACGGCCGTGAATTTGTATTTGAAAAGCTAGGTGGCAATGAGCAGGCCATGCAATATTCTGACTATCCGCAAATGGCTCTTGGTCATCAACGATACATTGATTATGCAGTGCGCCATGCACATAAAATTGCATTTATTGATACGGATTTCATCACCACGCAAGCGTTCTGCATTCAGTACGAAGGAAAAGCCCATCCATTTTTAGATTCGATGATTAAAGAATATCCATTCGATGTCACTATTTTGCTTAAAAATAATACTGAATGGGTGGATGATGGCTTGCGCAGTTTAGGTTCACAAAAGCAACGCCAACAATTTCAACAACTACTCAAAAAACTGTTAGATAAATATAAAGTCCCTTACATAGAAATTGAATCGCCAAGTTATCTTGATCGCTATAACCAAGTGAAAGCAGTCATTGAGAAAGTGTTAAATGAAGAAGAAATCAGTGAATTGCAAAATAGTCCATTTGTTATAAAAGGAAAACATCAATGATCTTATTTGCCGGTGATCCACACGGAAGCTACGATCATATTTACCCTTTTGTGAGAGAACAGGAAAATGTCGCACTCATAATTTTAGGCGATTTACAGCTCACGACAACAGATGAGTTGGATAAACTTGCTAAACATTGTGATATTTGGTTTATTCATGGAAATCATGATAGCAAAACAATTAGTGCTTTTGATGCGATTTGGGGTTCTGAATGGCAATCACGGAATTTACACAATCGCGTAGTTGATATTCAAGGCACCCACATTGCAGGATTAGGCGGTGTATTCCGAGGGCAAATTTGGATGCCGCCAAATCGCCCCATGTTTTTTGATCCTATTCATTATTGTCAATATAGCCCACAAGAGAAAATCTGGCGAGGCGGTGTGCCTTTACGTCATCGCACGTCAATTTTCCCATCGGATATTGAAATCTTAGAAAACCAACAAGCGGATGTGTTGATTTGTCACGAAGCCCCTAAGCCACATCCGATGGGTTTCCAAGTGATTAATGATTTGGCAATGAAGATGGGTGTTAAGCAAGTATTCCACGGTCATCATCACGAAAACTTTACTTATCGAACAAAGTATCCCTACAAAATCACGAATGTAGGTTTCCGCAGTCTTGCTGATGCAGATGGAAATTATTTGCTACAAACTATCGACGATCGTGAAAAATAAATCTATTCCAAAACAAAAGCCGATTCAAATGAATCGGCTTTTTTACATTCAAAGTGCGGTATTATTCCGCATTGTTTTTCGATTTAATAATGGCATAAACCACACCTGTTGATAAAGCACCAATCGCAATTGCACCAAGATATTTCAACGGCTCAGATACAAATGGAATTACAAATAATCCGCCGTGTGGAGCTTGTAATGTAATATTTAAGCCCATAGAAATCGCACCAGCCACTGCACCACCAATCACAGAGCTAATAATGACACGAATTGGATCTGCTGCCACAAATGGTAATGCACCTTCGGAAATAAAACATAAACCAAGAACGAATGATGCTTTCCCCGCATCGCGTTGGCTAACAGTGAATTTATTGCGAGCAATCCAAGTCGCCACTGTCATACCAATTGGTGGAACCATACCCGCGGCCATTGCCGCAGCCATTGGCGTATAAACTTGGGATGCAATCAATCCAACAGAAAAGGTGTATGCTGCTTTATTTACCGGCCCGCCCATATCGATACACATCATTGCACCAATAATTGCGCCTAACACAATCGCATTCACTTCGCCCATTGAAGTAAGCCAATTACTTAGCTCTTTCATAATTTCAGCTACTGGTGGATTAATGAGGTAAATCATCGTCAAACCAACAATCATCGAACCCAAGAGCGGTAAAATTAAAATCGGTTTTAATGAAGTCAGGCTTGCTGGCAATCGAATAATCACATTCAGCCCTTTCACTACATAGCCCGCTAAGAAACCCGCAATAATACCGCCAAGAATCCCTGCACCCGCTTCACTTGCCAGCATCCCCGCAATCAAACCAACTGCAAGCCCTGGACGATCAGCGATAGAAAATGCAACATAACCGGCAAACACGGCAATCATTAACTTGAACGCCACACCACTACCGATATTCATCAACATATTGGGAAGATCTTGAAAAACTCCTGTATTTTCAATTACATTAAAACTGAACATAAACGAAATCGCGATCAACAACCCACCCGCAACCACTAACGGTAACATATGAGAAACGCCAGTCATTAAGTGTTTGTACACACCTTTTTTCTCACGGCTTTCTTCTTTTGAGCCAGCATTATTTCTGCCATCAAAAACTTTGGCCTCTTTAAATGCTTTATCAAATTCTTGCTCGGTTTTCTTCAAGGCTAATCCTGTTGAAGTGCGATACATTGGTTTACCTTTAAATTTATCTAAAGACACATCAATATCTGCTGCAACAAATACCAAATCAGCCGCCGCGACTTCTTCTGCAGTAATTTCATTGCCAGCCCCAACTTGACCACGGGTTTCAACTTTTACATTCCAACCTTGTTTTTTCGCATAGGCTTCAATCGCTTCGGCTGACATAAACGTATGTGCAACGCCAGTTGGACAAGCAGTTACCGCAACAATATTTTTTACACCAGAAACACCTGTAAAATTCACCGCACTTTTCGGAGCAACATAATCTGCTCCATTGGCTAAGGCATTTGCCAGCGTGACTTCAGGAGAAATCATGGCGATAGCTTCGCCGATAATAAAGACTTTTTTACCAACTAACGCAGGGTTATTGGGTAATACAGAACCAAATACGAGAACAAGATCTGCTTCGGCTGGTGTTTCTACAATAGAGACATTTGCTTTTTGCGCAGCTACTCGAAAAACTTCATGTAATAAATAGGCTTTCGCATCGCCTACATTAGCTGATTGGGTTAAAAATAACTTCATACTATCCTTCAATCATCGTTATTTGTACTTTTTCTAAAATGGGCTCAAGTAAATTCAAATCACTCACACCGACATTACTTTGAGACACCGCAAAAGCGGACACAGCCGTAGCAAAAGCTAAGGTTTCAGCTTTCGATAAACCTTTTTCAAAACCATAAATTAAGCCTGCTACCATTGAATCGCCTGCCCCAACAGTACTCACTACATTTTCACATTTTGGCGGTTCGGCTTTGAGCACGCTTTCATTATTAATCCATAAAGAACCTTTGGCTCCCATTGAAATAATCACGTTTTCAATACCTTCCGCTTTGAGTTGCTGTGCAGCAGCAATAATTTCTTCAAGACGATTTAATGGATGACCAACCCAAGCCTCAAGTTCTCGATGATTGGGTTTTACTAGCCAAGGTTTCGCTTTTAATCCAGCGGTAAGCGCAGCATTGCTACTATCAAGCACCACTTTTACGCCAGCTTGGTGAAGCTGACTCAACCAATCAGCAAATAATTCAGGAGATACACCTAGAGGTAAACTGCCACAAACTGCGACAATGTCATAATTTAAACAATAAGCCAAAGAATCCGTCACAAATTGTTGCCAAACTTGTGGGCTTATTTGATATCCCAAGAAATTTAAATCTGTCACATCTGCTTCAGTTTCGGTAATTTTTACATTGATACGAGTTTTGCCATCCACACGGTTGAATTTATCTTCCAAACCGTGCTTATTAAACATTTGCTCGAAATCAGCTGAATTATCCTCGCCCAAGAAACCGCCTACTGAAACATCAACGCCTAAATCTTTTAGTACTTTTGCGACATTAATGCCTTTCCCCGCAGGAAATAAGCCAAGGGTTTCTACGGTATTTACTTCACCAAGTTGGATATGAGTTAAACGCCCGACTAAATCATAGGCGGAATTTAAAGTAATTGTTACAACGCTTGCCATACTATTCCCCTAAACCCGATTCAATCACAGCACCGATTCCATCAATAGCCTGTTGCGCTTCATCGCCCGTTGCAACAAAACGTAAACGAGTCCCTTTTACTACGCCTAATGCCACAATTTTCATTAAGCTTTTAGCACTCACTAATTGAGAATTACGATCAAGATTCTGAACCGCTACAGAGGCATTATATTTTTTCACTTCGTTTACCAACACTGCACTTGGGCGAGCGTGCAAACCGTGTTCATTCTTAATTACAAACACTGCCTCAATAGCATTTGCCGGCAAGTTATTATCTTCTGTTACCTCTGGTGCGTGAATTTGCTCCCCCATAATTTCAATGGTATCTGGTTCAGATGGCGGCACGGCAGAAACATTCTCACCCAAGCCGTCGGCAATCACTTTGCCCAATGCTTCAATAGCTTGTTTTGCATCTTCCCCTTCTGCCACAAAACGTAAACGATGCCCTTGTATTACACCAAGTGCAACAATCTTCATCAAACTTTTTGCACTGACGACTTCACTTTCACGAGTAAGATTTTGCACGGTAATTTTCGAAGTGAATTTTTTCACTTCATTAACCAAATTCGCACTTGGACGCGCATGTAAACCATGTTCATTACGAATCGTAAAGGTTCCTACAACAGCACCTTCTACAGATTGAGTTTCAACATCACACTCTGAACCCAAAAGTGCGGTCAAAATTTCTGTTGAATTACCATTGAGTAAGGTTGTTTGGACATCGTCATCTAATAAACGCGCTAAAGTTGGATTAATTTGATCACTGATAGCTGAAACGGTTATCACGCCTTTTACAGCTTTGCCATTGTGGCTAAAAATCGTTTTGGCACGACTAAATGCCAAGGCATTTTTCACATTCCCTACGACAGAATCGGTTACCCATAACCCTTTGCCAAGTGGTAATGCCGCATTATTAATCACCTCAGAAATAAAGCGATTTTCTACCGCACTTTGCATCTGTAATTGCCCCGCATTAATCGCGACTAAAGTTAATAAACTTTGGGTATCTACATCTACACTGATATTGGCAGCAGGAATTTCAAATGGCTCAATTGTCTCGCCCATTAAAATCGCACGAAATTCAGCAACATCCGTTATTTTTGCTAATTTCGCTGCGGTATCTTCATCACTCAAAACGTGAGTAAGTTGACGTAATAAGGACAAATGCTCATCAGATCGCGCCGCAATACCAATCACGACATAAGCAATATTTCCTTCTCCCCATTCTATGCCTTGAGGAAATTGAAACACTTGCACGCCCGTTTTCTTTACCATCGAACGAGTATCCAAGGTGCCATGAGGAATAGCGATGCCATTGCCTAAAAAGGTTGAGGTTTGCAACTCGCGCGCTAGCATTCCTTGCAAGTAACCATTTTCCACATTGTCTGCTTGAACTAATGCGGACGCTGCGATTTCAATCGCTTGTTGTTTATCAGCTGCGTTAGCATTTAAATGAATGTTGCTTTCCGAAAGTTCTAACATTCTTGCTCCTTAATAATTTAAAAATAAAGCTGCTGGTGAAATAAATCGACCAGCAGCTTGTTGAAAAACAATTATTTAGATGTGCAGGCTTTCAGCAGTGCTTCACTACCTTGCGCAATATATTCATCATTTTCACCGCGCTCTTTGCCTTTTTGCAAATCACGCATCGCATCATAAATACCTTGAGTTATGCTTTGCGAATCCACTTTTTCCCAACAATTTGCGTTCAAACGTTTAAGGTTCGCTTGCAATGCTTCCGCATGTAACACGCCGCTATAATAAGCATATACATCAGAATCATGGCCGCCTGTATAAAGTTTATCCTGAATTTGTTTAACAGGAACTAAAATACGGCCTAGATACCAGTCATTCGCACCACTTGCAAAATTATCTACAAAGAAATTTTCATTCACGCGACCTTTATATGTCGCTATAGTCGCTTCATAAGCAGCCGCATAAGATTTTTGATCGATTTTATCCTTATCTAAATCAATCACTTTTTTATCGTTCCCCATAAATGGAATGTAGTTGGTAACCGATGACCAAGAAGAACAACCTGCCAACATTAACGTAAAAAATAAAACAGAGATTTTTTTAAACATAGTCATACCTGATTAAAGTTAATAAAACGCCGCCATTATACTGGCTGAAGGGGATTAAAGAAAGGGCGGTAATTATTCCGCCTCTTTTACTAAAGACACCAAAATCTGATCGATTTTAAAGTTTTCCGTATCAATCACTTCAAACTTGTATTTTCCGTAAACCACAGAATCGGTTTTTTTCGGGATTTTACGTAGCATATACATCATAAAGCCACTGATGGTTTCGTAATTTTCTTCATCTGGGAAAGATTCAATATCTAATACTCGTGTCACATCTTCTAATGGCGTTGCGCCATCAATAAGCCATGAGTTTTCATCACGACTCACAATATATTCTTCTTCGTTAGAAACTAATTCCCCCATAACAATACTCATGACATCATTTAGCGTAACAATACCCACTACGAGGGCATATTCATTTACAATAATCGCAAAATCTTCACCGGTAGATTTAAACAATTCTAATACTTCGTAAAGAGAAAGCGTATCCGGCACAAATAATGCTTTACGGAGTAGTTTAGGATCTGTGAGCACCACATTTTCATTCTGCAAATACATGGTGAGCAACGTATGGGATTCTACATAACCTAAGATTTTGTCGAGGCTATTGTCACAAATCACAATTTTAGAATGAGAATCACGAGAAAGCGTATCCATGACTTCTTGGCGAGAAAAAGTGCGGTCTAAATACACGATATTTTCACGCGTTGTCATGGTGGAAGTCACTGTACGTGATTGCATATCGAAAATGTTTTCAATGAGATAATGCTCTTGAGTTTTTAATACACCAGCTTCAGCCCCCGCTTCTACTACAGCGAAAATATCTTCAGACGTCATGCCATCTTCACGCACAGTGGAAATACGAAATAAGCGGAAAAATACATTAGCAATCGTATCAAAAAACCACACAAGCGGCTTAAAGACAAACATACTGAAATTCATAATGCCGACAACGCGCAATGCCACCATTTCAGGATAAGTAATGGCAATACGTTTTGGAATAAGATCAGCAAATAAGATAAAGAAACAAGTAACCAACACAAACGCAATTGTAGAAGCGGTTGGCTCAATCCAATCGCCCACAAAAGAGCGGCTTAAAATTTCCGCGATATAAGGGCTTAGTGCGCTTTCACCAATTCCCCCGCCAAGAATCGCCACCATATTCAAACCGATTTGAACCACGGTAATAAAACGACCAGGGTGCTCTTGCAATTTAAGCACTTGAAGCGCGCGCACATCCCCTTCATTCGCAAGGGTTTGTAGTTTCAATTTACGCGAACCCGCCAGTGAAATTTCTGCAGAAGAAACAACCGCACTAATTAGAATTAAGGCAATAATCGCCAAAATAGTATGAAATAATTCCATAATCATTACTCAAAAATATGAAAGAAAACGACCGCACTTTGCGGCCGTTCAGGATATTACTCTTCGCTGTCAAACCAGCCGCGAACAAATTGAATAGACAAGAATAAGGTAGCTAACAGGAATGCATAGAAAATCCAAGAAACGATTGGATGACTTGGCGTGTCATCAGCCGTAATTTCTTTAATTGAGGTTGCATTGCGATATTCATCCATCATCGTAATACGCCAACCATAGTATTTAATTTGCACAAGTTTGTTGTCATTACCCAAAGCCTGCGCTTCAGCCTGTAAATTGGCTGAGCCAAATTTGAAGTAGAACGGAAAACCCCAACGTGTATCTTCATTGCGATACACCATAATTTTGCCATCGTCATTTTGCGTGTTGATGTAATACACATCACGTGTTGGGCCATCAGCTGGATTCGATTTTGTGATTGGCCCATCTTTATCAACACGTTTAACTTCTACGCCAGTAACACGTGTCACATCATAATGAGGGAACACATAATTCACCACAGAAAACATAAAACCGTGGAATAAAAAAACAACAATAAATAAGAAATATTTAAAAAACTTTCGCATACTTTTCCCTTGTCAGAACTGTGCATTTATTCTACACGAATTTTAAATAAACGCTCGAAATTTTGCGTAGTGATTCGAGCAAACTCCTCAGTAGAAAAGCCCTTTAAGGTTGCCACGTATTCACATACTTCTCTCGTATAAGCCGGTTGATTTTCTTTTCCCCGATAAGGCACTGGCGCAAGATAAGGCGAATCTGTTTCCACCAATAAGCGATCCGTTGGCACATAACGAATAACCTCACGAATCACTTCGGCATTTTTAAAGGTCACAATGCCAGAACAAGAAATGTAAAAACCTAAATCTAACGCTTTTTTCGCAAATTCCATGGTTTCCGTAAAACAATGAATAACGCCACCGCACTTTTCAGCATGGTGTTGGCGTAACATTGAAATGGTATCATCACCTGCAGAACGTGTATGAATAATTACAGGCTTATCTAACTGGTTTGCAATATCGATTTGGCTACCAAACACCGCTTGTTGCTCCGCTTTATTGTCCGCGCTGTAATAATAATCTAATCCAATTTCGCCAATCGCAATCACTTTTGGATCTTGCGCTAAACGCAATAAGCGTTCTGCGTCATAAGGTTCTTCTTCAAAATCCAGTGGGTGAACACCACAAGCAAGCGAGACATTATTAAATTCGCGTAAAGATTCATAAGCCTGCTCAAAACGGCTTAACGTTACACCAATTGCGAGCAAATGTTTCACATCACGCGCGCGCGCTTTTTCCACCACATCTGCAATGTTTTTATGTAAATTTTCATAATCCAATGCATCTAAATGGCAGTGGGAGTCAACAATGAACATAATTATTTTTCCTTATACCTAAGGCTTGAACGCCATAGACGATATATCTTTAATTTATTGCGTTTCAAATACTTCTGTGACTAATCTGGTCAAGCTATCTAATAGCATCAATTCAACATTCACACCATTAATTGTAAGCAAATCTGACCGCACTTTTTGCATAATTTTGATTGCTTGTAATAAACCAAGAGCGGTTTGCTCATCGCTGAATTGTTCGATACCGCGGCCAAGATCGGCAACTTGTCGATGACTATCAATTTCAAGTTTATGTTTTAAACAATCGGAAAGAAAAGCCAAAATCCAATCCACTTGCTGAACATAGCGTTCTTTATCAAACAACGGAAGCAATTCCAATGGTGAACGTCGGCGATAGAACACCCAAAATTGACGTAAGAAGTTTTTACGCTGTTCAATAAGCCCTTGTTGTAAAGTCTCTAATGCTAAAAGCGGACGCCCAAGATTCATCGCAAGTGCGGTCAAAATTTCCTGATTTTCAGCCGCACTTTCTGATTTCAACCAATCAAGAGCCGTTTGCTCATTAGGCACGGACAAATTCCACACTTGGCATCGACTATAAATGGTTGCTAATAAACTTGCTGAACTATCCGCCTGAAGTAAAAAATAAGTATTTGGACGAGGCTCTTCCAATGTTTTCAATAATGCATTGGCAGCCGCTTCCGTTAAACGCTCCGCACCTTGCACATAGACCACTTTATTGCCGTTTTGTTGTGCGTGTTGAGCAACCATTTCATTAATATCGCGCACTTGATCAACGCCAATATCCTTACCATCAATAGGGCTCAATTCATGATAATCTGGATGGCTATGGGCTTGCATTAAATGACAAGAATGGCATTGACCACAAGGTTTATCGCCTTGAGCCACACACATTATTTTCTGTACAAGTGCATCAAATAAACGTTCTACACCTAAACCAGAATCAGCTTTAATCAGCACAGCATGATGCCCCAAACCTTCGTCAAAGGTTTGAGCAATTTGATGATAAATTGGCATTAGCCAAGGGTAAAGTGCGATCATTTTTCGTTTGATTTCCACCAATTTTTTACCGCGCTTTCGATATCAGCTTGAACAAGTTCAATACTCGGCTCAGCATTAATCACCACTGCTTTTGGATTATCTTTTACTAACGCTAAATAGCGTGCTCGAGTGCGATGGAAAAAATCCAAATCCATTTGCTCAATACGATCTAATTCACCTCGTCCACGAGCTCGTGCTAAACCGACACTCGGTTCTATATCCAAATAAATTGTGAGATCAGGCTCAAAATCACCTAATACGGTTTCTTTCAAGGTGAGCATAAAATGCGGGTCTAATTGACGTCCACCACCTTGATACGCCTGAGATGACATATCGTGGCGATCACCTACCACCCATTTTCCTTGCATTAAAGCAGGTTTAATCACATTTTCTACTAACTGAATACGTGCTGCATAAAGCATTAATAACTCTGCTTTTGCTGTCACAGGTTCTTCAGTTTCATATTTGATTAGATGACGTAATTTTTCTGCCAATGGCGTTCCGCCCGGTTCGCGAGTAAACACCACATCTTTAATTCCCAGTTCATGCAAGACTTGCACAACAGACTGGTGAGCAGAGCTTTTTCCCGCGCCTTCTAAGCCTTCAATAACAATAAACTTTCCTTTCATATTTTCTTCCGCTCTTTTATTTGGCATTTTTCTGACTGCTATACCAACGTAAATATTCTTGTACCGCTTTATTATGTTCATTCAAATTGCGGGTAAATTTATGCCCACCAGAACCATCTGCCACAAAATAATAAAAATCTGTTTTTTCAGGTTTTGCAACAGCTTGTAACGAACTTTCACTTGGCATAGCAATTGGTGTTGGCGGCAATCCATCAATCACATAGGTATTATAAGGCGTTGACATTTCTAAATCTTTTTTACGAATATTACCACTGTAATTCTCACCCATACCATAAATTACCGTTGGATCCGTTTGTAATTTCATTTTTGCCTTCAAACGGTTGATAAATACAGAGGCCACTTTTGCTCTCTCAGTAGCAATGCCTGTTTCTTTTTCTACGATAGAAGCCAGAATCAACATTTCATAAGGATTAGCTAAAGGTAAATCCTTATCACGCTCGTTCCACGCCTTATTTAACGCCTTTTTCATTTGCTCAGCCGATCGCTTAAGTAGCTCCAAGTCTGTCGATTTAGGCGTGTAGTTATAAGTATCAGGATAAAGCCAACCTTCCACATTTTTTAGTTCAAGATTTCGACCAAAATCTGGCAAATCAAGTAATGTGAAAATTTCTTCATTACTCTTATCTTTCAAGGTTTGCACCAAGTGCGGTGTATTTTCAAGATCTTTTCGCCAATCCTTGAAGGTTTTTCCTTCAATCCATTTTACATTGAACTGCACTTCCTTACCTGAATTAAGCAAATCCAGTAAATCTTGCACAGTTTTAACATTCTCAAGAGAATAAGTCCCTGCTTTTATTTTATTTAGCTCAGGTTTCAACTTCAGCAAATAAGGTAATAATTTCCCATCATCAATTAACTTTTCTTGCTCAAAAAGTGCGGCTAATTTTGAACCAGTTGTGCCACGTTCAATAGTTAAAAGTTGATCTGCCTGCACATTTACCGGAGTTTTTACAAATTCAGTAATTTTGTAATAACCAAAATTAACCACGCCCGCTAAAATCAAAATTAAAAGTAAAATCGCAATTAAAAATTTCTTCATAAGATATAAGAAAGAGAAAATAAAAAACAACAAAAGGGGCAATTAAGCCCCTTTCTTTTAAATATTAAATCATTTATTAAAATATTGGATATCTGCTTTTTTACGCAATGCTTTAACCCAGTCTTTTGTTGCATCTTGCGACTGAGAGTTTACTAAATGTTCATAGGCTTTTTGTGCGTAGGCCTCTGCAGTAAGATCGCCGTCTCTCATCCCTGTCACTTCTAAAATGTGCCAGCCAAACTCTGTTTTAAACGGTGCAGAAATTACACCTTGTTTACTTTGTACAACAGTTTGTGCAAACTGTGGCGCATAAGTTTCGGGGAATGCATAACCTAAACTGCCGCCATTTGCGCCGGATAAATAATCTTTTGAATATTTTAACGCTGCATCTGCGAAAGAAATTTTTCCAGCAAGAATATCTGAGCGAATTTTTGTAAGTTCTGCTTTAGCTTGAGCATCATTTAGCATTGGATTTAGTTTAAGCAAAATATGACGAACTTCATATTCTTTTCCTGTTATTTTCTGTGCAGAACCTTTTTCTTTTGCTTCCTCTAACATTTTTTGTCCAAGGGCCCAAGCTTCACTACGTGCTTGTTCAACATCCACGCTTTCATGAATTGCTCTATTTCGAATTGCATCGCGGGTCATCGTTTGTAATTGGTTTTCCCAGGCTTTTTTGACATCTTTTGCGATACGTTGGCGAAATTCATTTAGTGAGGAACCTTCATTACTTAGCGCAATAGCGAACTGCCCCAAGGTTAAATTGTTTGCTGCAGCAATATGATTAAGCTGTTGCTCTACAGCTGCATTTAATGCTTTAGGGTCAATTGAAGGGGCTTTCACATCTTGCATTGCTTGATGAAGCAAAATGTCATCAATAATTTTATCTAAAGCAACTTGGCGATTTCCACTTTTTCCTATATTTGCTTGAACCTGGCTTTCAAGGATTGGAACGCCATTCACCATTGCTACAACACGTTCTTCGGCTTTTACAACAGAAGCTAAAACAATGGCGCTAATAGTGGCTAAAAACAATGATTTAAATGTAGATTTTTTCATTTCTGTTTTATCAAAAAGTATCAACAATGTTCTTTAGATTATCAGTTCTAAAGAAGGTTCACAAGTGACAGTAATTATTTCCCAATAATAGCAACTTCATAGCAACCATCATATTTTTCAGTGCGAACTTGTACTAATTCCTCGCGACTTGTTGGGACATTTTTTCCTACATAGTCAGCTCTAATTGGTAGTTCTCGATGTCCACGATCGATAAAAATGACTAACTCAATTTTTGCCGCTCTACCAAAATCAGTGAGTGCATCCATTGCTGCTCGAATGGTTCGACCAGTAAAAAGTACATCATCGACAAGAATTACTGTTTTGTCTTGAATATTCAAATATTGTGAGGAGCCACTGTATACCGGCATTTTATCCTCTTGATCTACTAAGGTTAGATCGTCTCGGTAAAAGGTAATATCCAGTTCCATAGATGGTAATTTATTACCACTTAATTTCTCTACTCTATGCTGTAATAATGCGGCAATTTCAGCCCCTCGGCGTTTGATTCCAACAATCACTACATTATCGAGAGATTGGTGTTTTTCAATGATTTCATGGGAAATGCGTGAAATTGTACGAGAAAAACGATCGTGATCGATAATAATTTTTTCCATCTTGTCCAGCTTAATAAAAGATTTTCTAGGGGCTAGAGTATAAAGAAAAAGTAGTTAAAAAGCGATTGTATTTACACCCTTTTTCTTATTGTTCCGTTATACTACTAAACAGATAGATTATTGATTAGGAGGCGAGACAATGCATTATTCTATTCAGGATTTTATTCAACTTATTGCTCAATTGCGCAATCCAAATGACGGATGTCCTTGGGATTTAAAACAAAATTATGAATCTATGATTCCTTGCTTAACGGAAGAAACTTACGAAGTAATCGAAGCGATTGAGAAAAAAGATATACCAAATTTACGCGAAGAACTAGGGGATTTATTGTTACAAGTTGTTTTCTTCAGCCAGCTTGCTACGGAAGATAAATACTTTACTTTTGACGATGTATTGCAAGATGTTGCTGAAAAAATTGTGCGCCGTCATCCTCACGTGTTTGGTGATGAAAAAGCTGGGGATGAAACAGAAGCCCTTTCTCGTTGGAACGAAATGAAAGCGAAAGAAAAACAAGGTAAAAGTGAAGAAACCTCTATTTTAGATAATGTACCTTGTGCTTTGCCTTCTCTTACTCGAGCAGCAAAATTACAAAAACGTTGTTCTAAAGTAGGGTTTGATTGGGAAGAAATTTCCCCAGTATTTGACAAAGTGCAGGAAGAATTAGAAGAAGTTCAAGCTGAAATTCACCGCACTTCGATTGAACAGAACAAAGTGGAAGAAGAAATCGGCGATTTATTGTTCGCAACCGTCAATCTTGCTCGCCATTTAAAATGTGATCCTGAAGATGCATTAAGAAAAGCGAATTTAAAATTTGAACGTCGTTTTAGAGCAGTAGAACAAGCGGTTCAACAACAAGGTAAGCAAGTTAATGATGTGCCACTTATTGAGTTAGATTTGTTGTGGGATGAAGTGAAAAAACAAGGAAACTAATTGAGAAGAGCGGTAAAAATTTCTCTCATTTTTACCGCACTTTCTTTGTTAAAGTTGCTGAATATCCAATGCCATTTGGTCTAACATTTCATAACGTTTACGATACATAGAACGTTTTTTACTTGCGATATCTTCTAACTGTTTGCGTTCAATATCCAAAGGTAATTGCCAATAATTATGGCGATATTTCCCTTGATTCTCTTGCCAGAACTCATCGTAATTAAACAAAATCTTACTGCGCGCAGCAAGACGATATTTTCCTTGCGCTTTGTGCGGAATGCCCACTAGCTCACATTGCCATTTTTCAGCAAGCATTTTGAATGCATTAACCAACAGAAACATTGGGCGCATACCGTGCAATGCCTTCGTAGCCTGTTTTACAAGTTCTTGAGCATTGTCACTTGAAGGGCCTTGAATCGAGGCGATAAGCAATTTATTTGGGCTCAAAAAAGTGAAAGAAGCATCGTATACTCGCTCATTATGTTGATTACGAATATTAATAGAAAAATACCCTTCAAAGGGATCGATATGGTTGATACTCAAAGATAAACGCAAATCGTCAGTTAATTGTGTTAACACGATATTTTGTTGTTCTAATAATTGTTGGCAAAGCGAACGTCCCATTTTCTCTTCAGCCAAACGTAAATTCTCCGTAATCGCCGTTAAACGTTCTGAAGCAGAAAAGCGTTTATCGCAAAAAGTAGTCAGAACCGTATTGATACGATAATAATCTTGTGTAAATAAAGGCTGCCATTGAGTTTCTGTATTAAGAAAATCCACTAATTGGTTACATTGCTTTTGATATAACCATTTATAGCCATAATAGCGTAATTTTTCCCGCACTTGTTTGAGAAAAGGGCGATCCTTGGAATAAGGATACATTTGAACGTAAGTGGGGAAAATAAAATTATTTTTCGTGGACATAACTCAATATTTTGTGAAATTTAATAAAATTATCGGCCATTTTAGCGATTATCACTTCATTTGCCAAAATTCTTTTTTGTTTAAAACCCACTTTATAACTCAGATTTTGTTATAATCTTTTCCTTGAATTCCTTTTTCCCTATCCCAATATTTACCCAAATTATCGGAAAGAATTAAGAGAGATAAATTATGGCGAAGAATACCCAACGTACGATGCCCGTATTGCCATTACGCGATGTCGTCGTTTTCCCTTATATGGTGATGCCACTTTTTGTAGGGCGTGCAAAATCAATTAATGCCCTTGAAGAAGCGATGAACGATGATAAACAGCTTCTTTTGGTATCTCAAAGAGAAGCTGATTTGGAAGAACCTACCCCTGAAGATTTATTTGACGTGGGTACCATTGCTAATATTATTCAATTGCTAAAATTACCTGATGGCACAGTGAAAGTGCTAGTTGAAGGTCAAAATCGCGCGAAAATTAACAGCCTTGAAGATGGCGAAAAGTGCTTTTCCGCAAAAATTACCCCTATCGAAACCACTTATGGTGATGAGAAAGAGTTAGATGTTGCGAAAAAAGCGGTACTTTCTGAATTCGAAAATTATCTCACCTTAAATAAAAAAATCCCTGCAGATGTATTAAATGCACTTCATCGTCTTGGTGATGCAGATCGTTTATCAGATACAATGGCAGCTCATTTACCAGTAAGTGTTCGCCATAAACAAAGTGTCTTGGAACTTGCTAACGTACAAGACCGACTAGAATATCTGCTTGGCATGATGGAATCAGAAGCAGACATTCTCCAAATTGAAAAACGTATTCGTGGCCGAGTAAAAAAACAAATGGAGAAAAGCCAGCGCAACTATTATCTTAGCGAACAAATTAAAGCCATTCGTAAAGAAATGGATGATGGTGAAAGTGAGGATACGATTGATGAAGTTGAACAACTTCGTCAAAAAGTAGAAGCTGCTGGCATGCCAGCAGATGTGCGCAATAAAGTGGAAAATGAGCTACAAAAACTCAAAATGATGTCAGCCATGTCTTCTGAAGCAACCGTTGTTCGTAGTTACATTGAATGGATGATCCAAGTGCCTTGGCATCAACGTTCTAAAGTGAAAAAAGACATTTCGAAAGCACAACAAGTATTAGATGCCGATCACTATGGTTTAGAACGAGTGAAAGAACGTATTCTTGAATATCTTGCAGTACAAGCTCGTTTAAACAAAGTGAAAGGACCCATTCTTTGCTTAGTTGGCCCTCCAGGCGTAGGTAAAACCTCTCTTGGTCAATCTATTGCGAATGCCACTGGTCGTAAATATGTACGCATGGCATTAGGCGGTGTTCGCGATGAGGCAGAAATCCGTGGTCACCGTAAAACCTATATTGGTGCATTGCCGGGTAAATTAATTCAAAAAATGGCAAAAGTGGGGGTGAAAAATCCATTATTCTTGCTTGATGAAATCGACAAAATGGCATCCGATATGCGAGGCGATCCAGCCTCAGCATTACTTGAGGTGCTCGACCCTGAGCAAAACACCACGTTTAACGATCACTATTTAGAAGTGGATTATGATCTTTCTGATGTAATGTTTGTGGCGACATCAAACTCTATGAACATTCCAGGCCCATTATTGGATCGTATGGAAGTTATTCGTCTTTCTGGTTATACAGAAGATGAAAAACTTAATATCGCGATGCGTCATTTGTTAGCGAAACAAATTGAACGTAATGGTTTAAAGAAAGGCGAACTTACCGTCGAAGAAAGCGCAATTTTAGATATTATCCGCTATTACACACGTGAAGCGGGCGTTCGTGGATTAGAACGTGAAATTTCAAAAATCTGCCGTAAAGCAGTGAAAAATTTATTGGTAAATCCAAAACTTAAATCTATCACCGTAAATTCAGATAATCTGCACGATTATCTTGGTGTCAAACGCTTTGAATTTGGCAAAGCCGACACACAAAACCGCATTGGTGAAGTGACAGGTCTAGCTTGGACAGAAGTCGGCGGCGACTTACTCACTATTGAAACTGCCTCCGTTGTTGGTAAAGGAAAACTCACATTTACCGGTTCATTAGGTGATGTAATGAAAGAATCCATCCAAGCGGCTATGACTGTTGTGCGCGCTCGTGCGGATAAACTTGGTATTAATTCTGAATTCCATGAGAAACGCGATATTCACATTCATGTGCCAGATGGTGCAACACCAAAAGATGGTCCGAGTGCAGGTATTGCAATGTGTACTGCATTAGTTTCTTGTTTAACAGGTAATCCTGTACGTGCGGATGTAGCCATGACAGGTGAAATCAGTTTACGCGGTAAAGTATTACCAATCGGTGGATTAAAAGAAAAACTTCTTGCTGCACATCGTGGCGGAATTAAAACCGTATTAATTCCAAAAGAGAACGTTAAAGATCTCGAAGAAATTCCAGAAAACGTAAAACAAAATCTTGCGATTCATGCAGTAGAAACCATTGATGAAGTACTTGGCCTTGCATTGGAAAATCCGCCTGAAGGCATTGAGTTTGTCAAAGTTGAAGCTAAAGCGGCAAAATCACCCCGCCGTAAAGCGACCAGTAAGACAACAAGAGCGGTCAATTAATTGAATGTTTTAGGGCTTGTGAAAACAGGCCCTTTTTATCAACATTCATAGTGTCAGCTAAGATTTCATATTTACACAACGTTAATTTGTACTTTTTCAACTGTTCTCACATTTAAAACTTGTTAATAACAGCATGCTCAAACTTCCTCCACTTTCCCTTTATGTACACATTCCATGGTGCGTTCAAAAATGCCCTTATTGTGATTTTAATTCTCACGCACAAAAAGGCGATATACCAGAACAAGACTATATTTACCACCTTCTGCAAGATCTACGGGCTGATTTACAGCGCTTTAAAGATTCAATTCAACAACGAAAACTCCATTCAATTTTTATTGGTGGCGGTACGCCAAGTTTATTTTCAGCAAAAAGCATTGCATATCTCTTAAAAGAAATAAAAACGCAGATTGATTTTGAAGATAATATTGAAATCACATTAGAAGCGAATCCTGGCACGGTAGAAGCTGAACGTTTTAAAGGTTATGTATCAGCAGGCATTACGCGAATTTCTATGGGGATACAAAGCTTTGATGATGACAAATTACAGCGTCTTGGGCGGATTCATAATGCAGCAGAGGCAAAAAGTGCGGTCAATTTAGCGAAAGTTTCTGGGCTAAAAAGTTTCAACTTAGATTTAATGCACGGTTTGCCAAACCAAACGTTGGAAGAAGCCTTAGATGATCTTCGCCAAGCTATTGAGCTATCTCCTCCTCACCTTTCTTGGTACCAGCTTACTATTGAGCCAAATACGATGTTTGCTTACCGCCCACCTAAATTGCCAGATGATGATGAGCTTTGGGATATTTTTGAACAAGGCCACCAACTGTTAACTGCGGCAGGCTACCAGCAATATGAAACATCGGCTTACACAAAAGCGGGTTTTCAATGTAAACATAATTTGAATTATTGGCGGTTTGGGGATTATTTAGCCATTGGCTGTGGCGCACACGGGAAATTGACGTTTCCGAATGGCGAGATTACCCGCTTTTCTAAAACTAAGCACCCGAAAGGTTATTTGCGTGGCGAATATCTTTACGAAGAAAAAAACGTGCCAGAAATTGACCGCCCTTTTGAATTTTTTATGAATCGCTTTCGTTTGTTAGAAGCGGTACCCAAACAAGAATTTGAAGATTACACAGGTTTATCGCAAAGTGCGGTGAAAAATCAAATTGATTTTGCTATTCAACAAAACTATATTGTGGAAAACAATGATTCTTGGCAAATCACTGAGCATGGCAAATTATTTCTCAATGGACTTTTGGAATTATTTTTAACGGAATCGTAGCTTATCCGTTAAACCTATCACTGCTGAAAATTACACTTGTTTATTAAATACTCTCGTAATAAAGTAACGCAATCGTTTACTTATTAAAATAAGGAAAAGAAATGAATCAATTAGAAATGAAAAAACTCGCAGCACAAGCTGCATTACAATATGTAAAAGCTGACACAATTGTTGGCGTGGGAAGTGGCTCCACTGTGAACTGCTTTATTGAAGCTTTAGGTACAATCAAAGATAAAATTCAAGGCGCAGTTGCGGCTTCCAAAGCATCAGAAGAATTACTCCGTAAACAAGGTATCGAAGTATTTAATGCAAATGATGTCTCGAGCTTAGATATTTATGTGGATGGTGCAGATGAAATCAATCCACAAAAAATGATGATTAAAGGTGGTGGCGCAGCACTCACTCGTGAAAAAATCGTCGCTGCATTAGCGAAAAAATTTATTTGTATTGTGGATTCGAGTAAACAAGTGGATGTGTTAGGTTCGACCTTCCCATTACCAGTTGAAGTTATTTCAATGGCTCGTTCACAAGTAGGCAGAAAATTAGCCGCACTTGGTGGCGCACCGGAATATCGTGAAGGAGTGGTGACTGACAACGGCAATGTGATTTTAGATGTGCACAACTTTACTATTTTAAATCCAGTTGAAATGGAAAAAGAATTAAACAACGTTGCGGGTGTCGTCACTAACGGGATATTCGCGTTACGTGGCGCAGACGTTGTGATCGTCGGTACGCCTGAAGGCGCCAAAATTATTGACTAATTCATAATAAAAATCATAAGGAAGCAAACATGACAAACAAAGTCTCTCTAGACAAATCAAAAATCAAATTTGTATTGTTTGAAGGTGTGCATCAAAGCGCACTTGATACGCTCCATGCGGCAGGCTATACCAATATTGATTACTATAAAAAAGCACTAGATGGTAATGAATTAAAAGAAGCCATTAAAGATGCACACTTTATCGGCTTGCGTTCTCGCACCCATTTAACGGCAGAAATGATTGAGGCCGCACCCAAATTAATCGCAGTAGGCTGTTTCTGTATTGGTACCAACCAAGTGGATTTAAATGCGGCAAAAGCGCGTGGAATCCCTGTATTTAATGCGCCATTCTCAAACACTCGTTCTGTCGCAGAACTTGTATTAGGCGAGATTTTATTACTTATGCGCAATGTGCCACAGGCGAATGCCGAAGTACATCGTGGCGTCTGGAATAAATCAGCGACGGGATCTCATGAAGTGCGGGGTAAAAAACTTGGAATTATTGGTTACGGCCACATTGGTTCACAATTAAGTATTATTGCGGAATCATTAGGCATGGATGTACATTTCTACGATATCGAAAATAAACTTCCGCTCGGTAATGCCAAACAGGTTCGTAGCCTTGAAGAATTACTCAGTTCTTGCGATGTGGTTTCATTACATGTGCCAGAGCTGCCATCTACCAAAAACTTAATGAATGCTGAGCGTATCGCACAATTAAAACAAGGTGCAATTTTGATCAATGCTGCGCGTGGTACAGTGGTAGATATTGATTCTCTCGCTCAAGCCTTAAAAGACGGTAAAATTCACGGTGCTGCCATTGATGTATTCCCAATTGAACCTGCGTCAATTAATGAAGAATTTGTCTCACCGTTACGCGAATTTGATAATGTGATTTTAACTCCACATATCGGTGGTTCAACAGCAGAGGCACAGGAAAATATCGGTTTTGAAGTAGCAGGTAAATTTGTCAAATATTCAGACAATGGTTCAACACTTTCTTCCGTCAACTTCCCTGAAGTATCTTTACCAGAACACGAGGGAACAAAACGTTTATTGCATATTCATGAAAATCGTCCTGGTATATTGAATAAACTGAACCAAATTTTCGTCGAAGCCAACCTGAATATTGCCGCGCAATATTTACAAACTGACCCGAAAATTGGTTATGTTGTCGTTGATGTAGAAACAAATGATGCATCGCCATTACTGGCGAAATTGAAGGAAATCGATGGCACAATTCGTGCGCGAGTACTTTATTAGTTAGAAAATAACCCAACTTATATGAGACAAGTTGGGTTATTTATTTTACTCGCTAGATTAAGTAAAGAAGAGCCTAGATTTTAGGATGGATTCAATTTAATTAAAAATTGTCTAGTTTTCTTAATTTCTTTCATAAGGTGCATCCGTTAAGGTTTTTAAAAAAGATTCTAGTGCATCAATTTCTGTATCAGTTAATGGTTTTCCTTTAAGCGCGTCGTGGCTTACAGTTGGTGCATATTCGGGCAAATCCCAGGGCTTACTGGTTTCTGGATTAATTTTTCGTGCAGGGTTATTGTAGCTATCTAAGAATAATAATACGGTGCGAAGTTCTTTAAATACTCCATTGTGCATGTAAGGTGCAGTAACTGCGACATTACGGAGTGTGGGCACTTTGAATTTTCCTTTTTGTTTTTCATCTCCCTTTACCATTGGATTATCGAGCAAGCCATTATCAATCCAGTTATTGTCTAATTTATTATGTGCAATTAAGGCTTCATTCTTAGGAACACCAAGATTAAAATAACGATAGTTTGTGAAAGTTTCTTCATCGTTATCGGCTGTTTGTAATTGATGACAATTACTACAATTTGTTTTTTCTTTATCAAAAAATAATGCCTTTCCTAAAGATTCTTGTTCTGTGAGGGTATCTTTTCCAGCTAAAGTGCGGTCGTATTTTGAGCTGAATTGGCTAAATAAATCTAAATGTTCAAAAGTAGCTAATGCTTGTTCCATAATGGCATATATTTTCTGATTATCTTTCCATATTTCGGCACCAAAATATTTTGTAATGTAATCTTTCACGGCTTGATTTTCTTCAATACGTTTTACTACATCTGCTTTATCTTTCATGCCCATTTCTACGGGGTTTAATGGTGGACCTCCGGCTTGTTCTGCAAGATTTTTTGCTCTACCATCCCAGAATTGTCCGCCCACATAATCGTTAATTTTTTCATCAAAATGGAAGCTAGGTGAATACTTAGCATAAAGTGCAGTTGGTGTGTTACGGTTACCAAATTTTGTTGGATCATCTCCTTGAGAGACCATATGAGCGATATCATTTTGACGCAAGTCAGCAAAGGCTGCTACTGGCATATGGCAAGTGGAGCAGGATTGGGTCTTATTATGAGAGAGGGATTTATCAAAAAAGAAAACTTCTCCAAGACCGAGTAAAATAGGATCGATTTTTGTTTCCTGTGCTAGACATAGAGTGGGGAGAATTAACATAGGAAGTAATAATTTTTTCATTTAGACTCCAATAAAAAATAGGTAAAAACAAACCGCACTTTGGGTTTTATTCTATATGTTCACTCAAGAATCCACCGCTTTGGTGAGCCCATAGTTTTGCATATAGTCCATTTTGTTCTAGTAATTCAGCATGGGTACCTTGTTCGACAATTTGTCCTTTATCAAGCACAATCAGGCGATCCATCGCTGCGATAGTGGATAAACGATGAGCAATGGCAATCACAGTTTTATTTTCCATCATCTTATCTAGACTTTCTTGTATTGCCACTTCCACTTCCGAATCTAATGCGCTTGTGGCTTCATCTAACAATAGAATTGGTGCATCTTTTAACATGACACGAGCAATAGCAATTCGTTGCCGTTGACCACCTGAAAGTTTTACACCGCGTTCACCCACATGGGCATCGTAGCCTTTTCTGCCTTGAGCATCAGTGAGGAATGGAATGAAATCAGCAGCCTCCGCTCGTTCAGCAGCTAAAACCATTTCTTCATCTGTAGCATTAGGTCGTCCATAAATAATATTGTCACGAACAGAGCGATGTAGCAGCGAAGTGTCTTGAGTCACTAAACCGATTTGGCGGCGTAGGCTTTCTTGTTGCACATCTAGTACATTTTGCCCGTCAATGGTAATCGCACCTTGTTGTGCTTCATAGAAACGAAGCAACAAGTTCACAATTGTAGATTTTCCTGCACCAGAACGGCCGATTAGCCCAACTTTTTCGCCAGGTTTGATAGTAAGATTGAAATGATTGAGTAATGGTTTCGTCGGATCATAAGCAAAGGTAATATCGTTAAACTTGATTTCCCCTTGTGTCACTTGTAAAGGTGATGCTTGAGGTTTATCTACAATAGTATGAGGTTTAGTTAAAGTATTCATTCCATCGTTTACGGTTCCGATATTCTCAAACAAACGTGCAGACTCCCACATAATCCAACGAGATAGTCCATTTACTCGTAATGCCATTGCGGTTGCTGTTGCAATTGCACCCACGCCAACTTGACCACTTTTCCATAAGATAATTCCGAGTACAGCGGTGCTTAGTGTAAGTAAAATATTAGCTGCATAAGTGAGCGTGTCCAGTGATGTTGCTAGGCGCATTTGAGCGTGTACTGTGACCATAAAATCTTCCATAGAACGTTTGGCATAAGCGGCCTCGCGCGAACCATGAGAGAATAATTTTACTGTGGCAATATTGGAATAAGCATCTGTAATGCGTCCTGTCATTAAAGAACGAGCATCAGCTTGTCGTTGTGCCGTTTTTGATAATTTAGGAATGAGGGTTCGTAGGATAAAAATAAAAATCGTAATCCAAGCAATAAATGGCAGTAAGAACCAAGAATCTAATACGGCTAGAACCAAGCCCGATGTAATAAAATATACGATGACATATACAAACATATCCGCTAGTGTGAGCACCGTATCACGAACAGCTAGTGCGGTTTGCATTACTTTGGCAGACACTCTGCCAGCAAATTCATCTTGATAAAAACTCAAACTTTGTCCAAGCATTAAACGATGGAAATTCCAACGTAATCGCATTGGAAATACGCCTTGTAAGGTTTGTAAACGTACGGTAGAGGCTAAAAATCCCCACACGATGCTAACAAGTAATAGGGCAGCCATGCTAATTAATAAATGGCCTTTTTCTTGCCATAATGTCTCAGGCGTAAATGTCCCTAACCAATCTACAAGCGTTCCCATAAATTGGAATAATACGGCTTCCATTACACCGGTACCAACCGTTAGCACTGTCAGTAAGAGAATCCAGCCTTTCATTCCTTCAATGCTAGACCAAATAAAGCGCAATAAGCCTTTTTTAGGTGTTGTTGGATTACCTTCTGGATAAGGATTTAAACGGTTTTCAAACCACGAAAAAATTTTGTTAAACATATCTTTTCCTTAAAAAGAAAAGGCAACAGATGTTGCCTTTCAAAAAACTTGGCGATTATAGCGCAAAAATTCTCCAATTTATAGGCTGGCAGATTTTCTGTATTGGCTTGGTGAAAGTTGGTAGTAATTCTTAAAGGCTTTACTAAAATGCGCCTCCGATTGATACCCCACCTCTAAAGCAATGGCAAGTACGGATTGTTGGGATTGTTTTAATAAAAATGCTGCCGATTGTAACCGCACTTGAGTAATAAAACGCCCTGGCGACATACCAAGTTGTTGTTGAAAAACACGAATAAAGTTTGCACGAGACATTGCAGAAAGATCGGCTAACTGTTCAATTCGCCAATCTTCTTGAGGGCATTGTAATATCGCACCTAGCACTGTATTTAATCGCTTGTCTTGCAACGCAAGTAGCACACCATCTGTAATTAAGTTCTCTTGAATCGCATGGCGTAAAATATAAATTAAAAGCACATTCGAAAGTGCATCGACGACTGATTTCGTACCTGCATCATTTTTTTGTGCTTCTTGTAGAAAAAGTTGAACCAAAGGATGAATCGGTGTATCGCATAAATTGAGATGTAAATATTCAGGCATAGAAGCTGTAAGAAGGGCATCTTGCTGATAATAAAACGCCCCGCAGAACATTTTTAAATCTGGTGTGCCTTGCCCTACTTGATACAATTCAAATGCACCTTGCCAGCTTTTTTTCAATGATGCGTCCTTTGTTTGGTTGGATGAATGACGCATAAAGTGCGGTTGATTTTGGGGAAGGAAAAAGATATCACCTTCCTTTAAATGAAATTGCTTTTGTCCGAGTGTAAGCCAGCATTCGCCTTGTTCAATAAGATGAAATACGCCTTTTCCTGCATCTTTTTCTTGATGGGCAACTTGCCATTCACCTTGAAATTCACAGCGAATATTAATTTCCCCACGCACTTGTGCTAAATGGGTGAGTTTATCCAAATAATCCATAATGAGATGTTAGCGATAAAAATTGAGATAAATAAGCAAGTATCATAATCCAATCTGCCTATAATTTACCACACCAGTTCGTTATTAATTCAATATATTTAGGAGAACATTATGTTTGCAGATTGGAAAGAAGAAACATCACACGTTAAAAAATCATTTGGTGCGTTAGGTAAACAATATCCAAAAATGTTACAAGCTTATCAAGCATTAGGCGCAGCAGCGGCAGAAGGCAATGTGCTTGACGCTAAAACTCGTGAACTTATCGCATTAGCCGTTGCGGTAACAACTCGTTGTGAAAGCTGCATTAGCGTACACGCAGAAGAAGCTGTGAAAGCTGGCGCAAGCGAAGCTGAAGTCGCTGCAGCATTAGCAATGTCTATCGCATTAAATGCAGGCGCGGCTTATACTTATTCTTTACGTGCATTAGAAGCATATAACGTACAGAAAGGTTAATTACCCGTTATTCCATAGAGTTAAGTTGATAAAAATGAGCGTTATCTTCTGGTGATGCTCATTTTTCTATTCAGGTGTAATCCATTCGACAGTCCAGCTTCCTGTACCTTCTGGAACTAATGTTTTTGTGAGATAAGGCAAAATTTCTTTCATTTGGGTTTCTAATGTCCAAGGTGGGTTAATTACTATCATACCGCTTGCCGTCATACCTCGTTGATCGCTATCAGGGCGAACGGCGAGTTCAATTTTTAGAATTTTTCTAATCCCCGTTGCTTCTAATCCCTTAAAAATACGTTTAGTTTGTTGGCGTAATACAACAGGATACCAAATCGCATAGGTACCAGTGGCAAAACGTTTATAGCCTTCTTCAATGGCTTTGACAACGAGATCATAATCTTCTTTTAATTCATAAGGCGGATCGATTAGTACTAAGCCACGGCGTTCTTTTGGAGGTAGTGTTGCTTTGACTTGTTGAAAGCCATTGTCACATTTTACGGTGACATTTTTGTAGTCGCTAAAATTATTGCGAAGAATTGGATAATCGCTAGGATGAAGCTCGGTCAATAGTGCGCGATCTTGTGAGCGCAACAATTCCGCGGCAATTAATGGTGATCCAGCGTAATAACGTAGTTCTTTGCCACCATAATTGAGTTTTTTGATCATTTTTACATAACGAGCAACATCTTCGGGTAAGTCGGTTTGATCCCACAGACGTCCAATGCCTTCTTTATATTCCCCCGTTTTTTCTGATTCGTTTGAGGATAAACGATAACGACCTACACCTGAGTGCGTATCCAAGTAAAAAAAGCCTTTTTCTTTGAGTTTAAGAGTTTCCAAAATGAGCATTAAGACGATATGTTTCAAGACATCAGCATGATTGCCCGCATGGAATGAGTGACGATAACTCAGCATAATATATCCTTTGTTTAATAACGAAAGCGAGCCAATTGACTCGCCTGATTGTGCACTAAAGTGCGGTCATTTTTAGAAGAGTTCTTCTGGCTGGCTAACTGGCACTGGCGCTTTGCCTCCAGTACCATTTAAGCGTTGTTGTAGTTCCGGTGGAACATAGTAACCACGCTCTTGCATTTCGGAAACGTATGTACGGGTTGGCTCAGTTCCCACAATAAAGTATTCTTTTCGACCACCGGATGGAGAGAGTAAACCAGTCATCGTATCAATACTTTTTTCCATTATTTTTGGTGGTAATGGTAATTTACGTTCTGGTTTGTCGCTCAATGCAGTTTTCATATAAGCGACCCAAGCTGGCATTGCAGTTTTCGCACCCGCTTCACCTTTACCTAATTCGCGTTTGTTATCATCAAACCCGACATAAGTTGTGGTTACTAAGTTTGCACCAAATCCCGCATACCAAGCCACTTTCGCACTATTGGTGGTACCTGTTTTACCGCCTATATCGCTACGTTTAATGGTTTGTGCGATACGCCAGCTGGTTCCTTTCCAGCTTAAACCTTGTTCACCATAAATCGCAGTATTTAAGGCGCTGCGAATTAAAAATGCTAACTCGCCACTGATTACTCGAGGGGCATATTCAGTTTTAGATGAACCATTTTTTGCATCCGCCATTAAATCGATCGCATCTTCTTTAAGTGCGGTGACATTTGACTGTAATTCTGGCAGTTCAGGTACAGTTTCAGGTTGTTGATCAACTTCTTCACCGTTTGTACTGTCATCTGATGGTTTTAAGGCATTTTCTCCTAAAGGAATATTCGCAAAGCCGTTGATTTTGTCTTTCGTTTCACCATAAACAACAGGGATATCATTACATTCAATACAAGCAATTTTAGGGTTTGCAACAAATAAGTCTTTACCCGTGTTATCTTGAATTTTTTCAATGATATAAGGTTCAATGAGGAAACCGCCATTATCAAACACAGCATAAGCTCTAGCCATTTCTAATGGTGTGAAAGAGGCTGCGCCAAGCGCTAAGGCTTCACTAGCAAAATATTGATCATGTTTAAAACCAAAACGCTGTAAAAATTCTGCTGTGAAATCAATACCTGCCGTTTGGATAGCGCGAATAGCAATCATATTTTTGGATTGACCTAATCCTACGCGTAAACGCATTGGGCCATCATAACGATCTGGTGAGTTTTTGGGTTGCCACAATTTTTGTCCAGGTTTTTGAATAGAAATTGGGCTGTCTTGTAATACGCTAGAAAGTGTTAAACCTTTTTCTAATGCCGCTGCGTAAATAAATGGTTTAATAGAAGAACCCACTTGAACTAAGGATTGTGTCGCACGGTTGAACTTACTTTGTTCATAGCTAAAACCACCAACAATTGCTTCAATCGCACCATTATCTGAGTTAAGCGATACTAATGCAGAGTTAGCCGCTGGAATTTGACCTAATTGCCATTCACCATTAGCACGTTGACGAATCCAAATTTGCTCACCTACTTTTACAGGATTACTTCTGCCAGTCCAACGCATTGCATTAGTGGAGAGCGTCATTTTTTCACCAGATGCTAATAATAGATCAGCCCCACCTTTTGCCATGCCAACCACAGCCGCTGGAATAAATGGTTCAGAATCTGGCAATTTACGTAAAAATGCTAGAATACGTTCATCATCCCAAGCCGCTTCATTTTTTTGCCATAAAGGCGCACCACCACGATACCCACGACGCATATCGTAATCAATTAAGTTGTTACGTACGGCTTTTTGGGCTTCAGCTTGGTCTTTTGAAAGTACAGTGGTAAATACTTTATAACCACTGGTGTAGGCATTTTCTTCACCAAAACGGCGAACCATTTCTTGGCGTACCATTTCAGTGACATAATCCGCACGAAATTCAAATTTTGCGCCGTGATAGCTCGCCACAATCGGCTCTTTCAATGCAGCATCATATTCTTCTTTACTGATGTATTTTTCATCTAACATACGGCTTAACACCACATTACGGCGTTCTTCTGAACGTTTTAAAGAATAAAGCGGGTTCATGGTTGAAGGTGCTTTAGGTAAACCAGCAATAATCGCCATTTCAGATAAGGTCAATTCATTTAATGATTTACCAAAATAGGTTTGTGCCGCTGCTGCAACACCATAAGAACGATAGCCTAAAAAGATTTTATTTAAATAAAGCTCTAAGATTTCTTGTTTGCTGAGGGTATTTTCAATTTCTACCGCAAGCACCGCTTCACGAGCTTTACGAATAATAGTTTTTTCTGGGGTTAAGAAAAAGTTACGCGCTAATTGTTGAGTAATCGTACTTGCACCTTGTGATGCACCGCCATTACTCACTGCGACAAACAATGCACGAGCAATACCGATAGGGTCTAATCCGTGATGATCGTAAAAACGACTATCTTCCGTCGCTAAAAATGCATCAATTAAGCGTTGTGGCACATCTGTTAATTTCACTGGAATACGTCGTTGCTCACCCACTTCGCCAATTAATTTACCATCGGCCGTATAAATCTGCATTGGTTGTTGTAATTCAACGGTTTTTAATGCTTCTACTGAGGGCAATTCTGATTTTAGGTGGAAATACAGCATTCCGCCTGCGACTAAACCTAAAATACATAAAGTTAATAAGGTGCTAAATATTAATTTTGCGATCCGCATCGTAAAATTCTCGCTTCGTTAATGAATATTCTTGTCAAGAGACCTATGATTTAGCTGCTAAGTATAAAAGATTCAGCCTTTAAAGAATAGGAAAGAATATGCAATTCTCCCGGAAAAATCACCGCACTTTACAAATTGGTATTCACCGTAAGCAAGGGTATTTTGATTTCGTGTGGTTTGATGAGTTAGAACGACCACAATGTTATCAAATCTTTGTCAATGATAAAGATTTTAAAAATCGTTTTTTACAACACTTAAAAATACAATTTCAAGGGAAAACCTTTCCTTTGCAGTTTGTGGCAAGTATTTCCGCTCATTTGACTTGGTCGAAAGTATTAATGTTACCGCAAATATTAAATGTACAAGAATGTCATCAACAATGTAAATTTGTGATTGAGAAAGAGTTACCTATTCCTTTGGATGAATTGTGGTTTGATTATATTTCTACTCCGTTAAAGCAAGGTTTTTGTTTAGAAATTACGGCCATTCGAGAGGCGAGTGCTCGAACTTATTTGCAGGATTTTCAACCATTTAGAATTAATGTGTTAGATGTTATTCCTCATACCATCTTGCGTGCATTTCAATATTTGTTGAATGAACAAGTGCGGTCAGAAAATACCTTATTTTTATTTCAAGAAGATGACTATTGTTTAGCGATTTGTGAAAGATCTCAGCAATCGCAAATTTTACAATCTCATGAAAATCTCACTGTACTTTATGAGCAATTTACGGAACGTTTTGAGGGAAAAATTGAACAAATTTTTGTGTATCAAGTTCCTTCAAGTCATACACCATTACCAGAAAATTGGCAACGAGTAGAAACGGATTTACCCTTTATTGCGCTTGGTAACGCACTATGGCAAAAAGATTTACATCAACAAAAAATGGGTAACTAAATGTCGATGAATTTATTGCCTTGGCGTACTTATCAACATCAAAAGCGTTTACGTCGTTTAGTTTTTTATTTCGCTTTATTTATCTTACTTGCAATCAATTTAGCCTTGGCTTTTAGCCATTTGATTGAACAACAGAAACAAAATTTGCAGGTGCAGCAAAAGTTATTTGAGCAACTCAACCAGCAACTTCACAAAACTGCCACGCAAATTGATCTGTTACGTAGTGCGTTGAAAGTTGGTGAAGTTTTGCAATCTCTCACAAATGGGCAAGTTCAAAATAGTTTGCAGCAATTAAGTGAATTGCCTCTTCAGAAAGGCGAATTAAACCGATTTAAACAAGATGTCCATAACTTAAGTTTGGAAGGTCGAGCACAAGATCAAACAGAATTTGAATCGGTACATCAATTTTTAAATAAACATTTTCCCAATGTGAAATTAAGTCAGGTTCAGCCTGAACAACATACATTGTTTTTTCGCTTTGATATGGAACAAGGAGAGGAAAAGTGAAAGCCTTTTTTAACGATCCTTTTACACCTTTTGGAAAATGGCTAAGTCAGCCTTTTTATGTGCACGGTTTAACTTTTTTATTGTTATTAAGTGCGGTGATTTTTCGCCCCGTTTTAGATTATATCGAGGGGAGTTCGCGTTTCCATGAAATAGAAAGTGAATTAGCCGGGAAAAGATCAGAATTGTTGCATCAACAGAAAATTTTAACCTCTTTACAGCAGCAGTCGGAAGGTCGAAAACTTTCTCCAGAACTGGCTGCACAAATTATGCCGTTGAATAAACAAATTCAACGTTTAGCTGCGCGTAACAATTTATCTCAGAATTTACGTTGGGAAATGGGGCAACAGCCTATTTTGCATTTACAGCTTACTGGGCATTTTGAAAAAACGAAGACATTTTTAACCACACTTTTGGCTAATACGTCACAGCTTTCAGTGAGTCGATTGCAGTTTGTCAAACCCGAAGACAGCCCATTGCAAACCGAGATCATTTTTCAGCTAGATAAGGAGGCAAAATGAAGTATTGGTTTTTCCTAGTTGCATTATTTTTTATGAATTGCAGTTGGGGACAAGATCCTTTCGATAAAACACAGCGCACCCATTCTCAGTTTGATAACGCACAAACAGTAATGGAGCAGACAGAAATAATTTCCTCTGATGTACCTAATAATCTATGCGGAGCGGATGAAAATCGCCAAGCGGCTGAAATTCCTTTGAAGGATTTAAAATTGGCGGGGGTAGTGATTTCTAAAGATAAAGCGTTTGCGTTATTGCTGGATCAGGATTTGCAAATTTACAGCGTTTTAGAGGGCGTTGATGTAGCTCAAGAAGGATATGTTGTAACAAAAATCAATCAAAATAAAGTTCAATTTATGCGTAAGTCTGGTGCTCAATGTGATAGCACTGAACAGAAAGAATTAAGTTTTTAAAGGAAGATTATGAAGAAATATCTTTTAAAGTGCGGTTGTTTTTTAGTGTGTTTTTGTTTGCCATTAATCGTTTTTGCTAATCCCAAAACAGATAACGAACGTTTTTTTATTCGTTTATCGCAAGCGCCTTTAGCTCAAACACTGGAGCAATTAGCTTTTCAACATGATGTCAATTTAGTGATGGATGAGACGCTAGAAGGCAATGTTTCGTTGAAATTAGACAATATTGATATGCCACGTTTGCTACAAATAATCGCTAAAAGTAAGAAGCTTACTTTGAATAAAGATGAGGGTATTTACTATCTGAATGGAGGGCTATCAGGCAAAGGTCAAATTGCAGGAAATCTTACTACAAATGAACCGCACTTAGTGAGTCATACGGTAAAACTCCATTTTGCTAAAGCCTCTGAATTAATGAAATCCTTAACGACAGGAAGTGGCTCTTTGCTTTCACCAGCTGGGAGCATTACCTTTGATGATCGCAGTAATTTACTGGTTATTCAGGATGAGCCTCGTTCTGTGCAAAATATCAAAAAACTAATTTCTGAAATGGATAAACCTATTGAGCAGATCGCTATTGAAGCACGTATTGTGACAATTACGGATGAGAGTTTGAAAGAACTTGGTGTCCGGTGGGGGATTTTTAATCCAACGGAAAATGCGGGGCGTGTAGCGGGTAGCTTAGCCGGCAATGGCTTTGAAAATATTACGGATAATCTTAATGTGAATTTTGCGACAACGACGACACCTGCTGGATCAATAGCATTACAAGTCGCGAAAATTAATGGGCGATTGCTCGATTTAGAATTGAGCGCTTTGGAGCGTGAAAATAATGTAGAAATTATCGCAAGTCCTCGCTTACTAACCACGAATAAGAAAAGTGCAAGCATTAAACAGGGGACAGAAATTCCTTATGTTGTGAGTAATACTCGTAATGATACGCAATCTGTGGAATTTCGTGAGGCAGTGCTTGGTTTGGAAGTGACGCCACATATTTCTAAAGATAACAATATTTTGCTTGATTTATTAGTGAGTCAAAACTCACCAGGTTCTCGTGTCGCTTATGGACAAAACGAGGTGGTCTCTATTGATAAGCAAGAAATTAATACTCAAGTTTTTGCCAAAGATGGGGAAACCATTGTGCTTGGCGGTGTATTCCACGATACGATCACGAAAAGCGAAGATAAAGTGCCAGTACTTGGCGATATACCTGGCATTAAACGATTGTTTAGTAAAGAAAGTGAACGACATCAAAAACGTGAGCTAGTGATTTTCGTGACGCCGCATATTTTAAAAGCAGGAGAAACGTTAGATGCGTTGAAACAAAAAAGTGCGGGTAAAAAATAACTTTTTTAGATGATGAATTTTTTTAATTTTCGCTGTATCCACTGTCGTGGCAATCTTCATATCGCAAAAAATGGGCTATGTTCCCGTTGCCAAAAACAAATTAAATCTTTTCCTTATTGCGGTCATTGTGGTGCGGAATTGCAATATTATGCGCAGCATTGTGGTAATTGTCTTAAACAAGAGCCTAGTTGGGATAAGATAGTCATTATTGGGCATTATGTTGAGCCACTTTCTATATTGATTCACCGTTTTAAATTTCAAAATCAATTTTGGATTGACCGCACTTTAGCTCGCCTTTTATATCTTGCGGTGCGTGATGCTAAACGAACGCATCAACTTAAATTGCCAGAAGCAATCATTCCAGTGCCTTTATATCATTTTCGTCAGTGGCGACGAGGTTATAATCAGGCTGATTTATTATCTCGGCAATTAAGTCGTTGGCTAGATATTCCTAATTTGAACAATATTGTAAAACGCGTGAGACATACCCATACTCAACGAGGTTTGAGTGCAAAAGATCGTCGTCAGAATTTAAAAAATGCCTTTTCTCTTGCTGTTTCGAAAAATGAATTTCCTTATCGTCGCGTAGCATTGGTGGATGATGTGATTACTACTGGTTCTACACTCAATGAAATATCAAAATTGTTGCGAAAATTAGGTGTAGAGGAGATCCAAGTGTGGGGGCTGGCGCGGGCTTAATATAAAGCACTGGAAAAAAAAGCGCGATGAGCGTATTATTCCCGATACTTTCTCTCAAGTATTTAGGACATAATATTATGGAACAAGCAACCCAGCAAATCGCTATTTCTGATGCCGCACAAGCGCATTTTCGAAAACTTTTAGACACGCAAGAAGAAGGAACGAATATTCGTATTTTCGTGGTTAATCCAGGCACACCTAACGCGGAATGTGGCGTATCTTATTGCCCACCGAATGCCGTAGAAGAAAGTGATTTTGAAATGAAATATGACACTTTTTCTGCATTTATTGATGAGGTCAGCCTGCCTTTCTTAGAAGAAGCAGAAATTGATTATGTTACCGAAGAACTTGGTGCGCAACTTACCTTAAAAGCACCAAATGCCAAAATGCGTAAGGTGGCTGATGATGCGCCATTAATTGAACGTGTTGAATATGTGATACAAACTCAAATTAATCCACAGCTTGCAAGTCATGGTGGACGCATAACCTTAATTGAAATTACTGAAGATGGTTACGCAATTTTACAATTTGGTGGTGGCTGTAATGGTTGCTCAATGGTGGACGTTACGTTAAAAGATGGCGTAGAAAAACAACTTATTAGCCTATTCCCTAATGAATTAAAAGGTGCAAAAGATGTAACCGAACATCAGCGTGGAGAGCACTCTTATTATTAGTGAGTGCTAAAAAGAAGATTTATAATAACCGCACTTTGAAAGTGCGGTTATTTTTATGGAGTAAAAAATGAAAACACTTCATCCAGATGATTTTGGTTATTGGTTGCTTACTCAAGGTTCGAATCTTTATTTGCTGAATAATGAGTTGCCTTGTGGTACGGCTAAAACACTTGGAATGGAAGGATTGCAGGCAATGCAAATCGGGGAATGGAAAAATCATCCGTTACGGCTTGTGGCTGAGCAAGAAAGTGATGAACGGGAATATGTAAGTTTACGTGGATTACTTTCACTGCCAGAGGATGAATTCCATGTATTAAGCCGAGGTGTGGAAATTAATCATTTCCTGAAAACCCATAAATTCTGTGGAAAGTGCGGTCATAAAACACAACAAACTCAAGAAGAGCTTGCCGTGCAATGCACTTACTGCGGGTATCGAATTTATCCTGTAATTTGCCCATCCATTATTGTTGCGGTTCGACGTGGCCATGAAATTTTATTGGCAAATCATAGGCGTCATTATCACCCGAACGGAGGAATGTATACCACTCTTGCTGGCTTTGTAGAAGTCGGTGAAACATTTGAACAAGCGGTGCGGAGAGAGGTTTTTGAGGAAACCGGGATTTTGATAAAAAATATTCGTTATTTTGGTAGCCAGCCTTGGGCATTCCCGAATTCTCAAATGGTCGGTTTTTTTGCTGATTATGAGAGCGGTGAAATTACTTTGCAAGAAAGTGAAATTCATGATGCACAGTGGTTTTCTTATGATCAACCCTTGCCAGAATTACCGCCAACAGGTACTATCGCACATAAACTTATACATACGACGCTTGAGCTTTGTCGAGCAGAGGATAATCAGAAGGAAATCTAAATGTCAGTATTAAAAAATGATCGTTATTTAAAAGCTTTATTACGTGAATCAGTGGATTACACCCCTGTTTGGATGATGCGTCAAGCTGGACGTTATTTGCCTGAATATAAAGCGACGCGTGCCCAAGCAGGAGATTTTATGTCACTTTGTCGCAATGCTGACTTAGCTTGTGAGGTGACGCTCCAACCGCTTCGTCGTTATGATTTAGATGCTGCGATTTTATTTTCTGATATTTTGACTATTCCAGATGCTATGGGGCTAGGTTTAAGTTTTGGTGCGGGGGAAGGTCCTAAATTTACCCGACCAATTGAGTGTAAAAGCGCGGTAGAAAATTTACCTATTCCAGATCCTGAGGAAGAACTTCAATATGTTATGAATGCTGTACGCACAATTCGTGGTGAGCTAAAAGGCGAGGTCCCTCTCATTGGTTTCTCTGGTAGTCCTTGGACATTAGCTACTTATATGGTAGAAGGTGGCTCAAGTAAGACTTTCGGAAAAATCAAAAAAATGATGTATTCTGATCCGAAAACACTTCATTTATTACTCGATAAACTGGCTGATTCCATCACGCTTTATTTGAGTGCCCAAATTAAGGCTGGCGCTCAGGCTGTGATGATCTTTGATACTTGGGGCGGAGTGTTGGGACATAGAGAATATTTAGATTTCTCTCTTCAGTATATGCATAAAATTGTAGATGGATTGATTCGTGAGAATGATGGTCGTCGAGTCCCCGTAACATTGTTCACCAAAGGTGGTGGTTTATGGTTAGAAGCCATAGCTAATACCGGATGTGATGCGATTGGATTAGATTGGACAGTGAATCTTGCTGATGCTAAAGCACGTGTAGGGCATAAAGTTGCATTGCAGGGTAATATGGATCCAAGCGTATTGTATGCATCATCAGAGCGTATCGAACAAGAAGTTCAATCGATCTTAGCTGATTTTGGTACTGGAAGTGGTCATGTATTTAATCTTGGGCATGGAATTCATCAAGATGTGCCAGAAAATGCACCTAAAGTTTTTGTAGATGCCGTGCACCATTATTCTAGAATCTATCATAAATAAGAGAATATCATGCGAAATCCAATTCATAAACGTTTGGAGAATTTAGAAAGTTGGCAACATCTTACTTTTATGGCTGCATTATGTGAACGTATGGCACCTAATTTCAATTTATTCTGTCAGATGAATAATCTTGAAATGGAAGTAAAGGTTTATCAAAACATACTTAATCTAGTATGGGAATATTTAATCGTAAAAGATGCGAAAATCAATTTTGAGAGTCAGCTTGAAAAATTAGAAGAAATTATTCCTGATGTAAATGATTATAATAGTTTTGGGGTTATTCCAGCATTAGATGCGTGTCAATCTCTTTCAGAGATATTACACGGCATCATAGCGGGCGAAACCTTAGAAAGAGCGGTTGAAATTAGTCAAATTTCTTTAGGTACAATCACGAGTTTGCTAGAAACTGAAACAGGACGAGATTGGACTGAACATGAATTGAAAGAAAGTGAAGATATCCAAGGTGAATTAGATATACAATGGCAAGTTTATCGTTTGCTTAAAGAGTGTGAAAAGCGAGATATTGCTTTAATTTTAGGCTTAAAGAATGAAATTAGAGCTGAAGGTATGTCTAATATTGGTATAGAATTCCATCAATAATGTGATATTTGTCACAAAAAATGAAAATCTTTCTTTTATTTCTTTGAAAGTTAGATTATCCTTTGCAAAGCTATTGCGGTAAAAGCCCGCTGGCGTATTTAAATAGTAGAATTTTTCTTTTAACAGAAGGTACAAATTTATGAACAAAACAGATCTAATTGATGCGATTGCAAGCGCAGCAGAATTAAATAAAAAACAAGCTAAGGCTGCATTAGAAGCTACTTTAGATGCAATCACAGCAAGTCTTAAAAAGGAAGAGCCTGTACAATTAATCGGTTTCGGTACATTCAAAGTAAATAAACGCGCAGCGCGTACTGGTCGTAACCCACAAACTGGTGCTGAAATTAAAATCGCCGCATCTAAAGTACCAGCATTCGTATCTGGTAAAGCATTAAAAGACGCAATTAAATAATTAATATTTGAATGATTTTAAACCCTGCCAATGAGCAGGGTTTTTTGTTGACAAAAATTTACTTTACAAAACAATATTGTTTATATAAACTTTCGAACCGAAACTTTTGTGTCTAAAGATAGCTTAATGAAAAAAAATAGCCAGCCTCGTAATACTAAACAACGTCGCCATACCATTATGCAACTTTTACAAGAGCAAGGTGAGGTGAGTGTGGATCAACTAGTGCAGCTTTTTGATATATCTGAAGTGACGATTCGGAAAGACTTAAGTGCGCTAGAAACAAGTGGTTTTTTATTGCGTAAATATGGTGGCGCAATTTTAATGCCAAAAGAAATTATGGATGAAAACGAAAATGATGAACTTACGAAGCGAAAGTTTGTCATAGCGAAAGCTGCCGCTGAACGTATTCGAGATCACAACCGCATTATAGTAGATAGCGGTAGTACTACGGCGACTCTGATTAAACAACTTAATTTAAAACAAGGCTTAGTTGTAATGACGAATTCTCTTTCCGTGGCAACGGAATTGAGAGCATTAGAAAATGAGCCAACATTGCTGATGACTGGTGGAACTTGGGATACTCGTTCGGAATCGTTTCAAGGAAAAGTAGCTGAACAGGTGCTGCGTTCTTACGATTTTGACCAACTTTTTATTGGTGCTGATGGCATTGATTTAGCGCGAGGTTCTACGACTTTTAATGAACTTGTAGGATTAAGTCAGGTGATGGCGGAAGTTTCTCGCGAAGTTGTTGTGATGGTGGAATCTCAGAAAATTGGTCGGAAAATGCCAAATTTAGAATTAACTTGGCAACAAATTGATGTGCTTATTACTGATACGGGATTATCAGAACAAGATAAACAAGCCATTTTAGCTCATGGCGTAGAAGTAATTTGTGTATAAAGTACGGTTAAAAATTAGACGTATTTTTTATTTAATGAACAATAAGGAAAGCTTATGTGTGGTATTGTCGGCGCGGTAGCGCAACGAGATGTAGCGGAAATCTTAATTAATGGTTTACATCGTTTAGAATATCGTGGTTATGATTCTGCAGGCGTAGCAGTGGTAAATGAAAATCATGAATTACAACGCGTGCGCTGCTTAGGTAAAGTTAAAGCCTTAGACGATACTGTATCGGAGAAACCATTGATTGGTGGTACAGGGATTGCGCATACTCGTTGGGCAACGCATGGTGAGCCATCGGAAACCAATGCTCATCCACATGTGTCAGGTACCTTCGCCGTAGTACATAATGGTATTATTGAAAATCATGAAGAACTTCGAGAGTTACTAAAATCTCGTGGTTATATATTTTTATCACAAACAGATACTGAAGTGATTGCTCATCTCGTCGAATGGGAAATGCGTAGCACGGATTCACTTTTAGAAGCTGTGAAAAAAGCAGTAAAACAACTCACGGGCGCATATGGTATGGTAGTAATGGATAGTCGCCATCCTGAACATTTAGTTGCGGCCCGTTCTGGTAGTCCGCTAGTGATTGGTTTAGGCCTTGGTGAAAATTTCTTAGCTTCAGATCAACTTGCACTTTTAAGTGTTACCCGCCGTTTTATCTTTTTAGAAGAAGGGGATATTGCAGAAATTACACGTCGTACAGTTGATATTTATGATACTTACGGCAATAAAGTTGAGCGTGAAATTCACGAATCTAATCTTGAAAATGATGCGGCAGAGAAAGGTAAATTCCGTCATTTTATGCAGAAAGAAATTTACGAACAGCCAACCGCACTTATCAATACAATGGAAGGGCGTCTCAATCATGAAAATGTGATTGTCGATTCAATCGGTAATGGTGCAAAAGACATTTTAGAAAAAGTTGAGCATATTCAAATTGTTGCTTGTGGTACATCTTATAATGCAGGTATGGTGGCACGTTATTGGTTTGAATCTTTGGCTGGCGTGAGCTGTGATGTTGAAATTGCATCAGAGTTTCGTTATCGCAAATTTGTTACACGTCCAAATAGCTTATTGATTACACTTTCTCAATCTGGCGAAACAGCAGATACTTTAGCTGCACTTCGTTTAGCGAAAGAAAAGGGCTATATGGCGGCATTAACAATTTGTAATGTGGCAGGCTCTTCGTTAGTACGCGAATCAGATCTTGCATTTATGACGCGTGCCGGTGTTGAGGTTGGAGTGGCATCAACAAAAGCATTTACGACACAGCTTGCTGCGTTATTAATGTTGGTGACGGCACTTGGTAAAGTTAAAGGTCATATTTCTGCAGAAAAAGAGCATGAGATTATTAAAGCAATGCAATCTTTACCTGCTGAAATTGAAAAAGCGTTGGCTTTTGATACAGAAATTGAAGCATTAGCTGAGGATTTTGCTGAAAAACATCATGCGCTTTTCTTAGGTCGTGGTGCATTTTATCCAATTGCCGTAGAGGCCTCTTTGAAATTGAAAGAGATTTCTTATATTCACGCTGAAGCGTATGCGGCTGGAGAATTAAAACATGGTCCATTAGCGTTGATCGATGCTGATATGCCAGTAATTGTTGTGGCACCAAATAATGAATTATTAGAGAAAGTAAAATCGAACATTGAAGAGGTTCGTGCTCGTGGTGGCCAATTATACGTATTTGCTGATAAAGAAGCGGGCTTTACACCAAGTGAAGGAATGAAAATCATCACGATGCCAAAAGTCAATGATATCGTTGCACCGATTTTTTACACCATCCCAATGCAGTTGCTTTCTTATCATGTGGCTTTAATTAAAGGTACTGACGTAGATCAACCTCGTAACTTAGCGAAATCCGTCACCGTAGAATAAAGTGCGGTTGATTTTAAGATAAATTTAAAGCACAGGTTATAGCTTGTGCTTTATCTGATTGAATGAAAAGGGCGAACATAAAAATGTTCGCCCTTTTCTATCTAAAAAAACGTATAACTTAGCCCATACCGTATTTTTTTAGTTTTTTACGTAATGTACCACGGTTGATACCAAGCATATTTGCTGCACGGGTTTGATTACCACGAGTATATTGCATAATCATATCTAACATCGGGTGTTCAACTTCCGCTAATACTAATTCATAAAGATCATTCACATCTTGACCATCTAATTGCGCTAAATAATTACGCAATGCTTGTTTTACTGAATCGCGTAATGGTTTGTTGGTCACTTGTGATTGCGCATTTAATACTGATACCGTTAAGGCTTCAGCAGGATTACGTTGTTGTTCTAACATTTTTCTTTATCCAAAATTAAATTGAAAAAATCTTCCAATACAATAAGTTGCTCTTTTGGATTACTAATTGCATTAAAAGTCTGTTTAAAAACGGAATCAGGTTGAATTCCCTGTAAATACCAAGCCACGTGTTTACGCGCAATGCGATAGCCTTTTTGTTCTCCATAGAATTGATGTAATTCTTGAATATGACGCAAAATTTGACCGCACTTTTCGTTTAAACTTGGCATTTGGCTTATCGAGTCATGCTCAATTAGGTTTTCCACGGCTTGAAATAGCCAAGGGTTACCTAGCGCAGCACGACCGATCATAATGGCATCCGCTCCGGTATAATCGAGAACGAATTTTGCTTTCCGAGCAGAATCAATATCACCATTGGCTATAACTGGTATGGCAATCGCTTGTTTAACGGCTTTGATGTTGTCATATTCCGCTTCGCCTTCAAAAAGACAAGCGCGTGTACGACCATGCACCGTTAATGCTTGTATGCCACATTGTTCTGCAATTTTGCCGATTTGAACGCAGTTTCGATTAGATTTATCCCAGCCTGTACGAATTTTTAAGGTCACCGGCACATTCACGGCAGCCACCACTTCACGCAGAATTTTTTCTACGAGATCAGGAAATTGCAACAACGCAGAGCCTGCGAGTTTGCGATTTACTTTTTTGGCAGGACACCCCATATTAATGTCAATGATTTGAGCGCCATATTCCACATTGATAGCAGCGGCTTGCGCCATCTCGAGTGGATCACTACCTGCAATTTGCACGGCATTGAGACCTAAATCTTCACTATGTGCCAAACGCAATTTGGATTTTTCGGTATGCCAAACTTGCGGATTTGTGGACATCATTTCTGAAAATGTGAGTCCAGCACCATAATATGTACAAAGACGACGGAAAGGCTGGTCGGTAATACCTGCCATTGGTGCAAGTAAAACACGATTTTTTAATTGGTATGAACCGATTCGCATTTTACGTTACCTTCCTAGCAAGCCTAAATCTAATTAGTGTCGAACTGGTCGACGACCGACAAGGCTGGCTATAATACGCATTTTGCCTTACTTTGCAAAGTGAAATTTGTTTAAAAAATACACTTTTTTTGATTGACAAAAAGAAATTAAAGCGTTTTTAGCTTACCCGTAATTCGGCACCATTCTTCTCTCACTGCGACTGGCTCTAACGCAAATGTTTGCGTATAGGCGTCGCATACGGATTGAGCTTGAGTTTCTAAAATGCCCGATAAACCAAGATCGCCATTAGGTTTAACAAGTTGACTAATGATTGGGTAAAGTTCTTTGAGCGGGCCAGCAAGAATATTTGCCACCACGACATCTGCTTTTAAATCAGCGGGTTTTTCATCAGATAAGAACAGTTGTAGGCGATCAGCTACGCCATTCTGCTCGGCATTATTACGACTAGCTAGAATCGCTTGTGGATCGATATCAATTCCCACTGCACTTTTCGCACCAAGTTTTAATGCAGCAATGGCTAAAATACCTGAACCACAACCAAAATCAATGACGGTTTTATCTTTTAAATCTAGGCCATCTAGCCATTCTAAACATAGCGCAGTTGTAGGATGAGTACCTGTACCAAACGCTAAGCCTGGGTCAAGCATCACATTGACGGCATTTTCATCAGGCACATCACGCCAACTTGGACAAATCCATAAACGCTTACCAAATTGCATTGGGTGGAAGTTATCCATCCACTCGCGCTCCCAGTCTTTATCTTCTATTTGTTCAATTTTGTATACCGTATTGCTATCTAAGTGTTTCGCTTCTTTTAATAAGCGGACGATTTCTGCCATATCTGTTTCTGCATCAAATAACGCAATAACATCGGTGTTGCCCCATAAACGAGTTTCACCAGGCAAAGGCTCAAAAATCGGTGTATCTTGACTATCCATAAAAGTCACAGAAACAGAGCCGATTTCTTCTAAAAAATCACTTATTTGTTCTGCTTTTTCATTGGTGCTATTTAGGCGAATTTGAATCCAAGCCATTTGTTTTTTCCTTTATTTCATAAAATGGGGCGTATTATACTGATTTTTTCAAAAGTTTCGGCAGTAAAGTCGAGCCAAGTGTGGCAAGCATGATGATTGTTATACCAAGTGCGGCTGAAAATGACAGCGTTTCGCCAAGTAATGATACGGCAAATAAGATGCCGAATAACGGCTCAAGTGCGACTAAAATACCGGAGATATTGGCATCCACACTATTAAGGCCTTTATTCCATAACCAATAGGCAAGCCAACTACAGCCAATGGCAAGATATAATAAACCTGCAATACCTGTGGAATTTAATGATATTTGCCAGTTTTCTGTGAGTAATAGCGTAAATGGCAACGTTGTGATGGTCCCAAGTACAATGCTGACGGAGGTATAAGCTTGCGTTGAGACTTTGGCCACAACTCGCTGTGTCCAACGTAACACGGCTGCGAAAATGATCCCAGCACTTAGCACTAATAAACAGCCAAATAAACTGATGTTATCAATGCCTTCATTATTTTTTCCACCATTGATTAAAATTGCCACGCCAATAAATGCCATTGCGCCGAATAGCCAGTGAAACCATTTTGCTTTGTCTTTAAAGAAGAAATGTCCAACAAATACAACGAGCAGCGGTTCTAACCCAATCATGGTGACTGCACTGGATGCGGATGTATATTTTAGTCCGATGAATTGCAATAAAAATACGGCGGTATAGTTAAAGAATGCCAACCACCAAAGCTGTTTACGCATTGGTTTATCAATTTTTTTCCAACGACGTAAAAAGAGTGGCATGACAATAATCATTGCAATAATTAACCGCACTTGCACAACAAGCACAGGATCCATCATCGAATAAGTGAGTTTACCGACGATTAATGAACTGCTCCAAATAAGTAGCGCAAGAATTTGATAGAGCATTGATGTATCCTTGTGAATTGTTCCAATTCTGTGTTTTAGCGTAGAACTTTCTGAAAGTGAGAAAATTAAATATCACCTTCCTCTCATTTAGAAGAAGGTGACAGCATATTGATTGACGCTTAAAGTACGGTAACTTTTAATTGAGTTTTTTCAATACGGCGTTCGCCCAATTTATTACCCACTAAAAAGGCAATCAATCCAAATACTAATGACGGTACGATTTGATGGAAGTTAAATAATTTTATGCCAAGTTGAGTGAGCAAGATATAACTTCCCAAGCCGATAATCATTGAACTTAACGCACCATAAGCATTTGCTTTATCCCAGTAAATACCCAGCACAATCACCCATAAAAATGCGGCTTCCAGTCCGCCAAAAGCAAATAGATTTAACCAAATAATCATATCTGGTGGATTGAGGGCGGCAAAGATTAAAAGTGCGGTCAAAATCAGCGTGATAATAGATGAAAAATAACTCACTTTTTTCTCATTTTTTGCCGCTTCAGGTTTCGTAGAAAGGTATAAATCTTTTACAAAAATAGAAGAAGATTGAATAAGTTGCGCATCAATTGTGGACATAATTGCTGACATCGGTGCGGCTAAGAAAATACCGGCAATAATAGGCGGTAATACTTTGAGCATTAAAGTTGGAATCACTTGATCCGATACCGTTAAATTTGGAATAACTGCACGACCAAGTGCACCGGCTAAGTGCATACCGAACATAATGATGGAAAGAACAATTGTTCCTATCAGCATCCCTCTATGTAAGGCTTTGCTATCTTTAAATGCCATGCATCGAACAGCAGTATGTGGAAGACCGACGACCCCGAAACAGACGAGCACCCAGAAGGAAGCCATAAATTGAAAATCTAACATTCCATTTGGCCCGTAAGGCGTGACTAACGCAGGATCGATTTCTGTTAATTTATTAACCGCACTTTCTACCCCTCCGAGCGCATAAATGGTTCCTACAAGGAGAATAATAGTACCTAAAATCATGACAGTACCTTGAATGGTGTCCGTGAGTACGACAGCACGGAATCCCCCGATAAATGTATAGATACCTACCGTTAAAGCAAATAAGAGCAATGCTTGAGTATAAGAAATACCGATAGTAGTTTCTAATAAACGCGCACCGCCAATAAATTGCACGGTCATGGCCGCAAAAAATGCGAGAAGAAGGGCAAGGCTTGATAGCCAGACTAAATATTTGTTTTTATAACGATAAAGGAAAAGATCGTTAATCGTTAACGCATTGGTTTCTCTTGATAATAGTGCGAATTTTTTACCTAATGCGCCTAATGCAAGCCACACTGCAGGGACTTGAATCATCGCAAGTAATACCCAGCCTAATCCGTATTTATAAGCTGCACCAGGCCCTCCGACAAAAGAACTTGCACTGGCATAAGTTGACGCGGTTGTCATGGCGAGCACAAAACCCGTCATCGAGCGGTTACCTACATAATATTCCGTTAGAAAATCGCCTTTTGTACGTTTTACATAAGCGAAAATCGCAGCACCAAATATAAATGCAAGATAAATAATTAAAGGGAGAATAATACCTAAATTCATTTTTGATTCTCCTCATCCTTGATTTCAAGAGAGATATCTTGATAAATAATTTTGATAATCCAATGGCCAATTACAATAAACAGAATAGGCAAATAAATACAAGAGAGTTCGAACCAGAGGGGGAAACCAATCGGCCCTTGAGTTTCTTTAGGCAAATAAGCACATAAGCACCAACCTATCACATATAAAATAGATAGACCTAATGCCCAACTAGCTTCCTTGGCCGCTTGTTGGTAACGTTGTTTTAATGTCATGTTTCTTCCTTAAAATTTTTATAAGTGAAAGTATATTTTTGAATGGTATAAGGGGCATATATTTTATACGCCCCTTATGTTTGCTAATCTTACAACTTTTTTGAATAATTCAAAATGTTTTGCTGATTCTAGTATTTATTATCATTAAATAAGTTTTAGGGATATGCGAAAATGGCTAACGCCTGTTAGCCATTTAAATTTTAATTATTCATGCATACCTAATTTTTTCTCCAAATAGTGGATGTTTGTTCCACCTTTTTGGAAATTTTCATCTTCAAGAATTAATTCATGAAGTGGGATGTTGGTTTTGATACCATCAATAATCGTTTCAGATAATGCATTTTGCATACGACGGATTGCAACTTCTCGTGTATCACCATAAGTGATAAGTTTTGCGATCATAGAGTCGTAATGTGGAGGCACCGTATAGCCGCCATAAACATGAGAATCCCAACGAACGCCCAACCCGCCAGGTGAATGTAAGTGATTTACTTTGCCCGGAGACGGTAAGAATGTTTTTGGATCTTCTGCATTAATGCGGCATTCCATTGCATGGCCTTTAACTTTGATGTCTTCTTGTTTAAAGGAAATCGGCAAGCCAGCTGCGATGCGTAATTGCTCTTTCACTAAATCTACGCCTGTAATCATTTCAGTTACTGGATGTTCTACTTGGATACGAGTATTCATTTCAATGAAATAGAATTCGTCATTTTCATATAAGAATTCAAACGTACCAGCTCCGCGATAGCCGATTTCTACGCAAGCTTTTGCACAGCGTGAGCCGATATCGCGACGAACTTCTTCAGTGATACCAGGAGCTGGTGCTTCTTCCACAACTTTTTGGTGACGACGCTGCATTGAGCAGTCACGCTCAGCCAAATAAACTGCGTTACCATGAGTATCTGCTAATACTTGAATTTCTACATGACGTGGATTTTCTAAGTATTTTTCCATATAGACCATATCATTATTGAATGCTGCTTTCGCTTCTGCTTTGGTCATCGCGATAGATTCTTCTAATGTGTCTTCGCTACGTACAACACGCATTCCTCGGCCGCCACCACCGCCTGATGCTTTGATGATGATTGGATAGCCAATACGTTTGGCGATTTCTTTATTTTTAGCAATATCATTACCTACAGGGCCATCCGAACCCGGTACACAAGGCACGCCTGCTTTTTTCATTGCTTTAATAGCTGAAACTTTATCGCCCATTAAACGGATGACATCTGCTGTTGGGCCGATGAAAGTGAAACCTGAACGTTCAACTTGTTCAGCAAAATCAGCATTTTCAGATAAGAAACCGTATCCTGGATGAATTGCATCTGCGCCTGTTACTTCGGCGGCAGCAATAATAGCTGGAATATTTAAATAACTTTTTGCGGAAGGCGCTGGACCGATACAAACGGTTTCATCAGCGAGTAAAACGTGTTTTAAATCACGATCTGCGGTGGAGTGAACCGCCACAGTTTTAATACCTAATTCTTTACAAGCACGTAAAATGCGTAGTGCAATTTCACCGCGGTTAGCAATCACAACTTTTTCTAACATAAAAGAGTCCGTTTAGTCAGATAGACGTGAATTTTTATGTAGGTTTTTGACATATTGTTCTCCCTATAAAATTAGGTGTGAACAGATTTCAATTTATATCGCCTACGATAAATTCGCTCTAATTGTTTGTATATGAAATAGGCGGACTAAAGTCCGCCCGACGAAAATATTGGAAATTATTCAATAACGATTAATGGTTCGTCGAATTCAACAGCGTCACCGTCGTGGATAAGAATTGCTTTTACTACGCCAGCTTTATCCGCCTCAATACGGTTCATCATTTTCATTGCTTCAACGATACAAAGCGCGTCGCCAACTTTCACAGATTGACCCACTTCAACAAATGCTTTTGCTTCTGGGCTTGGACTGCGATAGAACGTTCCTACCATTGGTGAACGTACAAGATGGCCTGATAATTCATCAGATGCAGCTGGTGCTGGAGTCGCAGCTGCGGGCGTTTGAGCTGGCGCAGCAGCTGGAGTTGGTGCTACTACTGGTGCCGCAGCGTATTGAACTGCTGCTGGAGCAACTGCTGGCGCTGCACGGCTAATACGTACTGTACCTTCTTCTTCTTGCACTTCTAATTCAGTAATGCCAGATTCTTCTACTAATTCGATTAATTTTTTGATTTTACGAATGTCCATACGTTCTTCCTAAAAAAGATTGAAATTTTAACCGCACTTTTAAATGAAAAATTGCGGTTATGAATAAACTTATTTTTATGTTGTAAAGATTACCTTAAATTTTGCAAATTTGCGATAAAATTCTGTGAATTTCGCCAAAAATGCTCGATTTTCTTATTTTTTAGCAAGGTAATCGATAGCAAATAAAAAGGCAAACTCGTAACCTTTTGCGCCCAAACCGCAAATAACGCCTTCAGCCACATCGCTAAAATAAGAATGATGACGAAATGCTTCACGTTTATGCACGTTGGATAAATGAATCTCCACAAAAGGAATTGAAACAGCTAAAAGTGCATCGCGCAATGCCACACTGGTATGGGTGTAAGCAGCAGGATTGATTAAAATAAAATCGACTTGTTGAAAACTTTCGTGGATCTTATTAATTAATTTTTCTTCACTATTGGTTTGAAAACATTCCACTTTTACATTGTGCTGAGTGGCTAATGTTTGTATTTTCTCTTCAATTGATGCAAGAGAAATACTGCCATAATGCTTTGGCTCGCGAGCCCCCAACATATTTAAGTTCGGGCCATTTAACAGCAAAATTCTGTGTGTTTGCGACATTTTTAATCCTTTTTGTGTAGCGCATTATACTGGTTTTTCGATTTTTGGTGGTCGAATCAGATAATTTTAGTGATAAATTCAGATTCTAAATCCACAATAGGTAAATCAGAACCAGGCCAAGCGCGTAGTACTTGATATTCCATCAAATCTAAAGTGTCTAAGCCTGGAGTTACATTCGGGGTGTATTGTTGTGCAATTCGCGCGAGCTGAGAGAGCCCTAAACTACTTTCGATACTTGAACTAATAACCGCTTTTAGACCTAGCGAATGTGCTTGGTTAATGAGTTCAGCACAACGTTGAATTGAACCAATTAAAGTGGGTTTGATTACGACAGCCGATAAGTGTGGTTCTTTTTCCAGGCAAAAATTAGGCTCTCGCAGGGATTCATCCCATGCAATTGCAATATCGGTTTGCGATGCAAATTCACGACTGAGTGCTTGTGTTTTACAAGGTTCTTCTAAAAATTGAATACGTTTTCTATGCTGCGGTTTGACTTTAGTGGCAAATTGTAACGCTTTTTCTAACGACCAATGGCGGTTTGCATCTAGTCGTAATTGTAAATCAGGAATGGCCTCTAAAAACATATCGGCAATTAATCCATCGCGATTGGCTTCGTATATGCCCACTTTCATTTTTGCCACTTTTTCGCCTTCCATGCTCGCAAGTTTAGCGTACAGTTCATCTGGATCGCCATAACAAAGTGGTGCCGTATGATAATTGCCTTCAGCTTGTAAATAACCTTTCATTTCATCCATTGCGCAACTGATACCAAAAGCAACGGAGGGATAGGTGCCATCTAATGGTACGCGAGGTGCGTCACAGCTTGCATTGCACCATGTCGTTAGCCATTCAATTGCTTGTTCTTGAGCTTGGTCTAAGGTTTCTTCGCTAAAACCAGGTAGCGGGGCGATTTCTCCCCAACCGTCTCGGCTGCAACTCACTCTTACGATTAAGCCTTCACGGCGTTTTAAAAAACGATCACGCAGGATAAGTTGGCTATCAACGGGGATGGAATAACGGTAAAGATTAAATGATTTTTCAGCCATGTTTGCTCCCAATACAAAAGTGCGGTCAAAATTCACGAAGATTTTTAACCGCACTTTAGAACGATAAATTAAGGGTTACGTCTGAATTTGCTGAAGTCTGGGGCGCGTTTTTCGTTAAACGCATTGCGACCTTCTTGACCTTCTTCAGTCATGTAGAACAACATTGTCGCGTTACCCGCTAATTCTTGAAGACCAGCTTGGCCGTCACAATCCGCATTTAATGCCGCTTTCAAACAACGAATCGCGATCGGGCTATTGCGTAACATTTCACGACACCAACGTACGGTTTCTTTTTCAAGATCAGCATAAGGCACAACAGTATTGACTAAGCCCATGTCTAATGCTTCTTGTGCATTATATTGACGGCATAAGAACCAAATTTCACGCGCTTTTTTTTGACCCACTAAACGAGCCATATAGCTTGCGCCCCAACCGCCATCGAATGAACCAACTTTTGGTCCAGTTTGCCCGAAAATAGCATTTTCAGCAGCAATCGTTAAGTCACAAAGCATATGTAATACATGGCCGCCACCAATTGCATAACCTGCCACCATTGCCACGACTGGTTTTGGACAAGAACGAATATCGCGTTGGAAATCTAATACATTTAAGTGATGTACGCCACTGTCATCTTTGTAACCGCCGTAATCGCCACGCACTTTTTGGTCACCACCAGAACAGAATGCTTTTTCGCCTTCACCGGTTAGTACAATGACACCAATGTTTTCATCAAAACGTGCATCAGAAAATGCAGTGATCATTTCTTTCACTGTTTGTGGGCGGAACGCATTGCGAACCTCTGGGCGGTTAATCGTGATTTTAGCAATACCATCAGTGGATTTATGATAACGAATGTCGTTATAGCCTTCGCTGTGATCGACCCATTCAACAGGCGCATATAACACATCATCTTTTGGATTTTGCATGAGAATTCCTTTTAATTAACGTAAAAAAGTGCGGTCATTATAGCGGAAGTTTTTCGGATCAGGAAAACTAAATTCATTTGCTGCTTTATCTGTTGTGAAGATATTGCTAGAATTTTGCGCATTCTCACTTTTATAAGGATCAAATGTGAAATTAATTGCAACCTTAGGTATGGCAGCATTGCTGTCTGGCTGCTCAATGTTTGGTAGCTCACAATCCGCAATCCCCGGTGAATTTGCGGGTGCGGATTACCAACTTTCCGATCAAGATGCAAAACAATGGGCGATTGCAAGTAAGCAAGCAGAACAATGCGTTTACCCAAATTTAACTCGGATTTTGCAACAGCATTTTTCTAAAGAAGATAGCTATATTCATTCACAATATGTCTTTTTCTACCCATTGGAAAAAATTATTGGCGAGCAATATGTGAAGATTATTCAAGGTGATGAAAAGTCGATGAATTATGCAAGCTATCAGTTTAAAAAATTCCGTACCGAAGTGGGTAATGTTGAACCTTTAACTGAACAGGCGTGTTTAAAATTACGTAATGAAGCGCGCGATGATTTGGCTGTCGTGAAAGGTCAATATAAAAATGGCATGGTGGAAGTGCAGAAAAATGAAGATGGCACACCGAAAAATCCTGATGGTATCGCGACGAATGAAAATAAATTCTTCTTTGATATTATCAAATGGGGTTCAATGCTATTGCTTTAATTTTTTTTGCATGTAAACATACAATATAAAAATAATAAGGAGGCGACTATGTCAGATGTATTCCATCTTAATCTTACAAAATCTCAACTTAAAGGCTCAACACTCGCTATTGTTCCCGGCGATCCTGCGCGTAGTGAGCGTATTGCTAAACAACTTGATAATCCAGAGTTTCTTGCTAGCACGCGTGAATTTACTTCATGGTTAGGTTATCTTAATGGACAACCTGTTGTTGTATGCTCTACCGGTATTGGCGGGCCATCAACCTCAATTTGTGTGGAAGAACTGGCTCAACTTGGCATTCGCACTTTCTTACGTATTGGTACAACGGGGGCAATTCAACCACATATTAATGTGGGTGATGTTCTTATTACAACGGCTTCTGTTCGCTTAGATGGTGCAAGCCGCCATTTTGCACCGTTAGAATATCCGGCTGTGTCAAACTTTGAATGTACAACTGCACTTTATAATGCAGCGAAAGCAAAAGGGATTGAACCTTATGTAGGTGTGACTGCATCATCCGATACATTCTATCCAGGTCAAGAACGTTATGATACCTATAGTGGTAAAGTATATCGTGATTACCAAGGACTACTTAAACAGTGGCAAGATTTGAATGTTATGAACTATGAAATGGAATCGTCAACATTGTTTACCATGTGTAGCGCATTGGGGTTACGAGCAGGAATGGTTGCAGGCGTGATTGTAAACCGCACTCAACAAGAAATTCCAAATGAAGCGACAATGAAAGAGACTGAAGAGAAAGCCGTTTCAGTGGTAATAGATGCAGCGAAAATATTGTTAAATTAAAAAATAACGCCTTGTTTTACAAGGCGTTATTTATTCTGGTTCTATTCCCACTCGATCGTTGCGGGTGGTTTTCCGCTAATGTCGTACACGACGCGAGAAATGCCGTTCACTTCGTTGATGATACGGTTAGACACTTTGCCTAATAAATCATAAGGCAAATGAGCCCAATGTGCGGTCATAAAATCGATTGTTTCTACTGCGCGTAGGGAAATAACCCAGTCGTATTTACGGCCATCGCCCATTACGCCAACAGATTTCACAGGTAAGAATACGCTGAAGGCTTGACTGGTTTTTTCATACCAACCGCTATTGCGTAATTCTTCGATAAAGATTGCATCCGCACGGCGTAATAAATCGCAGTATTCTTTTTTCACCTCGCCTAATACACGCACGCCTAAACCTGGGCCAGGGAATGGGTGGCGGTTGATCATTTCCGCAGGTAAGCCTAATGCTAAACCGATTTTACGCACTTCGTCTTTGAATAATTCACGTAGCGGTTCAACCAAGCCAAGTTTCATATAGTCCGGTAAGCCACCTACGTTGTGGTGTGATTTAATCACATGCGCTTTACCGGTTTTGCTTGCTGCAGATTCGATGACATCAGGGTAGATCGTACCTTGTGCCAACCATTTCACGTTGGTGAGTTTTTTCGATTCATCATCGAATACATCCACGAATACTTTACCGATAATTTTACGTTTTGCCTCAGGATCCGATACGCCTGCAAGTTCACCTAAGAAACGGCTTTCCGCATCAACACGGGTAATGTTTAAGCCGAATTTATCGCCAAACATTTCCATTACTTGGTCGCCTTCGTGTAAGCGGAGCAAGCCGTTATCCACGAATACGCAGTGTAATTTTTTACCGATAGCGCGGTGTAAAAGTAATGCAACCACAGAAGAGTCCACACCACCAGATAAACCTAAAATCACTTCATCATCGCCCACTTGCTCTTTAATGCGAGCAACGGCATCTTCGATAATGTTTTCTGCAGTCCATTTGGTTTCGCAACCACAAATGTTCACCACGAAATTCATCAATAATTCCAAACCTTTTTTGGTATGGGTTACTTCAGGGTGGAATTGTACACCGTAGAAACGACGGCTTTCATCAGACATCGCGGCAATTGGGCAGGTTGGAGTCGTACCGGTAACTTGGAAGTTTTCAGGTAAACGCGTGACTTTATCGCCATGGCTCATCCATACATCTAATTTGCTATCGCCATCATTTAGATGAGCAAAAAGTGCGGTCGGATTATCCATTAAAACAGAAGCATAGCCGAATTCACGATGCTCAGAGGTCTTAGTTAAACCACCAAGTTGCATTGCCATGGTTTGCATGCCGTAGCAAATACCCAATACAGGCACGCTGGCATTAAATACATATTCAGGTGCACGCGGGCTGTTTTCTTCAGTGGTACTTTCTGGACCACCTGACAAAATGATACCCGTTGGGGCAAATTCACGAATTTGTTGTTCGGTTACATCCCACGCCCAAAGTTCGCAGTACACACCGATTTCACGTACGCGACGTGCAATCAGTTGAGTATATTGTGAACCGAAGTCGAGGATCAGGATTTTGTGATTGTGGATATTTGTCATAAAAATCTCTATTAATTAAAAAATTATTTTTTAGTTTCCTGGCATGGTGCTGTTTCAAGAGCTTGTAAGCCTTCTTTTTTATAAATTGCAAATGAACTTTGACGACAATCAGAACCGAAAAGTCCAGCAAATTGTTTTGTTGGTTTACCTTGGGCAAGTAAATACAAATTACCTTTTTCATCAGTATGTTGTTTTTTTATAATCCAATTATTTTTTTGTAAGGCTTTAAGAACACTTTCTTGTGATTGACCTTCATACATATCTGGCACACCACTTGAAGACCAGTCATTTGCACAAGCAGATAAGAAGAAACTCACAGAAAGAATGATCAATTTTTTCATATTGTATATTCCTTATAACTAGATAAAGATTAAAATCTCTTAAAAATCAACCGCACTTTTAACAACAAAAGGTGGACTAAAGCCCACCTTGCGGATTAGCCCATACGGTAGTTTGGTGCTTCTTTAGTAATCGTTACATCGTGAACGTGGCTTTCTTTAATACCCGCACCACTGATGCGAACGAATTCTGCTTTTGTGCGTAATTCTTCGATGGTTGCGCAGCCAGTTAAGCCCATGCAAGAACGTAAGCCACCCATTTGTTGATGGATGATTTCTTTTAAATAACCTTTGTATGGAATACGACCTTCGATACCTTCTGGTACGAGTTTATCTGCCGCGTTATCTGATTGGAAGTAACGGTCTGATGAACCTTTCGCCATGGCACCTAATGAACCCATACCACGGTAAGATTTAAATGCACGACCTTGATAAAGTTCGATTTCGCCTGGTGCTTCTTCAGTACCCGCAAACATAGAGCCAACCATTACACAGCTTGCACCCGCAGCGATGGCTTTTGCAATATCGCCAGAGAAACGGATACCACCGTCAGCAATTACAGGAATACCACGATCTTTTAATGCTGCTGCTGCATCTGCGATAGCGGTAATTTGTGGAACACCTACACCGGTTACGATACGAGTTGTACAAATTGAACCAGGGCCGATACCTACTTTCACCGCACTTGCCCCTGCATCGGCTAATGCGATTGCGCCTTCAGCAGTTGCCACGTTACCTGCCACGATTGGAAGATTAGGGTATTTCGCGCGGGTTTCACGCACGCGTTGTAATACGCCTTCTGAATGACCGTGAGATGAGTCGATTAACAGTACATCTACGCCAGCTTTCACTAAAGCATCAATACGTTCTTCGTTGCCTGGGCCTGCTCCTACAGCGGCACCCACGCGTAAACGACCGAATTCATCTTTGCATGCATTTGGTTTTTGTTCTGCTTTTTGGAAGTCTTTAACGGTAATCATGCCTTTAAGTTTGAAACTATCATTAACCACTAATACTTTTTCAACTCGGTGTTGATGCATTAATTCCAAAATTTCTTCGCGACTCGCCCCTTCTTTTACTGTCACCAAGTCTTCTTTTTTCGTCATTACTTGTGAAACAGTTTTTCTCAAATCCTTTACGAAACGGGTGTCGCGTCCAGTAATGATACCGATTAGGTTATTTTCACTATCTACAACAGGGTAGCCCGCGAAGCCGTTTTTCTTCACTAGTTCTGATAATTCTGCAAGGGATAAATCAGGTGAAACGGTGACAGGTTCAGACACGATACCACTTTCGAATTTTTTTACTTTACGAACACGGTCCGCTTGGCGTTCAATGGTCATATTTTTATGAATAAAGCCGATGCCACCTTCTTGTGCTAAAGAGATTGCAAGTTTGGTTTCGGTCACAGTATCCATTGCTGCTGAAAGCATAGGAATATTCAAAGTAATTTCTTTAGTGAGTTTGGTTGAAAGATTGGCTGTATTTGGAAGCACAGTTGAATGTGCCGGGACGAGTAGAACATCGTCAAAAGTAAGGGCTTCTTGTTTAATGTGTAATGACATTGCAATATTCTCGCTAAGTTGAAGTTAAAAAATATTGCGGCGGGATTATACAGATTTTACTAGATTTTGAAAACGAAATTTTTGGATTTGTGCTATGATTTTCGCTCCGTTTGCTACAAGGAATAAATGATGAATTTCGCTTTATTGACATATTTATCTGATTGTCAGCCGAAAGTGCGGTTTGAATTGGAAAAGTTTTCTCCAGATATTGAAGAGGACATTAAACAATTACGTGAGCTAGGCTTGGAAATTGTCGTTGATGGCCAAAATTATTGCTTAGTGCCTAGCCTTCCTTTATTAAATCCTAAGCAAATTTCAACCGCACTTTTTCCTTATAGTATCCATTATCAGCCGATTATTTCCTCTACAAATGAATGGATACTACAAAATATTCCTTCCTTAAAAAAAGGTGATCTTTGTGTGGCTGAATATCAAACTGCAGGACGCGGTCGGCGTGGTCGTCAATGGTTATCGCCTTTTGCCGGGCAAATCATGTTTAGTTTTTATTGGGCATTTGATCCTAAAAGATCAATTGAGGGGTTAAGTTTAGTCATCGGTTTGGCGATTGTCGAGGTGCTAAATGTGCAAGTGAAATGGCCAAATGACATTTTGTTTGATGGAAGAAAGTTAGGTGGTATTTTAGTTGAAATTGCTAGCCATAAAAATGGTATGCTCAATTTAGTGATTGGCGTAGGTATTAATGTGTTGTTGCCAAAACAAACGGAAATTACTCAGCCTTACGCGGAACTATGTGAAATTGATCCTGATGTAGAGCGACAAACCTTATTACCAAAACTCATACAAAATTTATATGCACGTTTAAATATCTTTGAGAAAAATGGTATTAATGCTGAATTCCAACAAACATGGCAATCATATAATGCGTTTTCAAATAGTGGAGTAAATGTGCTGACTGAACAAGGTATTATTTCAGGTATTGAACAAGGCATAGATGAACGCGGTTATTTAAAAGTATTATGTGGCAATAAAATTCAGATGTTTAATGGTGGTGAAGTTTCATTGCGTAAGAAATTATAGCGATAAAAATTTGAGCATTCTAACCGCACTTTTTGATGAAATGTTTATATTTCCATCAAAAGATCATTTTTTTAAATATTTTTACAAAAAAGTACTTGCAAGGGTTTTTAAAATCCCTATAATGCACCGCACACAACGACGCACTGTTGTGAAGTCTTTAAGTTTCCAAGTGCGTCGTTGTTTTTTGCTCTTTAACAATATATCAGACAATCTGTGTGGGCACTTGTTGATTGACTTGTTTTAAAATATTTTAATTTTGAAGTCTTAATAGGTGCTTAACTGAAAATTCATAATTACTTTTTTAAGTAG
>NZ_JAHKKB010000004.1:0-122585 GCF_018829685.1 Haemophilus sp. SZY H68
CTACTTAAAAAAGTAATTATGAATTTTCAGTTAAGCACCTATTAAGACTTCAAAATTAAAATATTTTAAAACAAGTCAATCAACAAGTGCCCACACAGATTGTCTGATATATTGTTAAAGAGCAAAAAACAACGACGCACTTGGAAACTTAAAGACTTCACAACAGTGCGTCGTTGTGTGCGGTGCATTATAGGCGTTTTAAAACCCTTTGCAACCCCTTTTTAAGAAATTTTATTTGAACGCGCAAATTTTACTCATCATCTAATTTTTTATAACCTTTTAAACCGTTAGCCCTCAAAACTTCATTCAATTTTTTTAATAAAGCTTCTTTTTCTGCTTTAGTGAACATTTGGCTATTTTTATTAAGTAATGCTCCAACTAATTTCCAGTAGAAATCTAAAGTAGCACCACTTCCTGCTTTTTTTAATCGAACCATAGCATTCTCTGCGCCAATTTCCCTCAGCATTTTAACATCTAAAATACCAGCTTTAATTAGCGCTCTCTCATGCCTAATAGTCAAGTTAGCCAAATCTTTCAAACGGTTTAGTTTATTTAATGTACGCTTCAACTTCTGCTTTTGAATTTGTTTAATAGATAGAATTACTAGTTTTCTACATAATGCATTATCACCTATAACCTGATTAGATAAAGCATAATACTGAGAAAGAACAAAGCGTTTATTTACTTCATTTGTTGTAAAAGGCTCACAACCAAGCCTAATAAGATAAGATGCTAACTCTCCCTCCCCTCTCAAGTAGAGTTTCTTATTTTGCCAAATTGCAAACATCGTTTCTCCTTTATGAAATAACCCATATCCTGTAAAAAGGTTCCTGGAGGTAACATTTCCTACCAACTGATCTAACAGAGAGCAAACTACATCAATATGTTCGTCTTTTATATTCATATATATCTCCAAAATGAATAATTTGTTGAAAAAATCGGTAGAAGTACTTCTGCTTTTTTTATATCACGAACTTTTTTCATTACCTAAAAATAAATTTCAATTTTGTGAACCTGATCGCAAAATAAAATTTATTTTTAAAGAAACACTTAAATTACTATGAATAATCAATATAGTAAAAATCCTTCTTACAACATAAAATAGAGATAAAAGAAGCAAATTTATTTCTAACTATTTTTATTTATTTTATCTATAAATATTCAAAACTAATTCTGAACTGTTGTTCACATTTCTCATAAAATATAGAAATTTCTCTTGACCTGTACATCAATACAGATATAATCACAAAAAACTTGAACATTCAAACAGGAATTCACTTATGGCGACTCAAGAAGAAAAACAAAAAGCACTAGCTGCAGCATTAGGACAAATCGAAAAACAATTTGGTAAAGGCTCAATTATGAAGTTAGGCGATACCAAAACGTTAGATGTAGAATCTATTTCTACTGGATCACTTGGCTTAGATGTTGCACTGGGAATTGGTGGTCTACCTATGGGACGAATTGTAGAAATTTTCGGACCTGAATCATCTGGTAAAACAACATTAACTCTTTCCGTCATTGCTCAAGCGCAAAAAGCGGGAAAAACCTGTGCATTTATTGATGCAGAACACGCCCTTGATCCTATTTATGCAGCAAAACTTGGGGTGGATGTAAAAGAACTTTTTGTTTCTCAACCAGATAATGGTGAACAAGCACTTGAAATCTGCGATGCATTAGTTCGCTCTGGCGCAATTGATGTAATCATTGTTGACTCCGTTGCCGCACTGACACCCAAAGCTGAAATTGAAGGGGATATGGGTGATTCCCATATGGGGCTACAAGCTCGTTTAATGTCACAAGCTTTACGTAAACTTACTGGCCAAATTAAAAATGCAAACTGTTTAGTTGTATTTATTAACCAAATCCGAATGAAAATAGGTGTGATGTTTGGTAACCCTGAAACTACCACAGGCGGCAATGCATTAAAATTCTATTCTTCTGTTCGCTTAGATATTCGTCGCACAGGTTCTGTAAAAGATGGCGAAAATATCATTGGAAATGAAACCCGCGTAAAAGTAGTGAAAAACAAACTAGCAGCACCATTCCGTCAAGTAGATTTCCAAATTCTTTATGGTGAAGGTATTTCAAAAGCAGGGGAATTATTAGAACTTGGTGTAAAACACAAGCTTGTAGAGAAATCAGGTGCGTGGTATGCCTATAATGGAGAAAAAATTGGCCAAGGTAAAACTAACTCAATGAAATGGCTCAATGAAAATCCAGAAAAAGCAGATGAGTTAGAAGCTCGTTTACGCGCAGAATTAGTGGCTAATCCAGAACAAGCTTTAATGGCTGATATTGAACAATCTGAAAATAGTTCCGGATCAGAAAGTGATTTTGAATAAATCAAATCATTAACGCCAAAAGTGCGGTCATTTTTAACCGCACTTTATATCAACTCAATAAAAATAAAGGAATCATTCCTTGTCATCCCTTGCTTTTAATTACATAGTTAATCTTCTTTCTCGCAGAGAATATAGTGAATTCGAGCTCCGCAATAAAATGCAGGAAAAGAACTTTTCGGAAGAAGAAATTGATGATGCATTATCTTTATGCCAGGCAAAAAATTGGCAAAGTGATCGTCGTTTTTCAGAAAATTATCTAAATTCACGCGCACAAAAAGGTTATGGTGTAGGAAGAATTCGACAAGAATTACTCCAATTAAAAGGTGTGTCTTCTGATATTATTGATGAAGTTTTAATGGAATCAGAAATTAATTGGTATGAAATGGCTGAGAACTTGTTACGTAAAAAATTCCCAAATTACAACGAACAGCAAACGCCTAAAATGAAACAAAAAATTTGGCAATATATGCTATCACATGGATTTCGTAGCGATGAATTTGCTGATTTAATTGGGCAAAACCAAAGTGAATGGGATTAAGATAAAAGTTGAGAACAAATTTTATATATCCAAATGCCCAATACAGTCATAGCTAAACATCCGAATAAATGCATCATCAATACACAAAATCCATTTAACCACTTGTCATTAAAAAATAATTCCACAATTTCGGAAGAAAAAGAAGAAAATGTGGTTAGCGATCCTAAAAAACCGGTAATTAAAAATAACCGCCATTCAGAACTAATTTGTGGAAATTGCCAAAAAAGCCCAAGTAATACACCAATAATTAAACAACCAAGCAAATTAGCTATTAAAGTTCCAAAAGCAAATGAGGAAAATAAAGGATTAAATAACAATCCTATAGCCCAACGCAATGACGCACCTAATATTGCACCACAACTTATAAATAATAATGCCTGCATTAATAATCTAATCCAAATTGGGTTCGCAAATAACGAGCGACTGATTCTTCTTTATTTGAACCAATAACTTCTAACTCTGGACAAGCTTTTTTTAAACGAACATCTGCATCTTGCATGATGCAGCCCTTACCAGACCAAGAAAGCATTTCTACATCATTCATTCCATCACCAAAAGTAATACAGTCTTTTAACTCATACTCACGTGATTCGAGTAAATGTTTTAATGCATCCCCTTTTGAAACATTCTTATTCATTACTTCCAAACAAGCTAATGCTGAATAAACAATTGTCGTTACGTCACCAAACTTATCTCGTAAATAACTTTCTACTTCAACTAAATCCTCAGGAGTTTTACCAATAAAAAAGACTTTTTCTGTCCCACGTCCATGATGTTTGGAAAAATCGACAACGTTATAATCGAATCCAGATTCTTTATGGAACTGACGCATTGCAGGGATATCTTTGTTAGTAAACCAACCTTCATCTTGATAGCTATTCATGCATACTTTGGAAGTATCAAATGGCGTTTTGTAAAGCTCGAGAACTAAGTCTTCAGGCAAACTATTGCTATAAAGCAAATTACCCTGTAAATCCCGTACACGAGCACCATTTGATGTAATCATAACCGCACGTTCCGCACCAATTTTTCCAAGAATAGATGACACATCGGTATGGTTACGCCCCGTTGCCAAAATGATATCCACTCCGTTTTGCTCTAATGCTCTCAGCGTATCAATGGTAAGATCACCGACTAAATGTTCAGGAGTTAAAAGGGTGCCATCTAAATCAGACACCATTGCTCGAAAAGGTAAATTCATAAAAAACTCAAAAAATAATTTGCGGTTATCATATCACTAAATATACAAATTGCCCTTGTCTAAGATCAATGTATAAAAACCGTAATAAAAATAACCGCACTTTATTAAGGATTAAGGCATTAAATCAACTGATATATTTCCTTTCATTTGACAGCAACACGCTAAAACATAACCTTGTTTAATTTCATCTTCTGTCAGTGGTCCGTTTGAACTCACTTCATAATCACCACTCACCACTAAAGTTTTACAAGAACCACAAATACCTTCTCTACAAGCGGCAATAATCGGTGCTTTATGCTCTTCCAAAGCAGCTAACAATGTTTTTCCAACAGGTACAGAAAAAGTTTGAGGTAGTGGATTAGTAATAGAAAGCGTCACTTGTTTACTATTATCTAACATACAATTTTCTGCTGAAGAATGAAATTGCTCTAAAAAGAAACGCTCGGATGGGATACCAAGGGATTCTGTCATCGCACGTAAATCATTCATATAACTCTCTGGGCCACAAGTCAGCACTGTATAATCAGCTATATTGGGTACAAGGTCAGATAACATTTGACTATTTAAACGTCCAGATATAAAGCCATCATCCGCATCAACAGAAGCATTAATAAATAATTTTAACTGTGGAAATTGTTCTTTCAGTAATGCCCATTCTCGTTTAAAGATAACATCTTTAGGCGAATGGACACTATAGAATACAACCACATCTACACCTGGTTTATTTTTTAATAACCAGCGCGTCATAGACATGATTGGCGTAACGCCACATCCACCAGCCACAAGTAAATATCGATCACTTACAATGCGGGTACAGGTAAATTTACCCATTGGATCGGATAGCCAAATTTGATCACCTTCTTTAATTTCGGATGTAATCCAATTAGAACCTACTCCGTTTTTAATACGACGAACAGTTAAAGTAACAAAACGGCTCATTCCTGGCGTAGACGATAGCGTATAAGCTCGTACAATATTTGGTGTATTACGAATACTTACTAAAGCATACTGGCCAGGCTCATAAGGGTAAAAATCTTGTGCGATTAATTCAATTGTATAGACATCATCAGTTTCCTGATGAATAGCATGTACCTGCATTTCGTTATAACACAACGGATTCTGATTATTTGACATAGAATTTTCTCTTTGAAGATAGAAAAAAGTGCGGTGGATTTTTAAAATGTTTATAAAACTAAACTACAAATTAAAAAATCGACCGCACTTTTCTATGAAATGTTATTTAGCTAAAGCTTCTGCCATATCTTGTTCTGGAGTAGTCAAGCCGCGCAAACCGAATTTTTCATTTAATAATGCCATCACATTATCATTTAAAAATGCTGGAGCAGTCGGCCCTGTATAGATATTTTTAACACCTAATGCCAATAAGGTAAGCAAAATAACAATAGCTTTTTGCTCAAACCAAGAAAGTACCAGCGTTAATGGCAATTCGTTAACGCCAATACCCAGTTTTTGTGAAAGATTTACAGCAAGCATTATCGCAGAATACGCATCATTACATTGCCCAACATCTAACAAGCGAGGTAACCCATCAATAGAGCCAAAATCCAATTTATTAAAACGATATTTACCACAACCTAAAGTTAAAATCGCACAATCTTCCGGCACTTGACGAGCAAAATCAGTGTAGTAGCTACGTTCACCTTTGCTGCCATCACAACCGCCCACTAAGAAAACATGACGTAATTTTCCACCAGCAACAAGATTAATCACCGCATCTGAAGCATCTAATAAAGTTTGACGACCAAACCCAACGGTAATTTTGTGTTCTAATTCATCATAAGGGAATCCTGCCATTTCTTGTGCTTTTGCGATAACTTGACTGAAATCACGATCTTCAATGTGCGTTACACCAGGCCAGCCTACAATACTACGGGTATAAATACGATCTGAGTAATTACCAACATTAGGATCAATAATACAGTTAGAGGTCATAATTACAGGACCAGGGAATTTCGCAAATTCTTTCTGCTGATTTTGCCAACCGCTTCCATAGTTACCAACCAAATGGTTGTATTTTTTCAATTCTGGGTAACCATGCGCAGGCAACATTTCACCATGAGTGTAAATATTTATTCCTGTTCCTTCCGTTTGTTCTAAAAGTGCTTTTAAATCTTTTAAATCATGACCAGAAATTAAAATACATTTTCCTGCTACAGGCTTCACATTTACCGTTGCTGGAATAGGATGGCCAAATGCTTCTGTTTCACCCGCATCTAATAAACTCATTACTTGAAAATTCATATTACCGATGCCAAGAGCCTTTTCTAACAATTCATTTAGATCACTTGGATTCGTTCCTAGCCACGCCATAAACTCATGGAATTGACGATATACTTCATTATCAAATTTACCTAAAACATGGGCATGTTCCATATAAGCAGCCGCACCTTTTAAACCGTATAAACAAAGCATACGTACGCCATGTACTTCTTCTCCAATCAAAGTGCGATCAGAATTTAGGGCAAAATTCGCAGCTTGTTTTGTTAAATCAGAAATCGTTGCACCTTCAAGCTGTAAATGAGCTAATGGATGGTTTATATCAATACTTGGATTTAGTGTACGGCAACGTTTCATTAAATTATCGCGATAAGCTATGGCTTGTTGCGCATATTCAACAATACGTTGAGAATCAAAGTTTACATTAGTCAAGGTAGAGAAAAATGCCTGTGCTGTAAAAGCATCAATTTCATTATCGATAATAGCTAAATCTCTTGCTTGAATAGCCCAAGCAGATAAGCTTTGCAGAGTTGCAATAAGAAGATCTTGTAAATCAGAAGTTTCCGCAGTTTTACCGCACATTCCTTGAGAGTAACTACAACCATTACCCATTGGAGTACGCATAGTTTGTTCACATTGTACACAGTACATAATTAAGTCCTTTTGTTAGAATAGAAAGTTTCGTTATAAACCCGATAAAATCACTCAGATTTATGGAAAAATGATAAAACCTTTTTTCTACTAGATACAAAAGGAAATTTTAATTAATTAGAACTTGTTTGATCTAGATTAAGCTAATACCAATAATGAATTGATTTTCTAGTTTAGAAAAACATAAATTCTAATAACACTAAAAACCTCGCAATAAAATTCGATATCTTTACATTACTAGCTGAAATACGATAACAAATTTCATTTTATCTCTCTTACAATACAATTGTTCGAACAACAAGCAGTATCATCGAATGACGTATGTTTATTCCCAATGGATAGTCAAAACACAAGGAGATTATTATGGCTTTCAATATAAAAAATAGACATTTACTTAGTCTTGTTCATCACACAGAACGTGAAATTAAATATCTCTTAGATCTCTCTCGAGATTTGAAACGAGCCAAATATGCAGGCACAGAACAACAAAAATTAAAAGGCAAAAATATCGCGCTCATCTTTGAAAAAACCTCCACCCGCACACGCTGTGCATTCGAAGTCGCCGCTCATGATCAAGGCGCACAAGTCACCTACATCGACCCTAACTCCTCCCAAATTGGCCACAAAGAAAGTATGAAAGATACCGCCCGCGTATTAGGCAGAATGTATGATGGCATTGAATATCGTGGCTTTAAACAAAGTATCGTTCAAGAACTTGCTGATTATGCTGGTGTGCCAGTATTCAATGGTTTAACCGATGAATTCCACCCAACACAAATGCTTGCCGACGTACTTACCATGATTGAACATTGCGACAAACCATTAAGCGAAATTAGCTATGTATATATTGGAGATGCTCGCAATAACATGGGTAATTCACTTTTATTAATTGGTGCAAAATTAGGTATGGATGTTCGTATTTGTGGACCTAAAGCATTATTACCAGAAGCAAGTCTTGTGGAAATGTGCGAGAAATTTGCGAAAGAAAGTGGCGCTCGTATTACTGTAACTGAAGATATCGACAAAGCGGTGAAAGGTGTAGATTTTGTTCATACTGATGTGTGGGTTTCAATGGGTGAACCATTAGAAACTTGGGGCGAACGCATTAAATTATTACTTCCTTATCAAGTCACACCTGAATTAATGAAACGCACTGGTAATCCAAAAGTGAAATTTATGCACTGCTTACCAGCCTTCCATAACAGCGAAACCAAAGTTGGCCGTCAAATTGCTGAAAAATATCCTGAATTAGCTAATGGTATTGAAGTGACTGAAGACGTATTTGAATCTCCAATGAACATTGCATTTGAACAAGCAGAAAACCGTATGCACACAATTAAAGCAGTCATGGTAGCAAGTTTGGCATAAGGAGAGCGTATGAGAATAGTGATTGCATTAGGCGGTAATGCGTTATTACGACGCGGAGAGCCGCTGACAGCCGAAAATCAACGACAAAATGTTCGCATTGCTTGTGAGCAAATTGCTAAGGTTTGGCCAAATAATGAATTAGTAATTGCGCACGGTAATGGCCCACAAGTGGGTTTGCTCGCATTACAAGGTGCTGCCTATACTGATGTGCCAACCTATCCTTTAGATGTATTAGGTGCAGAATCAGTAGGAATGATTGGTTATATGATTCAACAAGAACTCGGTAATTTAGTTCCATTTGAAGTGCCATTTGCAACTTTATTATCTCAAGTAGAAGTTGATATCAACGACCCAGCTTTTAAAAATCCAACTAAACCAATTGGCCCTGTTTATACGAAAGAAGAAGCTGAACGTTTGGCAAAAGAAAAAAATTGGTCTATCGCACAAGATGGTGATAAATATCGTCGCGTTGTGCCAAGTCCATTACCAAAACGTATTTTTGAAATTCGTCCAGTCAAATGGTTACTTGAAAAAGGCAGTATCGTAATTTGCGCGGGTGGCGGTGGTATTCCGACCTATTATGATGAACACCATAATTTACAGGGTGTTGAAGCTGTTATCGACAAAGATTTATGTTCAGCTTTACTTGCAGAAAATCTTGACGCTGATTTATTTATCATCGCAACTGACGTTTCCGCAACTTTCGTAGATTGGGGTAAACCAACTCAAAAAGCAATTTCTGTCGCATCACCAGAAGCCATTTCAGAACTTGGTTTCGCTGCAGGTTCCATGGGGCCGAAAGTACAAGCCGCGATCAACTTTGCGAAACAAACAGGAAAAGATGCAGTAATAGGCTCTTTATCTGATATTGTGGACATTGTGAAAGGAAAAGCTGGTACTCGTATTACGAAAAAAGCTGAAGGTATATCCTATTATGCTTAAATAATAAAAGAACTTTGAGAAATCATTCTCAAAGTAAAAAGTGCGGTCGGTTTAACCGATGTTTTTACCAACCGCACTTTAAACGTTAAACATAAGGAGCTCGCTATGGATGCGTCCAAAAAGAAGAAAACGTTTAATTTCCCATCAGCGTTTACTATTTTATTTGCAATATTAATTCTCGCTGTTGGATTGACCTGGGTAATTCCATCCGGTTCATATTCAAAATTAACATATAACTCCACTGATAATGTTTTTGTCGTCAAAGCTTACGGCGTTGATGATAAAACTTATCCCGCCACAACAGACACTCTTGATAATCTCAATATCAAAATTAAACTCTCCAACTTCACCGAAGGCGTGATCAAAAAACCAATCGCTATTCCTGGTACCTATCAACGTGTAGAACAACACCACAAAGGCATTGAAGACATTACTAAAAGTATGGTGGAAGGCACCATTGAAGCTGTTGATGTCATGGTCTTTATCTTCGTATTGGGGGGTATGATTGGTGTTATTAACCGAACAGGTTCTTTTAATGCTGGTTTGATGGCTCTTGCGAAAAAAACCAAAGGTAATGAGTTTTTTATTGTATTCAGCGTATCCGTTTTAATGGTGTTAGGCGGCACAACATGCGGTATTGAAGAAGAGGCCGTGGCATTCTATCCAATTCTGGTGCCAGTATTCTTGGCTCTGGGATATGATGCGATAGTCTGCGTAGGGGCAATATTCCTTGCTTCATCTATGGGAACTGCATTCTCTACAATTAACCCATTCTCCGTTGTTATTGCATCAAATGCGGCTGGTATTCAATTTACTGAAGGTATTGGTTTCCGTGCTCTAGGTTTAGTTTTAGGGGCAACTTGCGTAATAGCATATCTTTATTGGTACTGTAAAAAAATCAAAGCTGACCCAAGTTTTTCTTTCACTTATGACGATCGCGAAGAATTTCGCCAACGTTATATGAAGAACTTTGATCCAAATGCAACTATCGCATTCTCAGCTCGTCGCAAATTAATTTTAACGCTTTTCTGTATTGCATTCCCTATTATGATTTGGGGTGTAATGGTTGGCGGATGGTGGTTCCCTCAAATGGCCGCATCTTTCCTTGCCATTACCATCATCATTATGTTTATAAGTGGCTTGTCTGAAAAAGATATAGTGGAATCCTTCACTGAAGGTGCATCAGAATTAGTAGGCGTATCCTTAATCATCGGTCTTGCTCGTGGCGTAAACTTAGTGCTCGAACAAGGTATGATTTCTGACACTATCCTTGATTATATGTCTAATGTGGTTAGTGGTATGCCGGGTAGCGTATTCATCTTAGGCCAATTAGTCGTATTTATTTTCCTAGGTTTAATCGTACCGTCTTCTTCAGGCTTAGCCGTGCTTTCAATGCCAATTATGGCGCCACTTGCTGACTCAGTGGGTATTCCACGCGATATCGTGGTTTCCGCTTACAACTGGGGACAATATGCAATGCTATTCTTGGCTCCGACAGGATTAGTATTGGTGACACTCCAAATGTTGCATATTCCATTTGATAGATGGGTTAAATTCGTGATGCCAATGATTGGATGCTTATTATTAATCGGATCTATTTTACTGGTAGTACAAGTATCCTTATATAGCGTTTAATTAGTCAAAATTGCCGCCTAAATCACAGTTTTTCTAGGCGGTTTCTTTTATAATAAGTTATCTTTTTTGTTAGCATAAAAAGGATTTACTATGCTTAAAAAATGTTTCGATAATATCGATACTCGTATTCTTAAAGCATTACAACGAAATGGTCGATTACAAAATAATGAATTGGCCAACGAAATAGGTCTCTCCAATTCAGCTTGTTTACGTCGAGTAAATCAATTAGAAGAAAGTGGCGTAATAGATAACTATGTAGCCTTATTAAATCCTAAAAAAGTAAACTGTAATCTCATCGTTTATGCATTAGGCTCTTTCTTTGAAGAAGACCCAGAATTAAAAGAGCGGTTTATTTTTGAAGTAAAATTAATCCCTCAAATTACCGAATGCCATTTTATGGCTGGCAGCTTTGATTTCTTATTGAAACTCAATGTATCCGATCTTGATCAATTTAATTACATCAAAAACACCTATCTTAATTCTAGGCTTGGCATTAAAACCTTAAAATCAGAAGTAACACTAAAAACGGTTAAATCAACAACTGAGTTGCCTTTATAAAAATCCAGCTTTTATTCTGGATTTTGTTTTTAGCTTCGGCATAATAGCAATAACTTTTCATCCCTAAAAAGGATTATAAATATGAAAAACATGTTACTGCTCAGTAGCTCAAAATACAAGAACACAGGTTATCTTGAACACACTGTACCTTGGTTACAAAATTTCTTGGCTGATTATCATGGTAAAACAATTGCTTTTGTGCCTTATGCTGGGATACGCCGCACTTTTGATGAATATGAAAAAAATGTGCAAAATGCACTTTCTGATTTAGGGATGAATATTGTTTCCGTTCATCATGGTAAACAGCATCGAGATATCATTGAACAAGCAGATGTCATCTCTATTGGCGGCGGGAATACATTTTGTTTGTTAAAACAGCTTTATGAACACAATTTGATTGATATCATTCGTGAAAAAGTAAATAACGGTACGCCTTATTTTGGTTGGAGTGCTGGCGCCAATGTAGCGGGAGCATCTATTATGACAACTAATGATATGCCAATTACTTATCCTCCTTCATTTCAAGCATTACAGCTTTTTCCTCATCAAATTAATCCGCACTTTATTTCAGGAAAAATGCAAGGCCACAATGGTGAAAGCCGAGAAGAACGTTTGGCAGAATTTTTACTCATTAATCCAACTGCATTTGTATATGCATTACCTGAAGGTTCTGCGCTTCATATACAAAATGAAATGGCAACTGTTTTGGGTGAAAATCCTATTTTGTGCTTCAGTGAAAATATGGAATGTGGCACATTTGACATCAATACAACTTTTTCTTATTAACTTAAAAGGAACATATAATGGAATTATTTAAATCCATCGTTGCAGTGATTGGCATTATTGCCACAATTTATTTTTTGATAAAAAAAGCCGAAACCCGAACCGTTTTGATTGGTGTCGGCTTAATTATGTCCATTCTGACGCTTAATCCAATGGGCGCATTAGATGCTTTTGCCAAAAGCATGACATCTGGCGGATTAATTATGGCCATCTGTTCTAGTATGGGTTTTGCTTATGTAATGAAATACACTCAATGTGATACTCATCTAGTGCATTTACTTACTAAACCATTAAGCGGATTAAAATTCTTCTTAATTCCGATTGCAACAGTCATCACCTTTTTCATCAATATAGCTATTCCTTCTGCTGCTGGTTGTGCAGCTGCAGTTGGCGCAACATTAATTCCCGTTTTAAAAAGTGCGGGTGTTCGACCAGCTACTGCTGGTGCAGCTATTTTAGCTGGGACTTTTGGATCAATGATGAGCCCAGGTTCTTCTCACTCAGCAATGATTAGTGAAATGTCAGGCTTAACTATCGCTCAAGTAAACCTTTCACATGCGCCATATAACATGATTGCGGGAGCAATAGGTGCTGTTGTTTTAACAATTCTTGCGCTTGTTTTTAAAGATTATGGTGAACAACATCGCCAAGCTTATCTTGCAGAACAAAAAGAAAGTGAAATTAAAGTTGTTGAAGGCGTCAATGTACTTTATGCCCTTGCACCATTAATACCATTAGTTATTTTAGTAATTGGTGGAACGTCATTACAACAAGTACCGGGTCTTGAATGGACTAAAATGGGTGTGCCTCAAGCGATGTTGATTGGTGCAATTTATGGCATTATCGTAACTCGCATTTCCCCAGTAAAAATTACTGAAGAATTTTTCAATGGTATGGGAAATTCTTATGCAAACGTACTTGGTATTATCATTGCAGCCAGTGTATTTGTGGCAGGATTAAAATCTACAGGTGCAGTGGATGCTGCAATTTCTTTCTTAAAAGAATCCAACGAATTTGTACGTTGGGGTGCAACAATTGGACCATTCTTAATGGGCTTAATTACAGGCTCTGGTGATGCAGCAGCGATTGCCTTTAACAGTGCTGTCACACCACATGCTGTAGAACTCGGCTACACTCACGTAAATCTTGGTATGGCAGCAGCCATTGCAGGTGCAATCGGTCGTACAGCTTCACCAATTGCAGGCGTAACCATTGTTTGTGCAGGCCTTGCGATGGTAAGCCCAGTAGAAATGGTAAAACGTACCGCACCAGGCATGATACTTGCTGTTTTATTCTTAGCATTATTTATGTTGTAAAAATAGTAAAAAATTGACCGCACTTTATTTAAGTGCGGTCTGTTTTTATAGACTTTTAGAGGAAAAAAAATGAACTTAGATTTAAATCAACTTGTTAAATGGCGTCGTGAATTTCATCGTTTTCCAGAAATTGGTTGGAGTGAATTTTGGACAACTTCTCGTATTGCGGATTACTTGGAAGATTTAGGTTGTTTTGAAATTTTTCTTGGCAAACAAATTATAAATCCAGACTTTGTTCGTGGACGAAAACAAGCCGTAGTAGATAAAGGTTTATCTAATGCAAAAGCCTATGGAGCCAATGAAAAATGGCTCAAAAAAATGGAAGGATATACTGGTTGTGTGGCATTATTTGATTCAGGTAAACCAGGAAAAACCATCGCATTACGTTTTGATATCGACTGTGTGAATGTAACGGAAACTCGCTCACCCGAGCATATTCCAAATAAAGAAGGTTTTGCCTCAATTAACGATGGTTTTATGCATGCTTGTGGACATGATTCACACATTACAATAGGTTTAGGTGTTGCATTATGGATCGCTCAGAACAAAGATAAACTCACTGGAAAAGTAAAAATTGTATTCCAACCAGCAGAAGAAGGTGTTCGAGGTGCAGCAGCCATTGCACAAAGTGGCATAATTGATGATGCAGATTATTTTGCTTCTTCACACATTAGTTTTTGCGCGAATACAGGCACAGTTATTGCTAATCCAAGAAATTTTCTTTCCACTACAAAAATTGATATTCGCTACAAAGGTAAACCTGCACACGCAGGTGCTGCGCCCCATTTAGGTCGTAATGCTTTATTAGCTGCAGCGCATACAGTCACTCAACTTCATGGTATTGCACGCCATGGTGAAGGCATGACAAGAATTAATGTGGGTGTGCTAAAAGCGGGTGAAGGACGAAATGTCATTCCATCTTCTGCTGAATTACAATTAGAAGTGCGGGGAGAAAATAAGGCAATTAATGAATACATGACTGAACAAGTCATGCAAATAGCCAAAGGTATCTCCATAAGTTTTGATGTCGCATATGAAACTGAAATTGTAGGTGAAGCAGTGGATATGAATAATGATATTGAACTTATAAAACTTATCGAAGAAATATCTCTTGAACAACCACAAATAAATAACGTAAATTCAGATTATGCTTTCAATGCAAGTGAAGATGCGACTATTTTAGGTAGACGTGTACAAGAACACGGGGGCAAATCTATTTACTTCATTCTTGGTGCAGATCGCACAGCAGGTCATCATGAAGTAGAATTTGATTTCGATGAAAATCAATTGCTTACTGGGGTTAATATTTATACTTCTTTAGTACAAAGATTATTAGCTTAATTAAATAAAATATTTTTACTCCTTTCTTTTAAGAATCCTCTATTTTTCTTAGAATAAAGGCAATATCTACACACCTTATAAGGAAAACTCAATGATTAATAGACGTCATTTTATTCAAATCGGTGCAAGCAGTATTCTTGCATTAAGTGCAAGCCGTTTTGCGACAGCAAAAGGTAAACATGATGTAGATTTACGTATTGTTGCTACTACTGACGTTCACAGCTTTTTAACAGACTTTGATTATTACAAAGACGCACCAACCGAAAAATTCGGTTTTACTCGTGCGGCAAGCCTTATTCGTCAAGCACGTGCTGAAGTAAAAAATAGTGTATTAGTAGATAACGGTGATCTAATTCAAGGTAATCCAATTGCAGACTATCAAGCTGCACAAGGCTATAAAGAGGGTAAATCTAACCCTGCGGTCGATTGTTTAAATGCGATGAATTATGAAGTGGGTACATTAGGTAACCACGAATTTAACTATGGTCTCAATTATCTTGCAGATGCCATCAAACAAGCTAAATTCCCAATTATAAATGCCAACGTAGTAAAAGTCGGAACTGAAGAACCTTATTTCACACCTTATGTCATTCAAGAAAAATCAGTTGTTGATAATCAAGGTAAAACACATAAATTAAAAATTGGTTACATCGGTTTTGTACCACCGCAAATTATGGTTTGGGATAAAGCGAGCCTTCAAGGCAAAGTCGAAACCCGTGATATTGTAAAAACAGCACAAAAATATGTACCTGAAATGAAGAAAAAAGGGGCTGATATTGTCGTTGCATTAGCTCACACAGGCCCATCTGATGAACCTTATCAAGAAGGTGCTGAAAACTCAGCATTCTATCTAGCGGATGTTCCACATATTGATGCGGTTATTTTTGGTCACTCACACCGTTTATTCCCAAATAAAGAATTTGAGAAATCACCAAATGCAGACATCGTAAATGGTACAGTAAAAGGTGTACCGGAAAGTATGGCTGGTTACTGGGCAAATAATATCAGTGTGGTGGATTTAGGATTAACAGAACACAAAGGCAAATGGATTGTTACCTCTGGAAAAGCGGTTCTTCGTCCAATCTATGATGCAGAAAATAAAAAAGCACTTGCAGAAAATGACCCAGAAATTACCGCACTTTTAAAACCAGTTCACGAAGCGACACGTAAATTTGTTTCTCAACCTATTGGTAAAGCAACAGATAATATGTACAGCTATCTTGCATTAGTACAAGATGATCCAACCATTCAAATTGTGAACCAAGCACAAAAAGCCTATGTAGAAAAAGTTGCACCAAGTGTTGCAGCAATGGCTGGCTTACCTATTTTAAGTGCGGGAGCACCATTTAAAGCGGGTGGTCGTAAAAATGACCCAACAGGTTATACCGAAGTAAATAAAGGTGAATTAACTTTCCGTAATGCGGCAGACTTATATCTCTATCCAAATACATTAGTGGTTGTTAAAGCGACAGGCGAACAATTAAAAGAATGGTTAGAATGTAGTGCTGGTATGTTTAAACAAATTGACCCTACAAGTGATAAACCACAATCATTAATCGACTGGGAAGGTTTCCGCACTTATAACTTTGATGTGATTGATGGTGTTAATTATGAATACGATCTAACCAAACCTGCTCGTTACGATGGTGAATGTAAATTAATTAACCCAAAATCGCATCGTGTAGTGAACCTCACTTATCAAGGCAAACCAGTTGATCCAAAAGCAGAATTTTTGATTGCAACGAATAACTATCGTGCTTACGGTAATAAATTCCCAGGCACTGGCGATCAACATATTGTTTACGCATCACCAGATGAAAACCGTCAAATTTTAGCTGATTACATTAAAGTAACCAGTGAAAAAGAAGGTTCTGTAAACCCTAGCGCAGATAAAAACTGGCGCTTTATGCCAATTAAAGGCAACGATAAATTAGATGTTCGTTTTGAAACCTCACCAAGTGAACAAGCAGCTCAATTCATCAAAGAAAAAGCACAGTATCCAATGAAACAAGTGGGTACAGATGAAGTTGGATTTGCTGTATATCAAATTGATTTATCTAAATAATAATTAGAAAAATAAAATGCCGCCTGAATATCAAAATTTAGGCGGCATTTTTTCTTCTAAAGTGCGGTCAAGTTTTTAAGGTTTTTTGATTAATTTTTAATTCATTCTCTTTATGTTTACGGGTAATATAGCAACTAATCACATTCCAAAATTCATCGTTCAAAACTATTATTTTTATACAAGGAGATTAAATAATGAAAAAATTATTAACCACTATCCTTTCTGCAACAGCCATTCTTTTCCCTTTAACAACGTCTGCAAATACTACGCATAAAGTAGAACAAAGTGCGGTACAACCAGAAAAAGCAAAAGGGATTTGGATTGATGTACGTTCTGCGGAAGAATTTAATAGTGGTCATTTGCAAAATGCGGTTAACATTCCACACGATCAAATTATTGAAGGTATTAAAGCTGTTAGCTCAGATAAAAATGCCCCTATCAATCTTTATTGCCGTAGTGGTCGACGTGCAGAAGTTGCATTAAATGAGTTGAAAAAAGCTGGTTACACTAACGTTACTAATCATGGTGGTTATGACGATTTAATTAAAAAAGGTTTGAAATAATAGCACTCAGTTCCTTATAAATTCCCCTAAATTTCTTACTAAAGCATTTAGGGGATTTTTTTATTCAAAATAAAATCAAATAAAAACACCCTGTGGATAACTCATAAATAATCTGTCATAAAACTGTTTTTACTCACTTGATAACTTTGAGAAAAAATAAAATTGTTAATAACTTTCCATTTTACACACAAGATTTTTAAAGAAAATGATCGCATTTTCACAAGATCTTTAGATCCTATAACACCAGTTTCCGTAAGGATCGAATAAGGTTACTCACAACCTCAAAGGATCTTAATAGTAACAATAATAAGATCTTTATATATAAAAAGAGATCTTATTTACTAATACAAACGTGATCTTTCAAAGGATCAATAGATCCATTCTTTTTTTGTCAGGTGTTTTAAATTTCTGTAAAATAACGCTAATTTTTTGATCCGAATAAATAGAGATAGATATGTTTTACACTGAAACTTATGATGTGATTGTGATCGGTGGTGGCCATGCGGGTACAGAAGCTGCGCTTGCACCAGCTCGAATGGGATTAAAAACCCTTTTATTAACACATAATGTAGATACTTTAGGGCAAATGTCTTGTAACCCTGCAATTGGTGGGATCGGTAAAGGTCATTTAGTAAAAGAAGTCGATGCAATGGGCGGTTTAATGGCTCATGCTGCAGATAAAGCAGGGATTCAATTTCGTACTTTAAATAGCAGTAAAGGCCCAGCAGTGCGTGCTACTCGAGCTCAAGCTGACAGAGTTCTATATCGTCAAGCTGTTCGTACTACATTAGAAAATCAACCCAATTTAGATATTTTCCAACAAGAAGCGACAGATATTCTGATTGATCAAGATCGAGTTACAGGCGTTAGCACAAAAATGGGATTAACTTTTCGTGCTAAATCAGTGGTATTAACTGCAGGTACTTTCTTGGCCGGTAAAATTCATATTGGTTTGGAAAATTATGAAGGTGGTCGTGCAGGAGATCCTGCTTCTGTAAATCTTTCACATCGATTAAGAGATCTCGGATTACGTGTAGATCGCCTTAAAACAGGTACGCCGCCGCGTATTGATGCGCGTACGATCAATTTTGATATTTTAGCTAAACAACATGGTGATGCCGTATTACCGGTATTTTCTTTTATGGGATCTGTTTCTGATCACCCTCAACAAATTCCTTGTTATATCACCCATACCAATGAACAAACTCATGAAGTGATCCGTAATAATTTGGATCGCAGTCCAATGTATACCGGTGTGATTGAAGGGATAGGGCCACGTTATTGTCCATCCATTGAAGATAAAGTTATGCGTTTTGCGGATCGTAATTCACATCAAATTTATTTGGAACCAGAAGGCTTAACCAGTAATGAAGTGTATCCAAACGGGATCTCGACCAGTTTGCCGTTTGACGTGCAAATGGGCATTGTGAATTCTATGAAAGGTTTGGAAAAAGCGCGCATCATTAAACCAGGTTATGCCATTGAATATGATTATTTTGATCCGCGTGACTTAAAACCAACGTTAGAAACAAAAGCTATTTCAGGTTTATTCTTTGCAGGTCAAATTAACGGTACAACAGGTTATGAAGAAGCTGCAGCTCAAGGCTTATTGGCGGGGATTAATGCTGGTCTTTATGTACAAGAAAAAGATGCATGGTATCCACGCCGTGATCAATCTTATACTGGCGTATTGGTTGATGACCTTTGTACACTTGGTACCAAAGAACCGTATCGCGTATTCACTTCTCGTGCAGAATATCGTTTGTTATTACGTGAAGACAATGCAGACATTCGTTTAACACCAATTGCCCATGAATTAGGTTTAATTGATGAGGCTCGTTGGGCGCGCTTTAATCAAAAAATGGAAAATATTGAACAGGAATGCCAACGCTTACGCAGCATTTGGCTGCATCCGCGTTCTGAATATTTAGAAGAAGCGAATAAAGTACTTGGCAGCCCACTTATGCGTGAAGCCAGCGGTGAAGATTTATTGCGCCGTCCAGAAATGACCTATGATATTTTGACTTCTTTAACGCCATACAAACCAGCAATGGAAGACAGAGAAGCCGTAGAACAAGTGGAAATAGCGATTAAATATCAAGGCTATATTGAGCATCAACAAGAAGAAATTGAAAAACAAAAACGCCACGAAAATACAGCTATCCCAGCTAACTTTGATTACAGCAAAGTATCTGGTTTATCTAATGAAGTGCGTGCGAAGTTGGAACAGCATCGTCCTGTTTCCATTGGCCAAGCCAGCCGAATTTCAGGTATTACCCCTGCTGCAATTTCAATTATTTTGGTGAATTTGAAAAAACAAGGCATGCTGAAGCGTGGGGAATAAGATTTTCTGTGTTTGAAAGTAAAAGTGCGGTGAATTTTCACCGCTCTTTTTTATAAGATTAGTTTTAAAATATAATTAAATCGCACCTTTAACAGTGCGATTTTTTCTTATATTAATTTAGGACATTCTGCCGTTTTCTATACCAATCACCTGATCACAAATTGCCATCGTGGATTGGCGGTGGCTAACGAGAATAATCAATTTTTCAGCTTTAACATCGAGTAATGATTTCAAAATCATTGCTTCGTTTAAGCTATCCAAATTGCTGGTTGGCTCATCAAGCAAGATAATCGGCGCATTATGCAAGAATGCTCGGGCAATACCGATACGTTGTTTTTCACCATCAGAGAGGTTACCGCCCAATTCCGTCATTTTTGTTTGATAGCCTTGTGGCAAGCTTAAAATGAAATCATGAATTGAGGCTTTCTTCGCCGCTTCCATAATATCTTCTAACGTTGCATCACGGCGAGCAAGGCGAATATTTTCTTCAATGGTTTCGTTGAAAATATAGGTTTGCTGGGTAATGTATGCCATATTGTCTCGCAAACTACGAGTGTTGATATTCGGTAAAGTTTCACCATTAATTTTGATGCTACCTGATTTAGGATCATAAAAACGCATCAGTAATTTCAACAAGGTACTTTTACCGCTGCCACTTCTGCCGTGAATCCCTAAAATTTCGCCTTTTTTCACTGACAAGCTGACATCCGATAAAATTTGTTCTTCACCATAAGCAAAACTTACGTTCTCAACATCAATGCGAGAAACATCCTTCAAATCCACCGCACTTTGCACGTCTTTTAATTCTGGCTCTTCCGCTAACAAACTCAATACACGCTCACCTGAAGCCAAGGTTTGTAATAAGTTGCTTGAAAGGTTACTTAAGGCTATAACTGGCCCATAGCTCGACATTAATAAAATCACACCAATTAAAAAGGCTGAGAAATCAATTTTATCTAAGCTAAATAAAATTAAGCCAGTAAACAGCATAATGATGTTGAAAACAGATACTGCCACTTCAGTATAAACACGGACTTTTGCTTCTTGATCTTTGATGCGCTCAAAAGCCGTATCTATTTTTTGGCTACGTTGTTGAATTTCTGCTAAGCGTTGTTTTGCATAACCAAAAAGCTGAATTTCTTTCATACCACGCACACTGTCTAGGAAGAAATCATTCATTTCGCCTACTAATTCACGATAGCGTCTGCCATCTTCACGCGCCAATTTGGTAGTGATAATCGGTAAAATCACGCCTACTGTTAAATACGCAGCCAATGCCACAAGCACAAACCAACCAGAAAGATGCGCAAAAACCAACAATAAAATCGCAGAGGTAAAGAACGCGATCATAATTGGTGCGATGGTGTGCGCATAAAATACTTCAAGCAATTCAATATCATTAGTCACTAAAGACACTAATTGCCCTGCTTGTTTATCTTGTAACTTCACAAAAGCTAAGCGGCGCAAAGAAGAAAACACTTTATCACGCAATAATGCCAATAATTTAAAAGCGATGTAGTGCCCTGACATTTGCTCTAAATAACGCAATGCGCCACGAGCCACCGCCAATACAATAAGTGCGGTCAAAATTCCAGAGAAACTTAAATGGGTATCAAAGTTTAAAAGATTCACTAACCCCATCGCACCCAGCACCATAATAAAGATGGCAGCCAGGAAACCGAGCGTTCCCATGGTGATAGTAAACGCCATAATGTGCGCAAGTGGTGTCACTAATTTCAACAAATGCCCCATTACAACAAAACCATTTTTACGCATTTGCCACCTCTCTAATTTGTTCTAAATCTTTTTGTTGTTGGAACATTTCAGCATACGCACCTTGTTTTTCCATTAAGGTTTCGTGAGTGCCTTGCTCGATCAATTTGCCTTGGTCAAGTACGTTAATACAGTCCGCATTTACCGCATTTGCCAAGCGGTGAGAAATCATCACAATGGTTTTTTGTTGTTTAAATTGTTGAATGAACTGCAAAATAATTTCTTCGCTTTCTACATCAATATTACTGGTCGCTTCATCAAAAATATAAAGCTCGGCATTGTGTAATAAAGCACGCGCTAAGGCTAAACGTTGAATCTGACCGCCCGATAAATTCGTACCACGGCTTAATAGCTGCATATCTAATCCGCCATTTTCGCGTACAAATTGGGCAAGATTCACTTGTTCTAAACACGCATAAATTTGTTCATCTGTGGCATCAATTTTCGCCATCGTCATATTTTCACGCAGTGTGCCTTTAAACACGTAGCTACTATGGCTCACCAACGATACTTTTTGATAGAAAGAAGTGAGGTCTATTTCTGAGGCGTTTTGTCCATTAAACAAAATTTCACCTTGTTGCGCTTTATTAAAGCCCATCAATAACGAAACTAAGGTTGATTTACCGCAACCACTTTTACCCACAAACACAGAAAGTTGGTTTGGTTGAATCGTTAACGTTAACCCCTGAATTGCCGGTTTTTCAGCAGAATACGCAAAATGTAGATCTTTAATTTCCACTTGAACGTTATTTTTGGCTTCAAAATCCATCGCACTTTGTTGGGTTTCCACTGGCGTATCAAGCAATGTGAAAATTTTATCTGAAGCCGCTTTACCATTCATCGCCACATGGAAGAATGAACCAAGCAAACGAAGCGGAATAAAGAACTCGGAGGAAAGTAGAATAAATAAAATCACGCCTAAGACGCTGAGTTGTGCATCTTGGAATTGCAATAATGCGGTTAAAATCCCAATTGCTGCGCCACCATAAGCGAGTAAATCCATAAGAGAAACCGAGTTAAGCTGCATGGTAAGTACTTTCATGGTGATTTTGCGGAAATGCTCTGCTTCTTCATCCATCGCTTTCGCTTTATAAGCATCATCTTGATAGATTTTTAGCGTAATTAAACCCTGTAGGTTATCTAAAAAGCTGCTGCCTAATCCCACATAGATGGACCAATATTTTGCTAAGAGTTTTTTCGCAATTTTATTTACCGCAATGATCGACATAGGGATAAGCGGCACGCAAATTAATAAAATAATGGCTGTTTTAAAGCTGAAAAAAATCAAGAAAACAAAGAGGGTAAGCGGTGCAAGCAAGCTATAAAAAAGCTGCGGCAAATAACGCCCAAAGTAGATTTCAAGCTGTTCTACACCTTCTGATGCCACTTGGATAATGCTTGAGGTGGATTGTTGGTTCACTTGGTTAAGCGGCATAGAAGCCAATTTACGGTAGATAAGGCTACGCAATTCATGCTTCACTTTTGTGCTGGCAAAATAAGATGCCTGCACTGATTTTTTACCCGCAAAAGCACGCAGTGCCAATGCCGCAATTAAAATCACACCTAAACCCACCGCACTTGACATCGTCAACTCTTTAAAATAAGCGGCCTGTAAAATATAAGAAAACACGACGGCACTAATAATCCCGCCAACTAATGCCACCCAATTCCACAACACTGTGACGCCAATCCATTTTTTACTATCGGCCACCGTGTTAATTAGGCGTTTATCTATCATCATAATGATTGCTCCTAAAATAAAAAGAAGTACGCATAGAATTATGCGTACTTTATATGTAGGGAATGGAAGTTAGTACAATCCATGCACTCAAATTATTTATGTGCGTGAATGGAAAACTATTCACACACCCTACAAATTAATTAGAATCGAATTTCTACAGAGGCAGAGAAGTTGCGACCTGGTGCATAGAAACGTTCAAGACCGACCCCGTTTCTATCAATATTATTTGTTGTGCTGTGTGCATTAATACCGCGCAACGCATCCCAAGTATGGTATTTTTTATCAAATAGGTTATATACCCCAGCTCTTAATATAATAGCTTCTTTGATTTTATAAAAACCGAATAAATCGACTAAATAGGTAGATTTATTAAGGTATTTATAGTTTTCAACAGATTGGTACAACTCTTTTTTTGAACACTGATCTTCACCAGTCCAATCATCATATTCCCACGCTACACAACGATCTTTAATTTCAAGTGTTTTGGCATCTTTTGCTTTTTTGCTCCCTAAATAGGTTAATCGGCTAAAAATGCCCCATTTACCATTTGGATCTTCATAATCTAACCCCAAAACAGCTTTTATTGGCTGAATAGAAAGTAGACTGGTAGAGTTCGATAACTTCCCTTTACTATAACCTAATGCAGCATGTAATTTAAAGCCTTGAGGAATAGGAAAAATAGTATCTAAATTCAAACTACCTTTTACTTCTACACCATGTACCCTTGCATTATCAACATTTACCATTTGTTGCACTGGAGTTTGATAAGTTCGTCCATATTGAGTCTGTTCAATAATACTTTCTTGCTCAAATAAGAAATCACGATACCGAGTTTGATATAAACTAACATCAAATATACCTTTTTCATTCTGTGCTTTAGCAAAAACTGTATGGTTGATACTGCGCTCAGACTTCAATCCGGGATTAGATTTCCATGTTCCATAAGCATTAGTAAAACTGAAATATAATTCAGTGGCAGTAGGAATACGATAACCTGTACTCAATTGATAGCCAAATTTCCAAGTATCTGTTGTTTGAGCATCTAAACCTAGAAAACCGCTCCAATTTGAAAAACTACTTTGTGCCGGTTCCCCTTCTGCTAAACAAGCCTTACTACAGGCCGCATTTAAAGCTTTAGGAGAAAGTTTAGCATAATCATAGCGAGTACCAACATTTGCAGAGAATGTTGGTCTCCAACCACTTTCAAAACGAGGATTCCATGTAATTTGATCTTTTAGTGAAGCACCGTATATTCTCGTTTTTACAGGTCTTTGAATGGTATACCAGTCGTCTAATCCAAATTCATTGGTATCATGGTTAATGTTTTTAAATTCTCGTTCACTTGCGTAGGTTCTAAAAGAGAAGACATGCTCGCCCCCCAAATTAAATGGCATGCTTTCTAATTCAGCAGAAATTCGTTTAAACACAGTTTTCATCCGACGATCATAAACTTCACTCAATTGTTTTTCATTTGTTAGCCAATCGCGTTGACCTTTATAGTTAACCGCTGCCAAATCTGTTTTTTGATAATCAAAATCTAATTTACTGAATGCTAAGTAATTAGATTCCGGCGTATAGAGATAATATGCATTGACATTAATACGTTTATTTTGATCATCCGCTTCACGCCAAGCACTTCCGTATGAAGTGTAGCTACGTTCATCGACATATCGGCTACCTTTTTGCCCATTAAGACCAACACCAACCTTATGATGTGGAGTAATTTGATAGCCCACCTTAGCTAAATAACTATGAAAACGGTGGGTAGCAGGATCTGGATGTTGACTTCTTGTGTAATTAAATTCAGGTCCCTCCCCCCTACTCTTAATTTCATGACCTGTACGTTGTGAGTACATCAAAACAGCATCCACCTTATCGCCAACATACCCAAGACCTAGAGTTCTGACCCACTCACTATTTTTGCTGGCATATCCACCACGTAATAAGGCACCAAATTTATTATTGGATTTAACAATATCTTGTGCATCTAAAGTATGGTAATTAACACTGCCACCTAAAGCACCACTACCAGAATTAAGAGCATCTGAGCCCCGAACAATATCAATATCTCTAACTAACTCTGAATCAATACTCAAACGAGAAGGATTAAAATTGCCATAACGCGAATAAAGTGAGTTTTCCTCACTATCAGGCAAATTCACACCATCTACACTAATACCAACTCGATTACCTTCTACTCCACGAATAGAAAAACCCTTTAGGAACCGCCCGTTGTCACTGATCCCTACATCAGTCGTATATCTCACTAAATCTCGAGTATCTCGAATCATTTCTTGTTGGATAGTTTTTGCATTCGTGCGGATAACATTTGACTGTGTTTTATGTTCAGACGATATTTCATCCGTAATCTTAATTTCAGACAATTGCTCCTCAGCCAAAGCATAACTCGTAACAGACATGCCTGCAGTAATCAGCAACAGAGCATAAGGGGTTAATTTATGTTGTTTCATTTATGATTTCCTTAAGTTATATAAATGATAATTATTATAAATAATGAATTTTTTATTTTGTATATGTTTTTGATAATTATTTTTATTTTGTGATTGAGATCAAAAAATTAAGTTGAACTTTTATTTTGCTAATCATTATCACAGTACAATCAAAATGACTTTTTTTCCTAACAGTGATAGGATAATTGGTAATTTTATTATGTAAATTGAATCAATTATGACCCAATCTCGAATTGTAAAAATCGCAACGCGTCAAAGTCCTTTAGCTTTATGGCAAGCAAATTTTGTGAAAGAGCGCTTAGAGCAATTTCATTCCCATTTAACAGTTGAACTTGTGCCTATGGTGACAAAAGGTGATGTGATTTTAGATTCACCTTTAGCAAAAATTGGGGGAAAAGGTTTATTTGTGAAAGAACTAGAGCATGCATTATTGGAGAAGCGAGCAGATATTGCTGTACATTCAATGAAAGATGTACCAATGACTTTTCCTGAAGGTTTGGGCTTAAGTGTGATTTGTAAACGCGAAGATCCTCGAGATGCTTTTGTTTCAAATTCTTACTGTTCTTTATCTGAATTACCACAGGGCTCGATTGTAGGAACATCTAGCTTACGTCGTCAATGCCAGTTAAAACAGCTTCGACCAGATTTAGATATTCGTTCTTTACGTGGAAATGTGGGTACGCGTTTGAGTAAACTTGATGCTGGTGAATACGATGCCATTATTTTGGCTTCTGCAGGTTTAATTCGTTTAGGTTTAGCATCTAGAATTGCTTCTTTTATTGAAGTAGAACAGTCATTGCCGGCTGCAGGACAAGGTGCCGTAGGAATAGAATGCCGAACGGATGATATAGTCGTGAAAGATTTATTAGCACCGCTAGCTGATGAAGAAACAACAGCATGTGTTTTGGCTGAACGTGCGATGAATACTGCATTACAAGGTGGATGTCAGGTACCAATTGGGGGGTATGCTGTGTTACAAGGAGATGAAATTTATTTACGTGCATTAGTGGGTGATGTGGATGGTTCGTTGATTCTTCGAGCAGAAGGCAAAAGTGCGGTAGAAAATGCAGAAGAATTAGGCCGTACTTTGGCTAAACAGTTATTAACGCAAGGTGCTGATAAAATTTTAGCAAGAATTTATGCATAATAGGGGGAAGTAATGGCTGTCTTAGTGACTCGCCCTGACGAACGTGGTAGACAATTGGTTGAGGTGTTAAGTCAATCAGGTGTGGCAGCACTTCATTTGCCTTTATTTACTCTAGAAGAAGGCTATGAGCTTGTTAATTTACCCACTAGATTAAATCAACTCAATGCTGGTGATTATGTGTTCTTGGTTTCTAAAAGTGCGGTGGATTTTGCAGATAAAATATTAAAAAAAACAAATAATATTTGGAGAAAAGATTTACATTTCTTTACAGTTGGAGAACGAACCGCACAGTATTTTTCTTGTCAAAGCGAGCGCAATGTGCGTTACCCTATTCGTTCTGAAAGCAGTGAAGGTTTGTTAGAGTTACCCGAAATGCAATTTTTGCAAGGAAAACAAATTTTAATATTACGAGCTAATAATGGTCGAGATTTTTTCCGCAAACAAGCGGAATTACGTGGAGCATTGGTAAGCTATGTTGAATGCTATCGTCGGGAGCCTCTTCTTTATGATGCAGAAGAAAAAATAAATATTTGTAAGCGTTTAGGTGTAAATACTATTGTGGCGACAAGCTTAGACATCGTTCAATCTCTATTAACATTTGTGCCTGAAAATGATCAGGCATGGTTAAAACAATGCACACTGATTACTGTAAGCCAACGTATTGCTAATTTTACGAAAGAAGCTGGTTGGGCTAATGTCGTCATTTCTCCTAAAGCAGATAACACAAGTTTATTAAATACCTTACTTAAGACTCATTAAGGAATTGATATGGCAAAGAATCAATCAAATGATATCACTGAACAAGTCAGCGATACCCCTGAAATAGTAGTAGAAAAAACGGAAGCGGAACAATCTGCTGAACAGCCTGTTCTTCAACAAACGATAGTTAAAAAAAATGGTACAGCATTAAGTTTGTTAGCCATTTTAATTGCGCTTGGTGTTGGTGGTGCTGGTTATTATATTGGCCAGCAACAAGTTACAGACTTTCAGAAAAAGTTAATTGTTCTTGAAAACCAAGTCGGAGAGTCAGCCTCTCGTGTTACTTCAAATGAGAAAAATGAGCAAGTAAGCCAATTGGAAAGTGGTTTAAAAGCCATGCAGGAAAAGGTAATTCAATTAGAAGAATTTAATAAAAGTAAAACGGAAGAAATTACTACTTTACAGGCACAAATAAAACAAGTGGGTCAACTTGCAAGTGCACAACAACCAAATGATTGGTTATTCTCTGAAGTCGATTTTTTATTGAATAACGCACTACGTAAACTTATTTTAGATAATGACGTTGATACAGCTATTTCTTTATTGAAATTAGCTGATGAAACGCTAGTTAAAATTAATAATACTCAAGCTAATTCTGTTCGTAATGCGATTAACCAAGATTTGAAGAAATTACTTTCTCTTTCTAGTGTGGATCAAAATTCAGTAATGCAAAAACTTTCACAGCTTGCCAACACAGTTGATGAGTTGCAAGTGCTTAATGTAAATTTTGATGACACCCCTGAAAATAATAATAAATTATCCGACAGTATCGAGGATTGGCAACAAAATGTTGAAAAAAGTGCTACTTCTTTCTTAAATCATTTTATTCGTATTTCGCCAAAACAAAGTGCAAATAAGAAAGAATTATTAGCACCGAATCAAGATATTTATCTTCGTGAAAATATTCGTTTACGTTTACAACTTGCTATTATGGCTGTACCTCGTCAACAGGATGAGCTTTATAAACAATCTTTAGATGCTGTGTCTTCTTGGGTTCGTAGCTATTTTGATACAAATTCTGAAACTACGCAGAACTTCTTAAAATCTGTGGATGAATTGTCTGAATTGTCTATTTATGTGGATGTTCCAGAACAATTGGCAAGTTTAACATTGCTTGATAAATATCTTAATCGCTTACCATTAGATGTACAAAAAGTAGAAATTGAGACAGATAAAGCGGTTGAAAGTATGCCGAAAGTAGAGGATACAATGCAAAAATCTGAAGATAAACCGGCAAAAGCCGAGCATCAACAATAAGGAGAGCCTATGTTTAGAGTGCTTTTTCTAATGATAGCGCTGCTTGCAGGACTTGTGGGTGGACCTTATCTTTCTGGTCAGCAAGGTTATGTCCGTATTGAAACGGCTAACAATATTATTGAAATGTCTATTACAACGCTAGTCATCTTTTTTGTTATCGCGTTAGCAATCATTTATGGATTGGAGTGGATTATTACCCGATTTTTACGTTTAAGTAGAGGATCTTACAACTGGTTTTCACGCCGTAAACGTGTTAGAGCACAAAAACAAACCCTTGAAGGTTTAGTTAAAATGAATGAGGGTGATTATGCAAAAGCAGAAAAATTGATTGGTAAAAATGCCAAACACTCTGCTGAGCCAGTATTAAATCTAATCAAAGCTGCTGAAGCTGCACAACAACGTGGTGATGAATTTAGTGCAAATCGTTATTTAATTGAGGCAACAGAGTTAGCGGGTTCTGATAATTTATTGGTTGAAATTGCTCGGACTCGGATTTTATTACAACAAAATAAATTACCAGCAGCGCGTAGTTCAGTAGATAGCCTGCTTGAAATGTCTAACCGTAATAAAGAAGTATTAAAACTTGCTGTGGATATTTATTTGCGCTCTAAAGCTTATCAAGCGCTTGATGAAATTTTAGACAGTGTAGAAAATGGTGGTTTATTTAGCACAGAAGAGTTTCAAGAACTTCGTACGCAAACAGAAAATGGCCTACTTGATGAAAAGATGAATGAGGAAGGCGTTGATGGATTACTTACATGGTGGGATGAGCTACCTCGTCGTCGCCGTAATAATGTTGATTTAAAAGTAGGCTTAATTCAACGTTTAATTGATTGTAATGATCATGAGTCTGCAGCAGAATTTACCCTTGAAATCTTGAAAAAAATTGGTGACAACACACCAATTGGTAAAGCGCTTTGCACTCAAATTACACGTTTACAGCCGGAAGATAACAGTAAGTTAATTAAACTTGTAGCAAAACGAGCTAAGCGAGCAGGTGATGTAGAAAAATGTTGTATTAATCGAGCGTTGGGCTATTTATATGTTCGTAATAACGAATTTTCCCAAGCTGCTGAAGTTTTTAAAAAGGTGATTGCTTGTCCTAATCAATTAGAATCAAATGATTTGATGATGGCTTCTTACGTTTTTGAACAGTCTGGTGATAAAGTCCTAGCAGAACAAGTACGACAAGATAGTTTAAAATCCGTAATGGCTATAGACAATATTCCTCTTGAAAAAAATGAGGAAAATATGCTAAAAAATGGAGATTAGCTTTCAAAAGCAAATTAGAATAAATACTAATTATAATAGATAAAACGCACTTCAATGAAGTGCGTTTTATTATGCTTTGGGATTTTTATATCTTTATAGATTTTTAAGTCTGTTAGAATATAAAACAAGGCAAAGCGCAATAACCATAACAAGAATTGAACCAGCAAATAATAAGGTATCAATTGAGCTTTCATGATTTACAATAATGAGTCGTAACATTGCTGTAATCCCTGCGTATATAAAATAGCGCAATGGAAAATGATAGCCACTTTTAAAATATTGAACTATTAATCCTATAAACCCGAAATATAAGAAAAACATTACAGCTTGTTCAGCAACATCATAGGGTACAAAGCTTGATGTATTTAAAACCATCATTGCTAAGGTATAAGTTATTTTACCCAAAGCAATAATTAGTACAATTGCTAATGCAATTAATGCAGAACTTAACACTATTTTTAGGACTCCTGTTATCATTTTAGGGAGCTTTTCTAATTCCGAAGATTCTTCCATTTTTCTTCCTTAAGGATAAAATTTAAAAAGGCGTATATTTTAATCTAATATAGAAAAGTTGGTCAAAGCTATTTGGGAAAATAATATAGTATAGAGTGGCTATAATAAGTGAATAGAGTAGTCAACAGTTGATATAGAAAGGTATGTTTAAAGGATATATTATTAGATATAAAAAGTGCGGTGAAAATTCACCGCACTTTTTTATTACCGTCTTGTTTTCAAGAGTTTTTCAGTCAACTCATAAGCTCGAAGTTTTGCTAACTCTTTAGAAAGTTTTGCTACCAGTAAATCATGATCTACATCTGATGCATGAGATACAATGTTCTCTTCAGCTTTACGTTTTGCTTCGCGAATACGATCTGCATCTAATTCACTACCACGGATAGCAACATCTGCTAGCACCGTAACAATATTTGGTTGAACTTCTAAAAAACCACCAGAAACATAGATAACTTCTTCATTTCCATCTTGAAGGGTAAATTTAACAATCCCAGGCTTAATTGCCGTTAGCAATGGTGTGTGTCCAGGGAGAATTCCTAATTCCCCCTCAACACCTGTTGCTTGGATTTGTTTTACTTCACCTTCAAAGATTTTTCGCTCTGCGCTTACTATTGTTAAATTAAATGTCGCCATTTTTGTTCTCCTTCAAATGACTTGAAGTGATTACATATTTTTGGCTTTATCTAGCGCTTCGTCGATTGAACCTACCATATAGAACGCTTGTTCTGGGATATGGTCGTAATCACCGCTTAAAATACCTTTAAAGCCGCGAATGGTTTCTTTTAATGGAACATATTTACCTGGAGTACCATTAAATACTTCAGCAACGAAGAACGGTTGTGATAAGAAACGTTCAATTTTACGTGCACGTGCTACCACTAATTTATCTTCTTCAGATAATTCGTCCATACCAAGAATTGCGATAATATCTTTCAATTCTTTATAACGTTGTAAAATACCTTGTACACCACGAGCAATATCATAATGCTCTTGACCAACAACAAGTGGATCTAATTGGCGTGAAGTTGAATCTAATGGATCAACCGCTGGGTAGATACCTAAAGATGCAATTTGACGACTTAATACAACGGTTGAGTCTAAGTGCGCAAAGGTTGTTGCCGGAGATGGGTCAGTTAAGTCATCCGCAGGTACATATACCGCTTGTACAGAGGTAATAGAACCTGTTTTGGTTGAAGTAATACGTTCTTGTAATACACCCATTTCTTCCGCTAAGGTTGGTTGGTAACCTACCGCTGATGGCATACGACCTAATAACGCAGATACTTCAGTACCAGCAAGGGTATAACGATAGATATTATCCACGAAGAATAATACATCACGACCTTCATCACGGAATTTTTCTGCCATGGTTAAACCGGTTAACGCAACACGTAAACGGTTACCTGGTGGCTCATTCATCTGACCATAAACCAAAGATACTTTATCTAATACGTTAGAATCTTTCATTTCATGATAGAAGTCATTACCTTCACGAGTACGTTCACCTACACCCGCAAATACAGAGTAACCTGAGTGCTCGATCGCGATGTTACGGATTAATTCCATCATGTTAACGGTTTTACCTACACCCGCACCACCGAATAAACCAACTTTACCACCTTTAGCAAATGGACAAATTAAGTCGATAACTTTGATACCAGTTTCTAATAATTCCGTACTGTTTGATTGTTCTTCATAGCTTGGTGCAGAACGGTGGATAGCCCAACGCTCTTCTTCACCGATTGGACCTTGTTCATCAATTGGTTCACCCAATACATTCATAATACGACCAAGGGTTTTTGTGCCTACCGGTACTTGAATCGGATCATTCGTGTTTTCTACTTTTAAACCACGTTTTAAACCGTCAGAAGCACCTAATGCGATACAACGTACCACACCGCCACCTAATTGTTGTTGCACCTCAAGTGTTAAACCTGATTCAACTTTTAATGCATCGTAAACTTTTGGCACTGCATCTTGTGGAAATTCAACGTCAATCACCGCACCGATGATTTGTACAATTTTTCCTGCTGACATTACCGTTCCTCTTTTCTTAAATCGCTGCCGCACCGGCTACGATTTCATTCAATTCATTTGTGATACTTGCTTGACGAGCTTTGTTATACACCAACCGCAGATCATTAATTAAATTACCTGCATTATCAGTTGCTGCTTTCATTGCTACCATTCGAGCCGCTTGTTCTGAAGCTAAATTATCTACAACCGCTTGATAAATTTGGGATTCTAAATAACGAACTAAAAGGCTATCTAATAGTACTTTTGGTTCTGGTTCATAAAGATAATCCCAAGTCTGTTGTCTTTCATTTAAATGATCGTCTTTAGATTCTGGTAAAGGAACTAATTGTTGTACAACAGGTTTTTGCGACATCGTATTAACAAATTTATTGTATGCAATATAAACTGCATCAATTTCACCATTACGATAAGCATCAAACATTGTATTTGCGACACCAATTAATTCTTCTAGAGCGGGCGTATCGCCTAAACCAGAAATTTGACCTTTGATATTAAATCCAAAGGAACGGAAAAAACTAATCCCTTTTGAACCTATTAAGCCCAAATCTGTAGAGATATTTTGTTCTTTCCAATTTTTGATTTGGTTAAGTGTGGTTTTGAATAAATTAACATTTAACCCACCACACATACCACGATCTGTTGAAATAACCAAGATACCGATTTTCTTCACTTCACGCTCAACTAAGAACGGATGTTTATAACCGACACTTGCTTTAGACACATGACTAATAACGTTACGGATAGTTTCAGAATACGGACGAGATGCAGCCATACGATCCTGCGTTTTACGCATTTTCGAGGTTGCCACCATTTCCATTGCCTTAGTAATTTTTTGTGTACTTTGTACACTGGCAATTTTGGTTTTTATCTCTTTTGCACCTGCCATCTTATCTCTCCGTTACTACCAAGCACTATTCGCTTTAAAACTATCTAAAATACCTTTTAATGTATCTTTGATTTCGTCATTATAGTTACCGGTTTTAGTAAGCTCTTGCATAAACTCAGCGTGATTACGGTTAGAATAATCTAAAAGTGCGGTCTCAAAACTTGCAATTTTTGATAATTCCACGTCATCCAAATAACCAAATTCAACAGCAAACAATACAACCGCTTGTTCTGCAACAGATAATGGAGCAAATTGTTTTTGTTTTAATAATTCAGTTACTTTTTCACCGTGAGAAAGTTGCTTACGAGTCGCATCATCAAGATCTGATGCAAACTGTGCAAACGCTGCTAATTCACGATATTGAGCTAGCGCGGTACGAATACCACCCGCTAATTTCTTAATAACTTTAGTTTGCGCTGAACCACCAACACGAGATACTGAAATACCTGGGTTTACCGCAGGACGAATACCTGAGTTAAACAAGTTAGATTCTAAGAAGATCTGACCATCGGTAATAGAAATTACGTTGGTTGGAACAAACGCAGATACGTCACCAGCTTGGGTTTCAATAATCGGAAGTGCGGTTAAAGAACCTGTTTTTCCTTTCACTTCACCTTTAGTGAATTTTTCTACGTAATCTTCGTTTACACGAGAAGCACGTTCTAGTAAACGAGAATGTAAATAGAACACATCACCTGGATAGGCTTCACGACCTGGTGGACGACGTAATAACAATGAAATTTGACGATAAGCTACCGCTTGTTTTGATAAATCATCATAAACAATTAATGCATCTTCGCCGCGATCACGGAAATATTCACCCATCGCACAACCAGCATAAGGTGCTAAATATTGTAACGCTGCTGATTCAGATGCGGATGCGGCCACCACGATAGTATTTGCAAGCGCACCATGTTCTTCTAATTTACGCACGACGTTTGCGATAGTAGAGGCTTTTTGACCAATCGCAACATAGATACATTTAATACCTGAATTACGTTGGTTAATAATAGCGTCAATTGCTAACGCAGTTTTACCTGTTTGACGGTCACCAATGATTAATTCACGTTGACCACGGCCGATTGGCACCATTGAGTCAACAGCTTTATAACCAGTTTGAACAGGTTGATCAACAGAACGACGATCGATAACACCTGGTGCAATCACTTCTACTGGTGAGAAACCATCATTTTCAATTTCGCCTTTACCATCGATTGGTTGACCAAGCGTATTAACTACACGACCTAATAAACCACGACCAACTGGTACTTCAAGAATACGACCTGTACATTGAACTTCCATACCTTCCGCTAAATCTGCGTAAGGTCCCATAACTACTGCACCAACAGAATCGCGTTCAAGGTTAAGTGCCATCGCATAACGATTACCTGGTAAGGCGATCATTTCACCTTGCATCACATCGCTTAAACCGTGGATGCGAATAATACCATCGCTTACAGAAACAATTGTCCCTGTATTACGCGCTTCACTGACCACGTCGAATTGAGCGATGCGTTTTTTAATCAATTCACTAATTTCAGTTGAATTTAGTTGCATCTTGTATTCCTCTTATAATTGCAACTCGTTTGCGAGACGAGTAAGTTGCCCACGGCTACTTCCGTCAATCACAAAGTCTTCAGTACGAATAATCACACCAGCAATAAGTGCGTTATCCACGTTGCAATTTAATTTCACTTTGCGAGCTAATCTTTTTTCCATTGCAGCTGCAATTTTTTCGATTTGTGTTGCATTCAATGGTTGCGCAGACGTTACTTCAACTTCTGCAATAGCTTGGTGCTCCTCTACGTGATGTTTAAATTCTTCAAACACCGCAGGAATAGCACTCAAACGCTTATTTTCAGCCATTAACCGAATAAGATTTTGCCCATATTGATCCAATTGTTCGCCACAAATAGAAATTACTGTATCAGCTAATTTCTGTGCAGAAAGAGAACTACTTAAGTAAGCTTTTACCGTTTCATCTTCAGCTACGGCTGCAGCAAAACCTAACATTTCAGTCCATTTTTCGACCGCACTTTGTTCAATGGCAAAGTCGAATGCAGCTTTTGCATAAGGGCGAGCTATTGTAGTTAATTCTGACATAAGCTAAGCCTCTTATAACTCTGCAACTAATTTATCAATAATGTCATTGTTTGCCGCTTCATCAATAGAACGACCCACAATTTTCTCAGCACCAGCCACTGCCAATGAAGCCACTTTAAGACGTAATTCTTCTTGAACACGTTTACGTTCTGCTTCTACTTCTGCATAACCTTGAGCAATAATTTTTGCTTTTAGTTCTTCGGCTTCTGCCTTCACTTCGTCTAATACTTCATTGCGACGTTTATTCGCTGCATCTAAAATTTCTTGAGCTTGTACTTTTGCAGCTGAAAGTTCTTGTTCAACAAGATTTTTCGTATCTGCTTGCTCTTTTTTAGCTGCTTCAGCTGACGCTAAAGCGTTCGCAATTTGGCTTTGACGTGTTTCAATCGCATTAATAATTGGTGGCCAAACAAACTTCACACAGAACCATACAAAAATAATAAAGGCGATGGTTTGACCAATTAATGTTGCATTAATATTCACAACATACCTCCTTCGTTAATTAGGAAATTTGTTGTTTATTAACCTAATAATGCAGCAAATGGATTTGCGAATGCGAAATATAAACCGATACCTACAGCGATCATCGCAATCGCATCAAGAAGACCTGCAACAATAAACATCTTAGTAAGTAGTGAATTAGCTAATTCAGGCTGACGAGCGGCAGACTCAAGGTATTTACCGCCAAGAAGACCAAAGCCAATCGCAGTACCTAACGCAGCAAAAGCAAGCATAATCGCAGAAGCAATGATTGTTGCACTAATTACAGTTTCCATAAATTTTCTCCGTTGTTGAGAGTTGAGTTGTTAAATAAAAAATAAAAATTAATGTTCCGCTTTATTATATGCAATACTCAGGTAAACCACAGTAAGCATCATAAAGACGAAGGCTTGTAATGCGATAACCAAAATATGGAAAATCGCCCACACCAACTGCAATGGCACACCCAGTGCAGCCACAAACGCATTGGCTGAATACATCACGGCAATCAAAATAAAGATCAGCTCACCAGCATACATATTTCCGAATAAACGAAGTGCTAATGAAACAGGCTTTGAGATCAACGTCACGGATTCAAGAAGAAGATTAACAGGGATAAATGCCCAATGATTAAAAGGGTGTAAAGTGTATTCTTTTGCGAGACCTTTAATACCCTTAGATTTAATCGTATAAAAAAGGATTAATACAAATACTGAAATCGACATTGCAAATGTCATATTCATATCCGTAGTCGGCACGGCTCGTACAGGAATATGATGATCGCCTGTAATAATAGCAAACAACTGGGGAATATAATCCACAGGTACCAAATCAATAGTATTCATAATCATCACCCATACGAAAATAGTTAAAGCCAACGGCGCTATCACATCTCGTTTACCGTGATAATTTTCTTTTACCACACCATCAATCCATTCTACAGCCATTTCAACAGCACATTGTAGTTTACTCGGCACACCTGTTGTTGCTTTTTTAGCCACCTTGCGAAAAATAGCTAAGAAAAGGAAACCGCACAACACAGAGAAGAAAAACGTATCAAGATTAAACGTCCAAAAACCTTCACCTGTTGTAAGATAAGTTAAATGGTGTTGGATATATTCAATTGAAGTTTGTCCAGACATAATCGATCCTTTGTTCTGAAGAAGAATAACCCAAAGCTAAATTTTATTGAGAATAAGTGGAATAACATTATTCAGCACTAACGCCAATAAAAAACCAACAAAAAACGCAATAAAATTGATAACTAATAACCATTTGATGGCAATAATGATAAAAACCATCGTTAAAATAAACTTTATTGCTTCAGCACGATAAAGTGCGGTCAGTTTTGTTGAAAAATTTTGTTTTCTGTAAAAAATGATAAATATGAATGTACAAAAAGGCAAAAAGGCACTTAAAAAACCGTAGCCAAAATCTACCGCACTTTGGCGTTGCCATCCATAAATAAGCAAATAAAAAACTACAAGCAAAAGACTCTCAATAACAATAGCTTTTCTGTAGTTTTTTTTAGCGTGAGATAAAATGCGCGACATCACTTTTACAAAATAATTTTAGCTCGCCGATTATACCTTTGCTGGATTTAGATTCAACTTAAAAACACATAAAAAGTGTTATATAAATCACACTTTTAGAAAATAATTTATCTATTTGTTACTTTTTAACGCAAAACGATTAAATGTCGCTCACCTATAAGTTCGGGAACATGTAGTTCAATCACTTCTTGAATAGTGTATTTTTTATTCAATTCATTAATTTCATCTTCCTGATAAATACCTTTTAATGCATAAAAATGACCGTTTTCTTTGGGTAAATGATGGCACCAATCAGTCATATCTTTTAATGAAGCAAAAGCGCGACTTAATACGCCATCAAATTTATCTTCAGGTTGATATTCTTCTACTCGACTTAAAACAGGAGTTACATTAGTGAGCCCAAGCTCACGTACTGCATTTCGAATAAAACTAATACGTTTGCCTAAACTATCAAGGAGGACAAATTGTTTGGAAGGATTAATAATTGCTAAAGGTAAACCAGGCAAGCCAGGGCCAGTACCGACATCAATAAAACGATCACCTTGTAAATAAGGACTTACAACAAGGCTATCTAAGATATGTTTGACTAACATTTCTTGTGGATCACGAACTGACGTCAAATTATAAGCTTTATTCCATTTATTGAGTAAATTGACCAGATCAATCAGCTGCTGAATTTGTTGATCACTTATTTTTATATTTGCTTGCGCAAGTAAACTAGCTAATTTGGCTTTCATATTTATTATCTCTTTAGAAAATTGCGCTATTTTACTTAAAAGTGCGGTGAAAATCTTTAGTGTTTTTTTACTTATAATAAGATTCCGTCTTAATTTATTTCTAACCAGTCTATTAACGCCAATATTTTGTTTAATAAAGAAAAAAGGACAGACACAATGTCTGCCCTTATAGGTAATATTTATTTACCACTCAAAGTTTACACCAGCGTTATAAGTTACACCGCCACCTTGTGTAAATGCAACCCCTGCTTTAGTCGCAATGTTTTGGTTATAACGATAACCAGTACCAATCGCTACTGCAGTTTGAGATTTATAACCACCTACAGCTGCTGTAAAGTTTGCTTTACCCACAGTATATGGTTGGAATAAACCTGTTAAAGCAGCTTGAGCAGCAAGACCACGTTTAAGATCTTTATCAAGTTTATTTACTCTATTATCTAAATGATCAAGACGTTTTGTATGAACATTAACATCTGTACGTAACTTATCAATGTCTACTTTATGAGCATTAACATCGGTACGTAAGTTATTAATATCTGCTGCCTGAGCACTAACAACTGAATTATCCGCTTTTAATGCAAATTTATTATCGGTTTCAGATTTTGAGTAAACGCTATTCTTGTCAGCTTTATTTGCCAACTCAGTTTTATCTGCTTTAGCTACTAACTCAGTTTTGTCTGCTTTAATTGCTAACTCAGTTTTGTCTGCTTTAATTGCTAACTCAGTTTTATCTGCTTTAACATCTAGTTTGCTGTCGCTTTCAGTCTTAGTATATACATCTGATGCATTTGCCTTTCTAGATAAAGCATCTTCTACATCATCAATATCTGCTTTTTTGTCTAGCTCTGTATTTGTAGCATCGGTAAATTTATTATAAGCGTCATTAAAACCTTTAACATCTTCGACTAAATTATTATGCTCTTTTAATAATTCATTATGAGCATCTGTTAACTTAACAACATTGTCATCAATGTCGCTGACTGTTTTTGATAATTCACCGATTCCTTCTTCGTTATCTTTAACCTCTATTTTAAGGTCTTCTAATGCTTGCTTATCTGCTTTTCCACTTACACCCTCTTTAACCTTATTTTCAACCTCAGTTAAAGAATCATAGCCTTTCAGATTTTTAATTTTTTCAATCTCTTTTGTATTTTGCTCTACAGTGGCTTTATCTGCTTTTTTAGCAATATTATCATTTAACTCTTCAACAGCTGAACTTACTGATTTAATTAAACCAGGTTTTTCATCTGTACCATCTCCAGCCAAAGCTTCTTGTAGGTTGTGTACTTTATCTTGAATACTATCAAATCCTTCTTTAACATTTTCAGATAACTTGGTTACATCGTCGAGACTTGCTTTTTCTTTTTGCAATGTCTCTATTGCTTCTGCTCTTGCAGTTAATTCAGTATTTATATCATCTACAGCACTCTGATCTGCTTTTTTAGCAATATTATCATTTAACTCTTCAACAGCTGAACTTACTGATTTAATTAAGCCTGGATTATTTTCTGTGTTATCTCCAACCAAAGCTTCTTGTAGGTTGTGTACTTTATCTTGAATACTATTAAACCCTTCTGTAACATTTTCAGATAACTTGGTTACATCTTCGAGACTTGCTTTTTCAGTTTGCAATTTATTCAATGCTTCTGATACAGCGCTCTTATCTGCTTTTTCAGCGATACTATTGGTTAATTCTGTTTTTACTGCTTCCGTTTGTTTTGTAATCTCTGCTTTAATAACTTTACCAAAATCACTTCCAGCGGCCTCAACAGATTTATCTTCTGCGGTAGCTGAAGCCGAAATAATACCACCAACAAATAATGCTATTGCAGTGCGTTTTAATATTTCACATTTCATAAAAATAATCCTTTTTGGTTAATTCAGTTTACGTTGTTTTATAAAATAATTGCAAAAAAGTGAATGAATCAATTATCCCAAATAATTAATATATCTCAACTTTAAAGCGTATAATTTATACACCTAAAAGGCATAAAATACAATTTCAATAAAGTGATCTAGATCACAATTTCAATATAAAATACAAAGTGCGGTGGATACTCACCGCACTTTGTAACATGGCAATATTTAGTTATCTTCAACTTTAGCCACCGTGCCTTTTACAGTGAGGCAAATTTCAGTTGAAATTAAATGTGCAAGAATAGAGGATAATGCCTCTAATTTTTCAAGGTTACCTTGGCCGTTATCATCAAAATAACCTTGTTCTTTTAAGTTTGCAATGAACATAGAAAAGACTGCTTTATCAAAGAACTCTGGTGCATTAATACCATGTAACACAGATAAACGCTGTGCAACAAGTTGGCTTTCTTTTTCGAGTTCTGCACGTGAAATATCTGGTTGTTTTTGCAAAATTGTCACTGTGATGTAATAACGTTGCAAGATTTCACGCATTCCTGCAGACCAAAGTTGTAAAATACGTACTTTCGATTTATTGATAGATAAGAAATTATCATTAGAGTTAATCACCTGTTGGCGCGCAAATTCATCAATAATTTGGTGAATTTGAGTTTTTAACTCTTCTTCACTAAAGTGCAAGAATAACTCGCCTTTTAAGAACGGATAAATCTTGCCGACAGCTTCGACTAATAAATCTTTTTGAATCGCCTCATAATGCAAAATGATGCTTGCAACTAAAGATGGCAATACAAATAAGTGCTGTATGTTATTGCGATAGTAAGTCATCAAGACGGCTGATGCGCGTTCCAAACGCACAATTTCCCCAAAGTTATCCTTTTCGACTAACACGCCAACACGATCAAGCGTTAATACATGGTTTAACATCATTTCAGGCGTAGCCGTTGGCAATACAACATCTGCGGAATAAGGCACGTTTTGTAGTAATTGTTGGTAACTCGCCAGTTGTTCTAAAAGTTGCTCACGAGAAAGTGCACGCTGACGAGAAGACAACAATGCCGTCCCAACTAAATTCATTGCATTCACCGCGGCGGCTTTATTAATGTTCACCATCACCTGTTTTGATACAGAATCAACTGCAGGAGCAAACCATTGTGGTTTTTCTTCGTGATTTTGCTCTTTCCAATCAGGGAAATGTTGGCTCAAATAGTTGGAAAGCGTAATTGGCTCACCAAAATTCACAAAACCTTGACCGAGATTGCGTAATTTTTTAATTACTCGAATAACCAAACCCGCATTTTCTTTTTCTTTCGCCGCACCACGCAATTCTTTTGCGTAAGTATCCACTTCCAATACGTGCTCATAGCCCACATAAACTGGCACAACAGATATTGGACGAGTTTGATTATGTTGCAACGCTTGAAGTGTCATCGACATCATGCCTGTTTTTGGCGCAAGTAAACGACCAGTGCGCGAACGACCACCCTCAATAAAATATTCTACCGAATAACCACGATGAAATAACTCTGATAAATATTCGCGGAAGATTGCAGAATATAATCTATTTCCTTTAAAAGTGCGGCGAATAAAGAATGCGCCCCAACTACGGAACATTCTACCTACAGGCCAGAAATTTAAATTAATTCCTGCTGCGATATGCGGCGGAACAAGACCTTGATGATAAAGCACATAAGAAAGCAATAAATAGTCGATGTGGCTACGGTGACAAGGCACATAAACAATCTCATGACCTTCAAGTGCTAATTTACGTACACGATCTGCATTTTGCACATCAATACCAGAATAAAGTTTATTCCAAAGCCAACGTAAAAAACGATCAGCGGCTCGCAAACTTGAATGACTTACATCAGCAGCAATTTCATCCAAAATCTTATGCGCTTCTTTTTGGGCTTTTTCAATACTGATATTTTTCGATTTCGCTTCATCTTCAATCGCATGTTGAATCGCTTCTGATTGCAATAATTTATTAAACATAGCTTGGCGATTCGGTAAACGAGGGCCTGTTGCCGAAATGCGCTGTTTAGCAAAATGCATTTTTGCAACTCGAGCCAGCTTCTGCGCAATTTTTTCATCGGAGCCATGCTCATTCACCATATAACGTAATGAAACAGCTTGAGAAAAACGTACAAAGGTATCACGTCCAAACCAAATAGCAGCAAAAGTTTTTTGCATGCCATTTAACAAACGCAAGTTAGGCAAACCGGATTTATCTTCATGCCCAGGAGAACGCCCCCAAAGAACGGAAACTGGAATAAGTTGCACATCTAAACTCTCAGAAGTGCGGTGTAATTCGAGGTATTTATTGAAGATCGTGGTGGTTTCATCTTTCGCACCTTTCGATTTAAAAATGCGGCGTCCCTCATCTAAATATACATAACGAGGCAACTTCACACCATCAATTTCATTTTTCTCAGTAGGATCAGGTAAACCTAACGCCAAACAATTTCGACGGAAAATAACGAAATCGGTTTGGGAGGTATAAGGCAAAACATAAACAACAGGTTGGTGAATATTGAGGGAAAGCTCTTCTATCGGATTGGCTGGAATTGGATTATTTTTCACTAATACTGACAGAGGCAAGCTCAATAATTGACGATACATATTTACAAAATTTGCCATGATAAATTTTCTCTTTGTTGTAAATTTGAAATATTTTAACACATCCGATCTCAACCGCTTTAAAAAATTTAGTGACAGAATGTGACCTAATACACAGATTTAAAAAAATAACTATTGCAACTTCACACAATCTGTATACAATACCAGTTATCTGTATTTAAAAACAGGAGTGTATATGAGACCATTAACAGCACGCCAACAAGAAGTGTTGGATTTATTAAAACGTCATTTAGAAACAACAGGCATGCCACCAACACGAGCCGAAATCTCTCGAGAATTAGGCTTTAAATCACCCAATGCGGCAGAAGAACATTTAAAAGCGCTTTCACGCAAAGGTGCGATTGAAATTATTCCAGGCGCATCTCGCGGTATCCGCATTTTAGACAATAGCGCAAATGAAGAATTTGATGGTTTACCACTGGTTGGTCGCGTGGCGGCCGGAGAACCGATTCTTGCAGAACAACATATCGAAGCAACTTATCGCGTAGATGCCGATATGTTTAAACCACAAGCAGATTTCTTACTAAAAGTTTATGGTCAATCCATGAAAGACATTGGTATCTTAGATGGTGATTTATTAGCTGTACATAGCACCAAGGATGTACGTAATGGACAAATTGTCGTTGCCCGTATTGAAGATGAAGTGACGGTAAAACGCCTTGAGAAAAAAGGTTCTATCATTTATCTACACGCAGAAAATGAAGAATTTGATCCAATCGTGGTAAATCTTGAAGAGCAAGAAAACTTTGAGATTGAAGGCATTGCCGTAGGGATCATTCGCAATAATGCTTGGATGTAATCTGAGTAAACTAGCGAATAAAGTGCGGTAAAAATTTCCTGTGTTTTACCGCACTTTTCTTAATCTAAAATTCTGAATTTGCCATTCTTTTTACCGCTCTCTATAATGCAATCAATCTTGAATTTAAATAAAGGATGGAAAAATGCAGTTTTCCAAAATGCACGGATTAGGCAACGATTTTGTTGTGGTTGACGGTGTTACTCAAAATGTTTTTTTTACGTCAGAAACCATTCAACGCTTAGCTGATCGCCACCGTGGAATTGGTTTTGATCAGCTTTTGCTTGTTGAGCCACCTTATGATCCTGAACTCGATTTTCATTATCGTATTTTCAATGCCGATGGAAGTGAAGTTTCGCAATGCGGAAATGGTGCCCGCTGTTTTGCTCGTTTTGTGACATTAAAAGGATTGACTAACAAAAAAGACATCGCGGTTAGCACGCAAAAAGGCAATATGGTTCTAACGGTAAAAGACGATAACCAAATTCGTGTGAATATGGGCGAACCTATTTGGGAGCCAGCAAAAATTCCATTTACCGCAAATAAATTCGAGAAAAATTACATCCTACGTACAGACATTCAAACCGTCTTATGTGGTGCCGTTTCAATGGGGAACCCTCATTGTGTTGTGCAAGTAGATGATATTCAAACAGCAAATGTTGAACAACTTGGCCCTTTGCTAGAGAGCCACGAACGCTTTCCCGAACGTGTCAATGCTGGTTTTATGCAAATCATCAATAAAGAGCATATTAAACTTAGAGTTTATGAACGCGGTGCTGGAGAAACGCAAGCCTGTGGAAGTGGCGCTTGTGCAGCTGTTGCAGTTGGAATTATGCAAGGTTTATTGAGCAATCGAGTTCAAGTCAATTTGCCGGGCGGTTTATTAATCATTGAATGGAATGGCGTTGGTCATCCGCTTTATATGACTGGCGAAGCAACCCATGTATATGACGGTTTTATAACCCTTTAATCTTCTTATCCCCATCTAACTCTTAAAGGTGGGGATTTTATTCCCGGATCACGCAAACGTTTTCGTTTGTAAAAATATCCTTTATAATACCCCTCGATTTTCATTCCTATCCTCATAAAGGAACCCCTTATGCTTCAAACTTTTCGTGGCTCACCCGCCCTTTCTGAATTCCGTATTCAAGGCTTAATGCAAAAATTCCAACAAAATCAATTACCGGTGAAATCGGTTTATGCGGAATATTTGCATTTTGTGGAATTAAATCGACCGCTTGTTAGCGAGCAGGAAGCTAAGTTAAAAGCATTGTTACATTACGGCCCAACCTTGGCAGAACACGATGCCAAAGGCGAAACTTTTATCGTGATTCCACGCGTCGGTACCATTTCTTCTTGGTCTTCTAAAGCGACAGATATTGCGCATAATTGTGGTTTAAATGAAGTGGAGCGTATTGAGCGTGGTTTGGCGTATTATTTTGAGTTAAGCCAACCGCTTGAGGAAAAAACGACAGAAAAATTGACCGCACTTTTACATGACCGAATGATGGAAACCGTGGTGCGCAATCCAGAAGATGCTGAGATTTTATTCCGTCATCAAGATCCGAAACCGTTCAAAACCGTGGATATTTTAAAAGGTGGACGTGAAGCTTTAGTCACAGCCAACGTAGAATTAGGCTTGGCACTGGCAGAAGATGAAATTGATTATTTGGTAGAAAACTTCACTCAATTAGGGCGCAATCCGCACGATATTGAACTTTATATGTTCGCACAAGCTAACTCTGAGCACTGCCGCCATAAAATCTTTAATGCGGATTGGATTATTGATGGCAAAAAACAGGATAAATCCCTGTTTAAAATGATTAAAAATACCTTTGAGAAAACCCCTGATTTCGTGCTTTCAGCTTATAAAGATAATGCAGCGGTGATGGAAGGCTCAAAAGTTGGCCGTTTCTTTGCAGATCAAGATGGGCAATATCGCTATCACAATGAAGATGCACATATCTTAATGAAAGTGGAAACCCACAACCACCCAACCGCGATTTCACCATTCCCAGGTGCCGCAACAGGTTCTGGCGGGGAAATTCGTGATGAGGGTGCAACGGGTCGTGGTGCCAAACCTAAAGCAGGTTTAACTGGTTTCTCGGTATCAAACCTTATCATTCCAAACTTTGAACAACCTTGGGAAAATCCACTTTCCAAACCAAACCGTATTGCTTCAGCCTTAGATATTATGATTGAAGGTCCATTAGGTGGCGCAGCATTTAACAACGAGTTTGGTCGCCCTGCGTTATTGGGTTATTTCCGTACCTATGAAGAGAAAGTTAATAGCTTCAATGGTGAAGAAGTGCGTGGTTATCACAAGCCGATTATGTTAGCGGGTGGTATCGGTAATATTCGTGGCGAACACGTTCAAAAAGGTGAAATCCCCGTTGGAGCGAAATTGATCGTATTAGGCGGCCCAGCCATGAATATCGGCTTAGGCGGTGGGGCAGCGTCTTCTATGGATAGCGGTAAATCAAAAGAAGATTTAGATTTTGCTTCCGTTCAACGTGAAAACCCAGAAATGGAACGCCGCTGCCAAGAGGTGATTGACCGTTGCTGGCAATTAGGTGATGAAAACCCAATTCTCTTTATCCACGATGTAGGCGCAGGCGGTTTATCCAACGCGATGCCTGAATTGGTGCACGATGGCGAACGTGGCGGTAAATTTGATTTACGCTCAATTCTTTGCGATGAAAAAGGTATGTCACCATTGGAAATTTGGTGTAACGAATCGCAAGAACGTTATGTCTTAGCCGTTGCGCCAGAAAAACTCGAATTATTTACCGCACTTTGTGAACGTGAGCGTGCGCCATTTGCTGTCATTGGTGAGGCAACGGAAGAGAAACATTTAACCTTGCACGATAGCCATTTCGACAATAACCCAATTGATTTACCAATGAATGTGTTATTAGGCAAAACCCCGAAAATGACCCGTGAGGTTTCGTCAAAAACCGTCGAAAACCGACCGTTTGCAACGGAAAATATTCAATTAAAAGAAGCTTTCCATCGCGTATTACGCTTACCGGTGGTGGCAGAAAAAACTTTCTTAATCACCATTGGCGACCGTTCGGTAACCGGTATGGTGGCACGTGATCAAATGGTCGGCCCATGGCAAATTCCGGTGTCTGATGTGGCCGTGACAACCGCGTCATTAGACAGCTATCACGGCGAAGCAATGGCAATGGGCGAGCGCGCACCCGTGGCATTATTAGACTTCGGGGCTTCTGCACGTTTAGCGGTAGCAGAATCCATTACCAACATTGCGGGCACCAACATTGGCGATATTAAACGCATTAAACTGTCTGCAAACTGGATGTCTGCAGCAGGTCATGGTGGTGAAGATGCCGGCTTATATGAAGCCGTAAAAGCAGTGGGTGAAGAGCTTTGCCCTGCATTAGGCATTACCATTCCGGTGGGTAAAGACTCCATGTCGATGAAAACCACTTGGGAAGAAAATGGCGAGAAAAAATCGGTTACTGCACCGCTTTCTTTAGTGATTTCATCTTTTGCGCGCGTGGAAGATATACGCAAGACCGTGACACCTCAATTACGTACAGACAAAGGCGCAAGCCGTTTATTGTTGGTTGATTTAGGCGAAAGAAAAAATCGCCTAGGTGCGACCGCACTTGCGCAAGTGTATAAGCAATTAGGTGACAAACCAGCCGATGTGGTGAACGTAGCCAAACTGAAAAATTTCTTCGATGCAATGCAAGTATTGGTGGCAGAGCGTAAATTATTGGCTTACCACGACCGTTCAGACGGTGGTTTAATTACCACGCTTGCAGAAATGGCGTTTGCGGGTAACTGTGGCGTGGATGTGGATATTTCTCCGTTATTCGATAGCGGAAAAGGATGGGCGCTTGAGCTCGGTGCGGAACACTATGCGCAAGAAATTTCCGAGTTAGCCATTTTATTTAACGAAGAATTAGGCGCGGTGATTCAGGTATTAGAGGCGGAACTTGACGCTATTTATACGGTGTTGAAAACACATGGATTAGAGGGAATTACCTACGACATCGGCAAGGTTAGCAACGATGATCGCATTGTGATCCATCAATTCGGAAGGGAAATTTTGGATGAAAAACGCTCTGAATTGCGTGGCATTTGGGCAGAATTGACCCATCAAATGCAACGCTTACGCGATAACCCAGAATGTGCTGACCAAGAATTTGAAGCGAAAAAAACGACAGACAACAAAGGTTTATCGGCTTACTTAACCTATGATGTAAATGAAGATATTGCTGCGCCGTACATCAGCAAAGGCGTGAAACCAAAAGTAGCCGTATTGCGTGAACAAGGCGTAAACAGCCACGTTGAAATGGCAGCGGCTTTTGACCGAGCAGGCTTTGCGGCGATTGATGTTCACATGAGTGATTTAATGACAGGCCGTTACAACTTAAACGACTTCAACGCGATGGTGGCCTGTGGTGGCTTCTCTTACGGTGACGTATTAGGCGCGGGCGGCGGCTGGGCGAAATCCATTTTGTTTAACCCACAATTACGCGATCAATTCAGCCAATTCTTCGCCAATGAAAACACGCTTTCATTAGGTGTATGTAACGGCTGTCAATTTATCTCCGCCCTTGCGGAAATCATCCCTGGTGCAGAAAATTGGCCACGTTTCGTGCGCAATAAATCAGAACGTTTTGAAGCCCGTGCTGCGATGGTGAAAATCAATGACACCAACTCATTGTGGTTTAAAGGCATGGCAGGTTCTCATATGCCGATTGCGGTTTCTCATGGTGAAGGCCGTGTAGAATTCAAAACACCGGAAAATTTGACCGCACTTCAAGCGCAAAACTTAATTGTGGCACAATATATCGATAGCCATTTAAACGTGACTGAAACCTATCCAGCCAACCCGAATGGTTCGCCATTAGGGATTACTGCCATTTCTAACGTGGACGGTCGTATTGCTGCGATGATGCCACACCCAGAACGTGTATTCCGTGCTGTGAGCAACTCATGGTATCCAGAAGATTGGTCTGAAGATGGTGCGTGGATGAGAATTTTTAGAAATGCTAGAGTGAATTTTAAATAATGTGAAATTGCTCACAGAAAATTAATACAGAATAAGAGATACTGGGCGAGTCAGTATCTCTTTTTTATACTGAACAATTCTTGGATATTTTGTCCGTAATATCAATTGAACTATATGAGGAGTTCTTAATGAGTAGTTTAGTTACATTGCTAGCTAATATTGTTGCACCATTGCAACGTCAATTTATTAACTTTATCCGCATTGCTATTTGTGTAGTGATGGTTTGGATTGGTGGCTTAAAAGTTTGCCAATATGAGGCAGATGGTATCGCACATTTTGTGTCAAATAGCCCTTTCTTAAGCTTCCTTTACAAAAATGGAGCAAACATGGTAGAAAATGATAAGGGTGTTTTAGTAAAAGAATATACCCTATATAAAAACCCTGAAGGCAAAATGGTCGCAAAAAATATTGAATGGCATAAAGCTAATGGCACCTATACAGCTTCTTATATTATTGGCGCGATGATCGTGACCATTGGTATTTTAGTATTAGCGGGGATTTGGTCTCCAACACTCGGGCTATTTGGAGGCTTACTCACCTTTGGCATGTCGATAGTCACGCTGTCGTTCCTGATATTTACGCCAGAAACCTGGGTGCCTAATTTAGGCGGGGACTTCCCAACACCTAATTATGGATTCCCATATCTCTCAGGCGCTGGACGACTCGTGATTAAAGATATTATTATGATGGCAGGCGGTTTAGTTGCTGCATCAGAATGTGCGAAACGCTATTTAAATAATAAAAAACAATTTGCTTAATTGCGTTATTTTAAAAGGCTTGCTGGGAAAAACAGCAAGCTTTTTTGTTATTAAGAGATACAAACCAATAACAAAGAAAGGAGACTGAATTCAAAACTTTTGAAAATTTGACCGTACTTCAAGCCCAAAACTTGATTGTGGCGCAGTATATCGACAGTCATTTAAATGTAACTGAAACCTACCCAGCCAACCCAAATGCTTCAGCATTAGGGATTACCGTGATTTCTAAAGTGGACGGTCATATTGCTGCAATGATGTCACACCCTGAGCGTGTATTCCGTGCCGTGAGCAACTCATGGTATCCTGAAGATTAGTCTGAAGATGGCGCTTGGATGCGAATTTTTAGATTTACTTGATACAATGGTTCATGAGGGAACAAGTGGAGGACCAGTTATTGATCTAGAAACGGGATATATTTTTGCAATCATTCTTGTTTTAACCGTATTGAAATTGCATAAAACGGATGGGGATCATTTGAGAAAAAAGGTGTAATAAAGAGTTATTTTTGTGATGCTTTTTGTATTTGAGAATAATTTGCATTGAAATAGTTGAGTAAAAGTGTCAGAATTAGGACATCTAATTCAAAACACAGAAGGAGACTTGTTATGAAAAAAGTGTTATTAGCCTCATTACTCAGCTTTGGTATTGCCTCTATTGCACAAGCAGATATTGGTGTAGTAAAAGATGGCTTCGGTAAAATTATGCAAACGGAACAGTTTACCGTGGTGAAAAAAGCCTTGAAGAAAGGAGAGCAATTAAAACGTCATAACCACGAAGGCGATAGTGTGATTTTTACCGTACTAAGCGGAAAAATGAATGTGGTATTGAATGACAATGAAAAACATGAAATCAATGTAGGGCAAGTGCTTAACTTTGATGGAAAATACTTTATTCAAGGCGAAGCTGCAGAGGACTCAGTCATTATGGTGACATTAGTTGAGGTAGATGATGCCACACATGAGCATCATCACGATCACAAACACTAATTAAAGCAAAAGCGGTTCAAAATGGTAAAACTTTTACCAAATTGAACCGCTTGCTGATCTGCACCCCAAAAACTCAACGCCAGTATCTGGGAAGTTGGTAAATACACAAGTTGCGTCAGATTTTATTCAATAACGCATCGTACATTTGATTTACGTCAGTGAAGAACTGATAAAGTATTTTTACACACGTTGTATGGGAGCAATTACACTTTGTATTGTTCGAGCTCTTCACTTGGTTATTTACTTCATTGAAGTTAGTTATATATCAGTAAAATATTTCCTTATAAATCAAAAATGTTTTTATCGCGTAGGATATGATCGTTTCCTTTGCGACGTAAGAAACCAGTACGATCAAAATATTCCATGAGTTGAACCGTCAGTTTTCGCCCAAAATTTAATCGATCTCGAATTTCATTTACTGATGCTTTCCCTTCTTTTTCTGCGATTTGCTTAATAAGGCGAGCATAGGCATAAATGTTTTCAGTTAAGAAAAATCTATCTTTTACGATGGGGGTGAGATACCCTAGTTTGCCTGCTTTATACATAAAGTTACGCATTTGGGATTCATCCATAGCCAAGGCATTTGCCATATCACGCACCCAAATTGCTTGACCTTGAGCTTTTTCAAATTCATCGAGTACACTTGCCCAATATTTTTGTTCTTCTTGGCTAAATTGGATTTTATGTTCGGGTAAGTGAAGCCAACCTCGAGTTTGCTGTAATCTTCCCTCTTCTAATATTTCATCAATAAAATGATTGATCAAGTTTTCAGGCTGGTTTAAGGCGGCCATTCGGTAGAGGCGTGCTTTGCTTACACCAAGTTGATCATTATGCTGTTCATGGTAGGTATTAAGTGCGGTTAAAATTAGTTGTATTTTTTCTTTTTTGTAGTCTGTATTAAAGCACCAATCTTGATAGCGAACAGCGCTACGTTCGGTAAGTGCATCATCTAGTTGTTTATTTGTGAGTTGTTCTATCCACATCAGTTTATGAGCTGATATTGCATTATGTTGAAGGATGAATGCAATTCGTTGGGCTGCATTTTCAGCAAGCGCTAAATTTGCCAAGAAGCTTAATCGACCCTCTGTTCGTTTATGGCGTCTGGGTGAATCAATTTCTAATACGCGAGCACCTGCAATTAACGATTTAGCATCACCACTGCGTAAAATAAGCTTGTCTCCGAAAGCCAAAAATAATGGTGAATCTAATATGATTTCAGCCAAAGTGCGGTCATTTTTAGCGGCATTTTTTCCTTGTAATAAGGTGAGCTTACCCGTAGTGCGACTCGCTCCGTGATAAATATGCACTGGTTGACTTTCATTTAATGGTACTTCAGCCAAAATTTGTACACTGATGCGATCTGTTGGTGGGAGAGGTTCGTCCTGCAATAACCAATCGCCTCTTTTCATTGGCGTGCGATCTAAATCAGCATTTAAATTTAAAGCTAAACGTTGCCCCGCAATACCTTGTTCGCTTGATGTATTTTGTGCGTGAATCGCTTTTATACGAACTTTCTGTCCAGTGGAGAGGTAAATTTCATCGTTGACTTTCACTGTTCCTGAAAAGGCTGTACCAGTCACGACGGTACCCGCCCCTTTTACGCTGAATACTCGGTCTATTGCGTAACGGAAAGGTTTCTGGGTATCAGCTAATTCAGGTAGATTAGCTAAGTAATGACGCAATTCACTGATGCCTTGTCCTGTTTCTGCTGAGGTAACGAAGTAGTTAGTATCGCGTAAAAAACTGTAATCTTGTTTAATTGCTTGGATTAACGATTCAACTTGCTCTGAATTTGTACGATCTGCTTTTGTGATGACAACAATAATTTCGTGGAATTGAAGCTGGCGCAATATCGCTAAATGTTCTTTTGTTTGCGCTGCAACGCCTTCATCCGCAGCGACAATTAACATTGCATAATGCACACCACCTAAACCCGCCAGCATATTTGACAAGAATTTCTCGTGCCCAGGTACATCAATAAAGCCAAGAACTTTGTTTTCTAAAGGCAGATAGGCATACCCCAAATCAATGGTCATTCCTCGTTTTTTTTCTTCTGGTAAATGCGCGGTATTTGTGCCAGTTAATGCTTTTAATAATGCTGTTTTGCCGTGATCAACGTGACCTGAAGTAACAATAATCATAGTTCATCCAATGTATTTAATAATGTTTCAATATCCGCGAGGCTACGTAAATCTAGCCAAATTTTTCCGTTTTCCATTCGCCCAATAATAGGTTGAGAAAGTTGTTTAAAACGAGCTGAAAGTGCGGAAAGTTTTGCGTTTGTTTTTTCTGCAATAGTAACAGCCACGGAAGGGATTCTTTCCATTGGTTGTGAGCCGCTACCGATTTGTGCTTGGCTAGCTTCAATTTGAATCTCAAATTGTGAATTTAAGCGAGATTCTAACTGCTCTTTTAGACGCATAGCATTTATTTTGAGTTGTTCTAATGGTTGCGTGAGTAAGCGCAGAGTTGGTAATTTTTCGGTTAGTTTTTCAGGATTTAAATATAAACGTAATGTGGCTTCTAAGCCGGCTAAAATGACTTTATCGCAACGTAATGCACGCTTGAGAGGATGTGCTTGTAATTGTTCGATCCATTCTTTTTTACCCACAATAATGCCTGCTTGCACACCACCAAGTAATTTATCGCCAGAGAAAGAGACCAAATCCACACCTTGTGCGACTTTTTCTTGCACGGTCGGTTCTTTTGGCAAGCCATATTGGCTTAAATCAACTAATGCGCCGCTGCCTAAATCAGTTACTACGGGTACATTCATTTCTCGGCCTAGTTCCGCAAGCTCTTCTTCTGAAACTGAAGAGGTAAAACCACAAATTTGATAATTGCTGCTATGCACTTTCATTAAAAAAGCCGTATTTTCAGTGATAGCATTACGATAATCTTTCAGGTGAGTACGATTAGTGGTGCCCACTTCCACTAAATAGCATCCTGCTTGTTCCATAATATCTGGGATACGAAATGCGCCGCCGATTTCAATTAATTCGCCACGAGAAATAATTACTTCTTTACCTTGAGCAAAGGTCGCTAACATTAACAATACCGCAGCAGCGTTGTTATTTACAATACAGGCTGCTTCCGCACCTGTGAGTTTGTATAATAATTCACTGATGTAATTATCACGATGACTACGCTTACCTTCATCTAAATCATATTCAAGCGAAACATTTTTTTGCATCGCAGAAAGCGCTGCCTGTTGTGCTGCTTCAGACCAAAGTGCCCGCCCAAGATTTGTGTGCAACACCGTGCCAGTCAGATTATGCACCGCTTTGATTTGTACTTGGTTCTGTCTTTGTAGGCGAGAATGAATTTCTACAAAAGTGCGGTCAAAATTAGAAAAATATTCAGGAAGTTGATTATTTTTTTGAATAAATTGACGAGCTTGTGTTAATAATTCTCGACATGTTTCCACGACTGCAGCGTGGCCAAATTCAGTAATGAGTTGTAACCCTTGAGAGGTTTTGAGAATCTTATCAACGGAAGGAAGTTGTTGAAAAAGTGCGGTCATTTTTGAATCCGTTTAAAATAACGTTGAATTGCCGATTAATTTACGCTAAAGTAACCTCAATTTCAACCACGGAAGGTCGTCATCTCCGGTGAGGTGGCAGGACTTCAAATCCTGTTGGGGACGCCAGCGTTCCCGGGTGGGTTCAACTCCCATGACCTTCCGCCAATCTATATAAATCCGCATAGATTCACTTAAATATCTCATCTTACAAGTAGGTAGCCCCATGTTTTCCGGAGAAACATTTCAACAACATACGCCAATGATGCAACAATATCTAAAACTCAAAGCTGAGAATCCAGATATTTTGTTGTTTTATCGCATGGGGGATTTTTACGAGTTGTTTTATGACGATGCGAAAAAAGCGGCGGCATTGTTGGATATTTCTTTGACGAAACGAGGTCAATCTGCTGGGCAACCCATTCCAATGGCGGGAGTGCCTTATCATGCGGTGGAAGGTTATTTAGCAAAATTGGTTCAGTTAGGTGAGCCAGTGGCGATTTGTGAACAGATTGGTGATCCAGCCACAAGCAAAGGGCCTGTGGAACGCCAAATTGTGCGAATTGTTACACCTGGTACGGTAAGTGATGAGGCACTTTTGCCTGAACGCCAAGACAATCTGATTGCCGCGGTATATCAAGAGAAAGAAAAATTTGGATTAGCCACTTTAGATATGACCTCTGGCCGTTTTCAGCTTTGTGAACCTGCAGATAAAGAAACTTTACGCGCTGAATTGCAACGTATTGCACCTGTGGAATTGCTGTATTGTGAAGAATTTAATGAAATGGCTGCGATTGAACATTGCAAGGGATTACGCCGTCGCCCGATTTGGGAGTTTGAACTTCGCACTGCCATTACGTTACTGAATCACCAATTTGGCACAAAAGATTTACGCGCCTTTGGTGTTGAAAAATCCCCTCTCGGCTTAAGTGCGGCAGGTTGTTTATTGCAATATGCAAAAGAAACGCAACGTACCGCATTACCACATATTCAAAGCATTAGCTTAATTCAAAATCAAGACTGCATTCAGTTAGATGCTGCCACGCGCAGAAATCTTGAATTGACGCAAAATCTTGCGGGTGGCACAGAAAATACACTAGCGTCTGTATTGGATAAATGCGTTACGCCAATGGGCAGCCGTTTGCTGAAACGCTGGATTCACCAGCCTGTTCGTAATGTGGAAAAATTAAAACAACGCCAACAAGCGATTGCGGAAATTCTGAATTTTGATTTAGTCGATGAACTCCAACCTTATTTGCAATTAGTCGGCGATATGGAACGTATTTTAGCACGTGTGGCGCTACGTTCAGCGCGTCCTCGAGATCTGACGCGCTTGCGCACGGCATTAGAACAAATTCCAGCATTACGCACGATTATTCAACAAAAAACACCGCCATTTTTAACCGCACTTTTCAGCCAAATTGCCGATTTCAGCGAGCAATGCGATTTATTGCAACGTGCATTGATTGAAACGCCTCCTCTTTTAATTCGGGATGGTGGCGTGATTGCTAAAGGATACAATGCCGAGTTAGACGAATGGCGTATGCTGTCTGATGGTGCAACACAATATTTGGAAAATTTAGAAAAACGTGAGCGTGAAAGCACTGGTATTGATACGCTAAAAATCGGTTTTAATGCAGTGCATGGTTATTACATTCAAATTAGCCAAGGCCAAGCCCATAAAGCCCCGATTCATTATGTCCGCCGTCAAACCCTGAAAAATGCAGAGCGTTACATTATTCCTGAGCTCAAAGAATATGAAGACAAAGTACTGAAATCAAAAGGCGCAGCGCTAGCATTAGAAAAGCAGCTTTACGATGAATTGTTTGATTTATTATTACCGCACTTAGGCACGTTACAACTGGCGAGCCTTGCACTTTCTGAATTGGATGTATTGGTCAATCTTGCGGAGCGGGCAGATACGCTTAATTACGTGATGCCAACATTCTGTGATGAAGTGAGTGTGAAAATTGAAAATGGTCGCCATCCTGTCGTGGAACAAGTATTGAAAGATCCTTTCATCGCCAACCCAGTGGAGTTAAATCATAACCGTCATTTGTTAATTATCACCGGGCCAAATATGGGCGGTAAAAGTACTTATATGCGCCAAACCGCATTAATTACATTGCTGGCGTATATCGGCAGCTTTGTGCCAGCAGACAGCGCGCTAATTGGACCGATTGATCGTATTTTCACTCGAATTGGTGCGTCTGATGATTTAGCCTCAGGACGTTCAACCTTTATGGTGGAAATGACTGAAATGGCAAATATTCTTCATCAAGCGACTGCGCAAAGTCTCGTGCTTATTGATGAAGTCGGTCGTGGCACATCCACTTATGATGGACTTTCTTTAGCTTGGGCTTGTGCAGAATGGTTAGCGAAAAAAATCCGCTCACTTACATTATTTGCCACCCATTATTTTGAATTAACCGCATTGCCAGAACAGCTAGAAGGCATCGCCAATATTCATTTAGATGCTCTTGAGCATAACAACACCATCGCCTTTATGCATGCTGTACAAGATGGCGCAGCAAGTAAAAGTTATGGTTTGGCGGTGGCTGCTTTGGCTGGTGTGCCACAATCCGTTATTAAACTAGCAAAACAGAAATTGACAAAATTAGAAAAAACCTCAGGTCATTCAGCCGATCAACAAATTCAGGCATTGCGTGAAGTCAATCACACGCAAGGTGAATTATTGTTTGAACAAGAAACGGATACACTAAGAGAGGCAATCGAAAAACTGGATCCCGATGATTTAAGCCCTAAACAAGCATTGGCATATTTGTATCAGTTAAAGAAAATGGTAAGTTAAAATATAGAGAAGAATGGCCACATTTCATAAAGCAAAATGTGGCCATTTGTTATGTTATAAATGAATAATAGGATAACTAATCCAGTTTTGCGGATTTAGTTGTAAGCCAAAAAGTGCGGTTAAGTTTATGTGTGTTTTCCTTTTTCTTTTTGAGCCGCGAAATCTGCACCTTTTGCTAACATTCTTAATTGTAAAATTACGCGTGTTTTGAGTTGTTCTCTTTCAGCTTTATTCATATCTAAAGCATTTGCTCCAGCGGTGAAGACAATAGTCACAATGCCTTCAGCTTGAACATATGCAATATATTGAGAATACTGATGCTTAGATGAAATATACTCTGCGAGTTCATCGACAAAATGTTTGATTTCTCGTGCGGCCGCAGTTCGAAATGCTTGGGAGGTACCCGAGCTTTCACGTAATAATAAGCGGAAAACATTTGTGCTATTGGTAATAAATTCAAAAAACGTATCAACAGAAACAGAAATTACACTACCACCAGCATCGATACGTTTACGTGCTTGTCGCATTAATTGACGCAAAATTAAACCAGCTTCATCTACCATTTCTAAGCCTAATTCATCCATGTCGCTAAAATGACGATAAAACGAAGTTGGCGCAATACCCGCTTCACGAGCGACTTCGCGTAAACTTAAGTTGGAAAAGCTTTTTTCCGCACTGAGCTGATTAAACGCGGCATTTACTAAGGCTCGACGTGTTTTCTCTTTTTGAATTGCACGGACCCCGGCCATTATTTTTCTCCGGCTAAAATTAATTTTACTTCACTGCTGATTGCACCGGCTACGCGTTCGTAACGGTTACGTAAAGGTGAACCAGGTCGATAAACCAAAGCAATAGTGCGTGATGGTTCAGGTGAGTGACAAGGAATATATTTTACACCTTTACGAGCACCTTCATTTAATACAGCAAGTTCAGGCATAAACGTGATACCTGCATTTGCAGAGACCATATTGCGCAAAGTTTCTAGGCTTGTGGCTTGGAAGTGGGCATTTTCTTTCGCGCCTGCCGTGAAGCAATAATCTAAAGCCTGATTACGTAAGCAATGACCATCGTCTAACATTAACATTTCTTGCCCTTTCAGTTGATTCATTGACATTTTCTTTTCTTTTGCCCAAGGATGTTCATCTGATACGGCCAGTAACATTTTTTCGTTAAAAATAGGCACTTCAATAAAGGCTTCTGTTTCAGGCACGGTGGCTACAATTGCACAATCTAAACGACCAGTTTCGAGTTGTTCTAGCAATTGATGTGTTTGTGCTTCGTAGAGAAAGACTTCTAGATCCGGAAAGGCAGCTTTTAGCGTTGGAACAATATAAGGTAATAAGTAAGGGCCAACAGTTGGGATTAAGCCTATATGCAATGGGCCTGTCATTTCCTTACCTTGATTACTTGCCATTTCTTTCAATAATTTTACTTCACGCAACACGGTACGCGCTTGTTCCACTAGTAACATACCTGATTGTGTGAATAATACTTTACGGCTGGTTCGTTCTAATAAAATAATGCCAAGTTCATCTTCAAGCTTGCGAATTTGACCACTTAAAGTTGGTTGGCTGACATTGCAAGAATCGGCAGCGCGGCGGAAATGTTTATATTCTGATAAGGCTACAAGGTATTCTAAATCTCGGATATTCATTTGATTCTTCCTATAGAAAACTTCAATTAAAAAAATAGAATTAATTGATTGTAACTATACCATAAATTTCCCTATAATCCAGCGCATTCAAATTAAATCAACAACCAATAGGAGAATAATGATGATGTCTAATATGGAAGGCAAAAAAGTCCCTCAAGTGACATTCCGCACTCGTCAGGGTGATAAATGGGTTGATATTACTACCTCAGAATTATTTGATAATAAAACCGTAATTGTATTCTCATTACCAGGCGCATTTACGCCGACTTGTTCATCTTCTCACTTACCACGTTATAACGAATTAGCCCCAGTATTCAAAAAATACGGTGTAGACGATATTGTCGTTGTATCTGTAAATGATACTTTCGTAATGAACGCATGGAAAGAAGACGAAAAATCTGAAAACATCACTTTCATTCCAGATGGTAATGGTGAGTTTACAGAAGGCATGGGAATGCTTGTTGGTAAAGAAGATTTAGGTTTTGGTAAACGTTCTTGGCGCTATTCTATGTTAGTGAAAAATGGCGTTGTAGAAAAAATGTTTGTTGAACCAAATGAACCGGGTGATCCGTTCAAAGTTTCTGATGCAGATACAATGTTAAAATATCTTGCGCCACAGCATCAAATTCAAGAATCTATTTCAATTTTTACTAAACCAGGTTGTCCGTATTGCACAAAAGCAAAACAACTTTTACATGATAAAGGATTAAGTTTTGAAGAAATCGTATTAGGCCATGATGCTACTATCGTGAGTGTACGTGCGGTTTCTGGTCGTACTACTGTTCCACAAGTGTTTATCGGTGGTAAGCATATTGGCGGTAGCGACGATTTGGAAAAATACTTTTCATAAGTAGGCAAGTATTTAGCTGATTATTATTTGGGAATGTAATTTAAAGGGCGCATTGTGCGCCCTTTTCATTTGTACGAATTTATTGCAGAAATTAATAATGCGGTGGTGGCGTTTCTTCCGCTTGGCTTGCAATGTTTGATGGATGAAAATCTTTTAATTTACTTGCCATATAGCGTAGCTGAACTTGCATTTTATCAAGCGCAAATTGTTGTTGAACTAATGCATGATTCAGTTCGTCTAATAGTTGCTCTTGAAACGCGATTTTAGTTTCAAGTTCAGCAATACGATTTTCTAATATTTGTTCAATGTGCATAAAATTTCTCTAAATTTTAAAAAAAAGTTGAGAATAGGTTAAAAGCGATTTAATCTAGCCTCAGAATTGTTTCATTTATTATAAAGGATTAACGCATATGTTAAAAATTCAAAAATTATCTATCGCAGCATTAATGGTAAGTACGGTGATTTCTGGTCAAGTTTTTGCGGAAGAAAAAGCGCTTGATGAAAAAGCTGCCTCTTATGCCGTAGGCGCATTAATGGGTGGGCAAATGAAAGATTTGGTCGATGCGCACAAAGAAGTGATTACTTATGATAATGCTCGTATCTTAGATGGTTTAAAAGATGCTTTAGAGGGTAAAGTTGATGTGCGTAAAGATGAAAATGTACAAAAAACTTTAGAAGCTATTGAAGCGAAATTAGTATCTGCATCAAAAGCAAAAGCGGAAGCTATTGCGAAAAGTGCTCAGGAAGAGGGAGATAAATATCGCGCTGATTTTGCTAAAGACAAAGATGTTAAAACGACTAAATCAGGTTTACTTTACAAAATTGAAAATGCAGGTAAAGGTGAGGCAATTAAAGCTACCGATAAGGTGAAAGTGCATTACACTGGTAAATTACCAAATGGCAAAGTATTTGATAGTTCTGTAGAGCGTGGTCAACCGGTTGAATTCCAATTAAATCAAGTTATTCCTGGGTGGACAGAAGGCCTTCAATTGGTGAAAAAAGGTGGCAAAATTCAGTTAGTGATTCCACCAGCGTTAGGTTATGGTAAACAAGGTGCCGGCGCTTCTATTCCACCTAATTCAACCCTCATTTTTGATGTAGAAGTTTTAGATGTAAATCCTAAATCAGAAAAATAATACTTCTAGTCATGGCACGTGTTTTTTTAATGCGTGCCATTTGTTATAAAACTCAGTGAATTTTGACCGCACTTTTAACCTTGAACCATGACATTAAACGATAAACAACCTTTCACGGATGAAGATCGCACTATTATTAATTCTTATAAAGCGGTTGTTGATGGCGTTAGCGCGCTGATTGGCGAACACTGTGAAATCGTTTTACATTCTTTAGAAGATATTGAGCATTCTGCTATTTGTATTGCAAATGGCCATAATACGAATCGTCAAGTTGGTTCGCCTATTACTGATTTGGCATTACGTTCACTCCGTAATATGCAAAGTGAAAGTGTTTCTAAGCCTTATTTTACTCGCACTAAAGGCAGTGTGTTGATGAAATCTGTCACGATTGCGATTCGTAATAAAGCTCAACGTATTATTGGTTTACTTTGTATTAATATTAATTTAGACGTGCCCATTTCACAATTTGTACAGGCTTTTATGCCAACAGAAAAAACAGAAGAAACATCGGCTGTCAATTTTGCAAGCTCTGTTGAGGATTTAGTCAATCAAACTATTGAGAAAACCATCGAGGAAGTAAATACTGATCGTATGGTGGCCAATAACACTAAAAACCGCCAAATTGTCTTATCTCTGTATGAAAAAGGCATTTTTGACATTAAAGATGCGATCAATTTAGTGGCTGAGCGTTTGGATATTTCCCGCCATACAGTCTATCTCTATATTCGTCAAATAAAACACGAGCAAGAATAATGCGCTATGTACTTGCAGTTAAAAGCCCTATTTATGGTCAGCAAGGGGCTTTTTTAGCTTACCAATTTGCCAAAGCATTGATTGAAAGAAAACATGAGATCGCCCAAATTTTCTTTTTCCAAGATGGCGTAACGAATGGCAACGCATTAGTTTATCCTGCTAGTGATGAAATCAATTTGCAAAAGTGTTGGCAAGATCTTGCTATGATGCATCAAATCCCATTGCACCTTTGTGTTGCCGCTTCGCAACGTCGTGGTATCGTGGATACTTTAACAGCTATCAACCCAGAAAACATTAATCTTGCTGAGGGCTTCACGATTGCGGGGCTAGGTGAATTTATATCGGCAACATTAAAGGCTGAGCGAGTCATCACATTATGAAAATTGCTTTTTTGTTTAAAACCGCTCCCCATGGCACCGCACTTGCCCGTGAGGGATTAGATGCATTACTTGCCGCAACGGCTTTTTGTGATGAAGAGGATATTGGCGTATTCTTTATAGATGACGGTGTGCTGAATCTTGTTTCTTATCAACAACCAGAACATATTCTCCAAAAAGATTTTATCCGCACCTTTAAATTGTTAGATTTATATGAAATAACACAACGTTTCATTTGTTCAGAAAGTTTGGAAAAATTCGGCATTTCGTCAGAGCAATGTATTATTTCAGCTGAAAAAATGGATCGTGCTTCTTTTATGTCCAAACTGAATCAAGCTGAAAAATTGCTGACTTTTTAAGGAAAATCATGCTTTATACTTTTTCACAAGCAGATTATCCTCAAAGAGAACTTGAGGGGTATTTTGCGAATATTACTGAGAATGATGCAGTGGTGTTATGGCAAGATGGAGTCTTACTTGCAATTAAATATCCGCATTATTTTGAACAATGCCCAGCTGAATGTCTGTTGTTAGAGCAAGATATTCTGGCAAGAAATCTCACCGCACTTTTACCTAGAGAAAGTAAAGTGCGGTCTATTACTATGCTGGATTTTGTGGCGATAACGCAGAAGTTTTACCCGCAATTAGCACTTTGAATTAAACTAAATTTGTCACAGTGTATTAAGCAGGTAAAATTTTTTTATTTGTTCTTCGTGCCCTTCTAGACAGAATCATGGCTTACCTATTTTTATTATAAACAGTTTATCGAGCGTTTATTTTTTACGTTTCGCTCTTGGATGAGCCTGATCGTACACTTCAGACAGATGTTGAAAATTTAAGTGAGTATAAATTTGTGTAGTCGAAAGGTTGCTATGCCCAAGCAATTCTTGCACGGCACGTAAATCAGAACTGGCTTCTAACATATGCGTTGCAAAAGAATGGCGCAATTTGTGCGGATTAAGATGGCTATTTAAGCCTTGACGAATGCCCCAAGTTTCCAAGCGTTTTTGAATGGCTCGATGAGAAATACGATTTCCAAGCTGGCTAACAAATAATGCCTCATCTTTTGGGTTAAATAACGGCCGCACTTTTAACCATTCTTGAATAGCATGTGATGCGTAACGCCCAAACGGCACTACACGCTCTTTGTTACCTTTCCCGATAACACGCACTTCCCGCACACGGGTATTAATGCTGTTTAAATCTAAGCCTTGTAATTCAGATAAACGTAAACCTGAACTATACATTAATTCCAAAATCGCGCGATCACGAATATCAATCGGCTCTTTGCTATCGTTCGCAAGCAACTGTTGAACTTGCTCGCCATCCATATTTTTCGGTAAATGCTTGCCTTGTTTCGGTGCGGAAATGCCGGTGGCGGGATTTACTTTCAATTCGCCTTGTTGCACCAAAAAACTAAGAAAACGACGCAATGCGGATAAACGCAAAGCCAAGCTTTTTTCTTTTAAGCCTTGTTTTTTACTTTCCGCCAAAATAAAGCGTACCACGCTGGGTGTCACTTGTGCCCAAGCATGAATATCTTGTTGCGCTAATATTTTGATGATGGCATCAAGTTGATGTTGATAATTGGTGAGCGTGTGAGGGCTCATTTGGCGTTCAATCCGCAAATAATCCCAATAACGATTTAACGCGGTTAGCATTACAAACTCAATTCAAATAAACGTTCTTTCGGGTTTAATTTAAACCCTTCCGATTCCAACATTGAATATTGATTTTGCGCTAATTCCGCGACTAAACGATTAGATTGCGTGAAATGCACAAAGTCTTTTGCTTTAGAAATCAGCGCCGCATAAATTTCTGTTTGTTGAGCATGTTCCAACACAAAAATATCGGTGATTTGCCAATAGCGTTGTAATTGTAAAGAAGAAAGGCGAGGGAAAAGCTGTACAAAGCCGATAGCCTTTTCATTTTCGTCCACCGCAATAAAAAACAGGCTTTCATTAAAACGCATGCGATTAGTTAAAAAAGCCAAGGTGCGTTCTGGATTCTCTGCTTGTCCATAGGCTTGGCGATAGGCTTCAAAAAGAGGAAGAAGCACGTCAATATTCCATTGTTCAGCTTTGAAGAGTTTCATAATTGGTTATTTTTTATTGGTTCCATACAGGTAATTGTAGCTTTTTAGCACAAGATAATCATCTTTCTATGAGAATTTTTTTAATTTTATGATCTTATGCAAAGAATCGTGGCGAAATTTTGGTATAGTAAGCGAGTTAATTTTATCAACTATGGAGAAACAAAAATGGCACGTCGTCCTTTAGTTATGGGTAACTGGAAATTAAACGGTAGCAAAGCGTTCACCAAAGAATTAATCGAGGGATTAAAAGCAGAATTACATGATGTAACAGGTTGTGATGTAGCAATTGCTCCCCCCGTTATGTATTTAGGTACGGCTGAAGCAGCACTTTCTGGTTGTGGTTGCAGCTGTGGCGGTAAAAGTATAATTCAATTAGGTGCACAAAACGTAGATATCAATGTGAAAGGTGCATTTACTGGTGATATTTCTAGCGAAATGTTAAAAGATTTTGGTGCAAAATATATCATTATTGGCCACTCTGAGCGTCGTACTTACCACAAAGAAAGCGACGAATTCGTAGCGAAAAAATTTGGTGCATTAAAAGAAGCTGGTTTAGTACCAGTATTATGTATCGGTGAAACTGAAGCTGAAAACGAAGCAGGCAAAACTGAAGAAGTATGTGCTCGTCAAATTGATGCAGTCATCAACGCATTAGGTGTAGAAGCATTTAATGGGGCAGTGATTGCTTACGAACCAATTTGGGCAATCGGCACTGGCAAATCAGCGACTCCAGCACAAGCACAAGCTGTTCATGCATTTATCCGCAGTCACATCGCTGCCAAATCTCAAGCCGTGGCAGACCAAGTGATTATCCAATACGGTGGTTCTGTAAATGATGCAAATGCAGCTGAATTATTTACTCAGCCAGACATCGACGGTGCATTAGTAGGTGGCGCATCATTAAAAGCCCCAGCATTTGCAGTAATAGTAAAAGCAGCGGCAGCAGCGAAAAATTAATTTTTAGTTAATTAGAATAACAAAAAAAGTGCGGTGAATTTTCACCGCACTTTTTTTATGAATTCACTGCATCGCCAATTACTGCCCATTCGTTTGATCGAGAATTTTTGTCACTATTTTCAAATACTCAACCGCCAAGCCCTGTTGCGCAACACTGGCGTTAAAAACTAAATCTTCGGAAAGTACACCGCAAGGTTGATCTTTTGGTACTTCGCCATTTTCGTAAGCCTCGAAATCTTCTCGCCAATCGCCTTCGAAGTAATAATGTTCTAAGCGTTTCATTTTGGGCAAAAACGCCTGCCATTTTTCCAAAAACTGTTCTGCCTCGGCAAGAAAACTATTCGCTTCATCTAAAATACTTTCCATTTCGGCAAGTTGGGATAAACGTTCTTTTGATAGCATATTTTTCTCTCGTGTTATAAAAGTGTGGTCGGAGCAGATTTTACCGCACTTATATTATAAAGTTATCAGTTATTCACAGAGATTGAATGTAAAGTCAATAATTTACAATGTAAAGATTGTAAATTTTGGTAAAGATACTTTTCATTTATTTTAATTGCTTGTAGAATTCGCGCGAAATTTAAATAGCGTATTTTATAGACAGATTTGTTATAAAAGACGTTAATCTGATAAACAAGGCTGTTTATCTATTCGTTATGCTCGACAGCGAATAGCCGCTGTTATCTATTTTAATACTAGGAGAAAACCTGAATGAACAACATTTTCAAAGTAATTTGGAATCATGCCACCCAAACTTGGACTGCTGTGGGTGAATTAGCGTCCGCAAAAGGTAAATCAAAATCTGTAAAATTAGCCGCAATTTCTACCGCACTTTTGGCTTTTACTGGTAGTGTGCTAGCCGCAAGTGGCGATGTGATATTAGATACAACGTCTAACGGTGGTTTACTTATTTCAACAAAGCACGTTACTAATCAGTTTAAAGGTAGCGACCAATATGTAAAAGGAGTAAAAGCTGCTACAGGAGAAGAAATTCAAGGTAATAAAAAAGATCCTGTAGTTTATTCCTATGATGGTATAGCAATTGGTAATGGTGCTATTTCTGGTGCGAATAAGTTTTTGAAAGATGGTAAAATAGAAGATGCTAATGGTGGTAATGGCCATGTTGCAATTGGTTTAATGTCTAGAGCATTAGGCGCTGGTAGTAGCAGCCCATCGGTCGCATTGGGTGCTTATGCTGTAGCTGAAGGTCAAGGTAATACCGCTTTAGGTGGTAATGCTTATTCAAGAGGAATTAATGCCGTAGCTGTAGGCCGATTAGCAAATGCGACTAATGATGGCTCAACAGCTTTAGGTAGTGAGACTAAAGCTGACTGGCAGGCTACAGCTGTTGGTAATGCATCAAAAGCTGAAGCATCTAAAGCAACTGCTCTTGGGTCGTTGTCCCATGCACAATCAAATTCATCTATTGCTATTGGTCGCGAAACAAATGTAAGTGGTCAGGCAGCAGTTGGTATTGGCTCTAGAACAAAGGTAATTGGCAGTGGCTCTGCTGTAGTGGGTAATGATTCAAGTGTATCAAGTGCGAATGTATCAACATTAGGTTCAAATATAACTGTAGCCGCAGGTCGTGATGGCGCTGTTGTACTGGGTCATGGTAGTGATGCTGGAGCAGATACAACTAAAGTTATTGCTGTAAACTCAACTACAGCTGAAGGCTCTCCATTAGTTTATTCTGGTTTTTCGGGTAAGTTAGGTGGAACTGATACTAATGGTACAAATGAAGAAGCTACAGGTAAGCAAGGTAATGTTGTATCTGTTGGATCTGAAGGTAATGAACGTCAAATTAAACATGTTGCAGCAGGTCAAATTACAGCATCATCAACTGATGCAATCAATGGTTCACAACTTTACCAAGTAGCTAAAACTTTAGGTACGGCAGCAAACCAAACAGCTAATGCTTTGGGTGTTACTTTAAATGCAAATGGTACGTTAAGTGGATTCTCACAACCATTAACTATTGCTGAAGGTAGTGATTATAATAAAGATGAAAATGGTCAAAAGAAACCAGATATAACAGCGCCAAATGTAACTACTGCACTTACTAATTTAAATAATTATGTTAATGCTGGTTGGAACGTTACTGCATCTGGTAATGGCTATAAAAATAATGTATCAATTGGACATACTGTTAACTTTGTTGGTTTAGGTAATGTAGATGTAGATGGTGTTGATGAAGAAAATGGCGTACGCACTATAAACATTTCGACTGACTCACCTATTGACTACGCAAGCACAACATTTGATGGTAAACCAGTAACTAAAGCGAGTGATGGTAAATGGTATCAAGTGGATGAAAATGGCGACATTAAAGGGGATCCAATTGACGCATCTAAAATTGATAAAAAAGGCGCTAAATTAACTGACTCTGATACAGAGAATAATCCGTATGAGAAAGGTAATTCCTATACCTATGATGACAAAGGCAATATTACTGAAACTGGTTATGATAAAACTAAACCAGAATCTAAGGATAATATTACCGCAGGGAAAAATGGTGTTCAGTTAAATAATGTGGGCTGGGCTACACAACCAGATCAAGCAGTAAATAAAGATCAGTTAGATCAAACTGTGAATAAATCAGGTTTCTATGTTCAGCAAAATGGTAAGTCTACTTTAGATGGTAAAACTGGCTCTGATAAGGTATCAGACACCGAAAAAGTAACGCCAAACGATGTAGTTAACTTTGCAGATGGTGATGGCACTATAGTTAAAGTTAAAACTGTACGTGATGACAAGGGCGTAGATACAACAACAGTTTCTGTTGATGTTGATAAAGGCTCAATTAAAGTTGATGAAACTAATCTTGGTAAAGTTGCCGTGGATAGTAATCCAACATCAACGGAAACTCAAGCAAACGCAGATGCTCGCGAAGGTAAGAAACTTGCTACAGTTAAGAATGTTGTTGATGCTATTAATAATGCTGGTTTCGTTGTGTCAAATGGTGAGTCTAATAAAAGTGAATTGATCAATGCAGGTAAAAAATTGACGTTAAAAGGCGGAAATGGCGTAAATGTAGAGCAAGATGGTTCTAACTTTACTTTCAGCATTGATTCATCAAAACTCTTAGAAGGTAAAACTGGTGACATTACTGTAGATAAGGATAAAAAAGCTGGAGAAGACGGTGCGGGCAAGGCTGCCGTAAATGATAATGATGCTACTAAACTTGCTACAGTTAAAAATGTTGCTGATGCGATCAATGGCGCAAAATGGTTTGCAAAAGTTGAAAATTTATCTGACTCAATGAATGTGCGAACACAAAATGATAAGGATGCTGATGCTCAAGCCATGGGAGCAGGTGATATTCTAACGTTGAAAGCTGACAAAAACTTAGCGGTAAAACGTGAGGGTAAAGATGTTACTTACGGTTTAGCATCAACAATTGAAGTTGATAAGATTACTGTGAAATCTAAAACTCCAGGTGAAGCTACGACTACATTTGAAAATGGTAAAGTAACTAACTTAGATGATCATTTAACTGCACCAGATAAAGTGACTGGTGGTAATGTAGTTAATGCAACTGAAGTTAAAACGCCAACATTAAAAGATGCGCAGAAAAAAGAAGCTGCTACAGTTAATGATGTGTTAAATGCAGGTTGGAATTTAAAAACTAATGGCAATCAGACCGCAGCTATAACTAATGGTAAAGGTCTTGATTTTGCGAGTGATGATAATTCAGTAACTATTACCCCAACTGTGGATAAAGATGGTAATGCAAAAGTTAACTTCTCTGTAAATGCTACAAACGCGATTAATGGTGTTAAGGGTAACGTAACAGCAGCTAAGGTTGATGGCGATCAAGCTGGTAAAGTGACAGTTTCTGATGCTGATAAAGGTAAGTTGGCGACAGTTGATACAGTTGCCGAGGCAATTAACAGCGCAGCAACTTTCGTGAAAGTAGCTGACTCGCAAGAGGTTATCAAAAAGTCAACTGATGATGATAACGGAGTTGCAGTTAAATCTGGCGATACAGTTACTCACACTGCTGGTAAAAACTTGAAAGTAAAACGTGATGGAAAATCTATAACTTATGCATTAGCACAAGATATTGATGTGAATAGCGTTACTATCGGTAGTGGCGATAATGCAACTAAAATTACCTCTGATGATAAAGGTTTAAACCTTGCAGGTAAGGATGGTGCAGCAACCAATATCAATAATGTGAAAGATGCGGATCTTAATTCAACATCTAAACAAGCTGTGAATGGTAGCCAGTTATATGCTACAAACGAAAAAGTAGCGAATTTAGGCACGACTGTTAATAACTTAAGTAAGGTTATTAATCATCACGCTGGTGCTATTGATAGCCTAGACAGAAAAGTAAACAAACACAGCAAACAAGCGCGTGCAGGTATTGCAGGTGCGAATGCAGCGGCGGCATTACCACAAGCTTATACTCAAGGTAAAGCAATGGTGGCTGCAGCAGCGGGTACCTTCAAAGGTCAAAATGCTTTAGCTGTAGGTTACTCTCGTATTAGTGATAATGGTAAAGTAATCTTAAAACTTCAAGGTAACGCAAACACCAGTGGTGATGTGGGTGCCGGAGTTGGTGTAGGTTACCAATGGTAATAGCGTAATCATTTATGATGGGATTTTCCCATCATGAATAAATCCTAAAAGTGCGGTGAAAATTCACCGCACTTTTTTATTTTCTTAGCTTCACCAATTCTACTTCGTGATTTTCCCCTTTTTTTAGAATTAAATTGGCACGTTCTCGTGTTGGCAATATGTTCTGATTAAGATTTAATCCATTAATTTCATCCCAAATTTTGCTTGCTGTGGCAATGGCTTCTTCTTTTGATAACTTTGCATAGTGCTTGAAATAAGAATTAGGATCAGTAAAGGCACTTTCACGGAATTTTAAAAATCGTTTGATATACCATTCTTTTAATAAATGTTCTTCTGCATCAACATAGATGGAGAAATCAACAAAGTCAGACACGAAGGTTTGATTTGCTTTATTGTTGCCTGTTTGTAGCACATTTAATCCTTCTAAAATGAGAATATCCGGTTGATCGACAACATCAAATTTATTGGGAATAATGTCGTATGTCAGGTGAGAATAAATTGGTGCATGAACGTTTCTTTTACCCGATTTTACATCAGCAAGAAAGCGAATGAGTTTGGGCGTGTCATAGGAAATGGGAAAACCTTTCTTTTGCAACAGATTATTTTGTTTGAGTTTCTCAAGTGGATAGAGAAAGCCATCAGTGGTGATGAGTTCAACTTTTCGCTCTTTTGGCCAATGGGAAAGAAGTGACTGTAATATCCGTGCAGATGTGCTTTTCCCGACAGCCACACTGCCAGCAATACTGATAACATAGGGAATTTTGGTATTGTTTCTGCCGAGAAATCGATGTAATACCGTTTGGCGACGTAAATTTTCATCGATGTAATAATTAATTAAGCGTGTCAGGGGTAAATAAATTGTGCTGACTTCATCCAGTGAAAGTTCTTCGTTAAAACCTAGGAGAGGCTTAAGATCTTGTTCTGTGAGTTTTAACGGAACGGATTTACGTAATTCAGCCCATTGTGCGCGATTGAAGCTTAAAAACGGGGTTAATTGATTTGAAAATTCCATGATGTAGTGATTTTATCGTGAAATAAATGCGAGAAAATATACTCTATAAGATGAAATTTCGCATTGATTTTTCAGCATACTTCATGATTTCTGATTAAAAAATCACATTTTTGATTGTGATTTAAACGAATAGACAAAAAAAATAAATTTTTTAGAAAAAACACTTGTCAGGAAAAGTTTTTTCCATATAATACGCCTCACTTGCTTACGACACGCCGACTTAGCTCAGTAGGTAGAGCAACTGACTTGTAATCAGTAGGTCATCAGTTCGATTCCGATAGTCGGCACCATTCCTTCGTATCAAGTATTCATTTAGCGTGGAGGGGTTCCCGAGCGGCCAAAGGGGGCAGACTGTAAATCTGTTGGCTCAGCCTTCGAAGGTTCGAATCCTTCTCCCTCCACCATCTTTTAGATGAATCCTGATGGGACAGACGAATTTAGGACTTGCGGGCATCGTATAATGGCTATTACCTTAGCCTTCCAAGCTAATGATGCGGGTTCGATTCCCGCTGCCCGCTCCAAACGCTGATATAGCTCAGTTGGTAGAGCGCACCCTTGGTAAGGGTGAGGTCGGCGGTTCAAATCCGCCTATCAGCACCATCCTTCATTTCTCTCTTCCTTCAATTATAGCAAACAATTTTATTGGTTAATGTGGTTTAATTTACCCATCGATAACCGTGTCTATTTAGAGGGACTCTTTAAATGTCTAAAGAAAAATTTGAACGTACAAAACCGCACGTAAACGTGGGTACAATCGGCCACGTTGACCACGGTAAAACAACTTTAACAGCAGCAATCACAACCGTATTATCTAAACACTACGGTGGTGCAGCTCGCGCATTTGACCAAATCGATAACGCGCCAGAAGAAAAAGCGCGTGGTATCACCATCAACACTTCACACGTTGAATACGATACAGCAACTCGTCACTACGCACACGTTGACTGTCCGGGACACGCCGACTATGTTAAAAACATGATTACTGGTGCGGCACAAATGGATGGTGCTATCTTAGTAGTAGCAGCAACTGATGGTCCAATGCCACAAACTCGTGAGCACATCTTATTAGGTCGCCAAGTAGGTGTACCTTACATCATCGTATTCTTAAACAAATGCGACATGGTAGATGATGAAGAGTTATTAGAATTAGTAGAAATGGAAGTTCGTGAACTTCTTTCTCAATATGACTTCCCAGGTGACGATACTCCAATCGTACGTGGTTCTGCATTACAAGCATTAAACGGCGTAGCAGAATGGGAAGAAAAAATCCTTGAATTAGCAAACCACTTAGATACTTACATCCCAGAGCCAGAGCGTGCGATTGACCAACCGTTCCTTCTTCCAATCGAAGACGTGTTCTCAATCTCAGGTCGTGGTACTGTAGTAACAGGTCGTGTAGAACGTGGTATCATCCGTACTGGTGATGAAGTAGAAATCGTCGGTATCAAAGATACAGCGAAAACTACAGTAACGGGTGTTGAAATGTTCCGTAAATTACTTGACGAAGGTCGTGCAGGTGAAAATATCGGTGCATTATTACGTGGTACTAAACGTGAAGAAATCGAACGTGGTCAAGTATTAGCAAAACCAGGTTCAATCACACCACACACTGACTTCGAATCAGAAGTGTACGTATTATCAAAAGAAGAAGGTGGTCGTCATACTCCATTCTTCAAAGGTTACCGTCCACAATTCTATTTCCGTACAACTGACGTAACTGGTACTATTGAATTACCAGAAGGCGTGGAAATGGTAATGCCTGGTGATAACATCAAAATGACAGTAAGCTTAATCCACCCAATCGCGATGGACCAAGGTTTACGTTTCGCAATCCGTGAAGGTGGTCGTACAGTTGGTGCGGGCGTTGTAGCGAAAATCATCAAATAATAGATGTAGCGAAATAGTCTAAGAGACAAGTAAGAGAAAAGTGCGGTGAGTTTTCATCGCACTTTTTTGCATTTATATCGAGCCACTGGGAATAGTGAGGATAAAAAATAAGCTTTTGTGATTTTATCTCAAAAGCTTATTTTATATAGTTAGTAAGACAGGATTAATTAAAGATTAGTCCCATTTCTAAATCTTTTAGAAGATTGCTTTCAATTCTTAATTCATTCCATATTAATGGGTTTCGTTCTAAGTAACCTTCTTCAAGCGTTAAGAGCCAATTATTGTCAGATCGTTGAGTTTGAAAGGTGAACGTTTTTAGATTTTCCGTGGCTTGACGTGATTTATTGAAAATTACCGCAAGACGGAGAATGCGTATAAGCGTGATGATATCTTGTTCATGATAACGAGAAGATCGAAGAAATTCGTTTGGCTTGAGGTGACCAATATGCCAGTTAACGAGGGTGGTGAGTAAACGTTGCTGTTCACGGTCAAAACCAGGTAGTGCGATATTTTGTAAAATATAAGCAGAATGTTTTTGCAAACTTTTGTGATTGATGACAATACCTACTTCATGCAGGCGAGCAGCCCAAAGCAGGATTTCTCGCATTTCTTCAATATATGCTTGAGATTGCCAATGTTGATATTGAGCACTTAATAAGTTTGCACTGTCAGCAACACGGTGAGCCTGTGCTTGATCTATATTAAATTGTTCACTTAATCCCCAAGCTGTGCGTGCACGAATGTCAGCAACTTGAAAGTTTTTTTCTAAGCTATAGATAACACCTTCACGTAGTGCTCCATCAGAATAACGCATCTGTTGAATATTTAATACCTCAAATACAGCACTTAAAATAGCCAGTCCGGGTACAAACACATCTACGCGATCAGAATTTAAGCCATTGATATTCAGTGAAGTGAAATGATTAGCTCGTAGCGTTTGAGCGATAAGGGTATTTAATCGCTCTGTGGTGATAATACCATTAGGATCGATAGTTGAGGAAATAACCTGAGAAACAGTTTTGATGGTTCCGGAGGAGCCCAGTACAGATTGCCAGCCAAGTTTACGATATTCAAAACCTAAATCTTCGATTTTATTTACCGCACTTTGACGGGCTCGTTGGAAATTTTCTACTGAAATAATTCCATCTTTGAAAAATTGAGTGGCAAAGCTGACACAACCCATATGGCGACTTTCTGCAATAAGCGGGGTAAAGTCATCCCCTATGATCATTTCTGTTGAGCCACCACCGATATCAATTACCAGTTTACGGCCTTTTTCTGGCTGGGTATGACATACGCCAGCATAGATTGTTTTGGCTTCTGTTTGCCCACTGATAATATTTATTGGATATGGGAAAACGCGGGCCGCCTGACGTAAGAATTCATCATTATTGACCGCGCGTCTTAATGTATAGGTACCGACGACGTTAACATTTTCCATCGGAAAACCTTGTAAACGTTCTGCAAATAATGCCAAACAGTTTATTCCTCGAGTAATTGCTTCTTGATTGAGTACGGCATTTTCATCTAATCCTTCTGCTAGTCTCACTTTTTGTTTTAAGCGAGAAAGGACTTGAATAGAACCATTCACGATACGTGCAATAATCATATGAAAGCTGTTTGAGCCAAGATCAATTGCTGCAATTTCACGGACATTACCACGATGTTGTGAGGGTAATATTGCGTTATTCATAAAATTCCTAAAATTCAAATTGATAAAGTAAATCAAACACTTGGTTTGTACTAGAAACGGATTGAAAATAAAGTTGTGGCATTAAGCGGTAACGTAAGGTTACTTCTGCCAAGCCATCAAATAAGCCTACACCATATTTTATTTGTAAGCGGTTAGTGAGGTTTCCGCTGACGGTCACTTTGGATTTATCACCCACACCCGATGTGCCAAGGTTTAAATCTTGGATACCAAAAGCCTCACCAATACTTCCCACTAATTTACCGCTCTTTGAAAGCCCTAGACCAAGTAACGCCGCCCCCACGGAGCCACTAGAACCTGCCTCACCACTATTTTCTAATGAGCGACCAGTTAATAAATAAGAAAGTGCTTGATCTTGTGGTTTGCTTGGTTCGCTAAAGATGGTGACATCAGGTCTATCAGCCGTACCTATTACTCTAACACCAGCAGTAATTTTACTGTCTTCCATTGCTTCTGGATTACGAATTGCTTCAATGTTTAACATCGGTTGTGACGGTTGGCCTGAAAAGTTAATTTGTCCTTTTCGAATTAATAAATCTTGTCCAAAAGATGCATAGCGTCCTTTGGTTAAATTAATTTGCCCGAATAAACCTAAATTGCCCCTGTCTTGTTTCACAGAAAGTAAACCATCAAGATTGGTTTTTAAGCCATAGGCATCAAGGCTGACATCTTTACCAATATTGATGCGTAAATCAGAACGAATATCCATGCCTGATTTTGTTTTTGCCGCAAATTCACGTTTAATCAGTTCTTCTTTGCTCTTATGAGGGCCATTTAAAATAACTTCATCTTCGCTCACTGGCTCAGCAGTGTCTGGTAAGCTATCAATTCTAATTCGCGCCCAAGGAATATCCACTGTCCCGCTTAAATTCAATTCTTTCGGATTCGCTTTTACCGTGATATTTGGACTGAAACGTAGTTTCGCCATAGAAGGAATATCCACGTTGAAATTATTTGCCTGAGCATTTAATTCTGTTGTCCAATGTTCGATATTCGCCCAGTTTGCTCGGCCAGTTAAATTTAAACGACTATCGCTAGTTTCAATTTTGCCCTGTAAAGTGGAATTATTACCGTGGAAATGTACGGCAATATCGCCATCTGTAATATTGACTGGCATAGATTTTAATTTGGTACGAATATTGCGAATATTGAAGTCGCCATTTAATAATGGTTTCTCTAAATTCCCACCGAAACTCAACTTCGAAACTACCTCACCATTCACTGATTCACCACTAGTAAGTAGCTGATTTGCGATAGACAAGTTTAGTCGTTCTATCGCAAGGGTTCCGCCAAGTTGACGATTTTTAGCCAGGTCATTTAAATGAATATCGCCTACAATCCTGCCTTGGTTATGCACATTGATGTCTGTTTTTAAAACCAAATTGTTATTTTGAATGTCGGCGTTAAGTGTTAATTTTGGAATATCCAATTTAAACGTACGGTAATCCAATTTTTGAGAGAAAGTTAAGTGATTGCCATCTACTTTGGCGGTAAATTGGAATGGTTTATCCGTAAACCAAGCAACATTACCTTGGGCTTGTAAGTTGCCTTTGAGGCTATCTTGTTCGATAAGTTTATTAACTAAATCCAAATTAACACGTTTAAATTGGAAAGGAATATTCCCTTGCTTGCCCACATTGAAAGATTGTGGAAAACATAACTCTACATCTGTGTTTTTCCAGCAATGTGAAGCAATATTGGCTTGTGTTTGTTTGTGATCGTAAGATACCGCAATAGCTTGGTTAGATTTTACATCGCCAATAGGTGTATCGAATTTTGCTTGGGAAAGTGTGCCTTTCCACTGCTCCAAAGTGCGGTCAAAATGACCGTTAATTTGTAAATTTGCAGCAACAGGCTCACCTTGGGATTTAAGCGTTAACAAATGATTTTGTTCATCGCCAGATAAGGCGAGATCAAGTAAACGGAGTTTAACACTTTCACCATAATGAAGTTGCTCAGCCTTAATATTGAATTGTCCTTTAGCTAAAGGATCGCTTTTGATATTCCCTTTCGCGCTCGCTTTAGATAACTGGAAACCTTGCAAGTGTAAATTAGACGAGGTTAAGTCAAGATCAAGATTTGGGCTGGTGAACTGACCAGAAATAGCCGCATGCCCTTTCACATTACCACTTAAATCTGACCATAAACCACGTAAATTCGGTGCATCGACATCTAATACAAAATCAGAATGGTCATCTAATACACCGCTTGCGTTAAGATGATTTTCACCATATCTAATCTGCAAATCAGGTACTGTTAGAAGTACATTTTGATTAAGTGTTGCAGAGCCTTTTAAACTAATGGGTTTTGAAGACAGTGTTCCATTTAAATCAGCTACTGGCAGTTCCACTTGCCAGCCTTGAGAGCCTGCAAAGCCACGCGAATGCAATTTGCCAGATAGTGTTGCAGGCATGACAGGTACATAAAAACCGATATTCATTTTTTCTAAATCGGCTTGTACATCCCAGTTTGCTCCCTCTTTCCAGTTTGCAGCCCCAACAAATTCACTTTTACCATCTAACGAAGCTATCCCCAATTTATTGACGGTTACTTCATAAAGTTTGCCGTCAGCATTAAGGTCCACTTGAGACGCAGGAATATAATCCATTCCATCTACGCCACCCTTAAGTTCAGCATGATAATTCAGTAAATCCCCTGTGAGCTTAAGTGTTACATCATTAATTTTGAGTGGCGCCATTGTGTTTACAAAAGCGTATTGTCCTTTTGCCACATTTAATGCGAGGTTTAAGGGCATTTTGTCTTGTGCTAATTGCACTTCGCCATTTAGTTCAGCATCTAATACGCCTTTTGTTTTTAAAGAAAGTGCGATGGATTTTTTCAATGATCCCGAAAGCGTAAGATCGACATCACTCGCTGGCAGAATTTCTTTTCCATCGGATTTCAACGGCTCTAAATGGGATTTTAAAGTTAAATCTAGTGGCATATCGCCATCAAGTTGTAATTTACCTTGCGAATAAAGATTACCCAACGAACTTTCTACCGCTAATTTTTGTAATTGCAGTTGGTTATCGACGGTATCCGCCTGTGCAATCAGGCTTGGGATTTCAATAGATTGAAGTGTTTCACCTTTTTCATTCATCGCTTGATAATGCCAGTTTTTGCCTTTAATCGCGGGGATGTGTAAATCAAAAGGAAGAATTATTTCTGATACATTGCCTAAAAAAGCAGGCGTTAAAGATTGCTCAATCGCATCCCAATCTACAGGTTTATTCGTCTGTTCGGCTTTCGGCTCTGATTTAACTTCAGACAATTTTTTTGAAATAACTGAAATATCGTTAATTTCAGTCGGCGCAATAGTTAAGCCTTTTTCATTATTTAAACTTACCGCACTTTTAAAATGACTGAGAGTGAGATTAGTCTGATCAACATTTACAGATAAATCTTGCACCACCAAATTTTCTGCATTGATACCAATTGGCAAGGAAATGCGTTTCATCGTGCCAGACTTTGAATCATCAGGCGTAGATGGAGGCAGTAATGCTGTATTAATCGCAATCGTCGGTTTATTTAAAGTGAAATCACGTAAACAAACCTCACGTGAAAGCAAACAACCGAAATCAAGCTGTAAACGTGCTTGTGCAATATGAGTATCAATCCCAGCGGTTTGATAACGAACATTATTTAGCACCAAGCCATTTTGTAGTCCGCCTTCAATTTGCTCAACGGAAAAACTATCAAGCATTTTATCGGCAAGTTGAATTAAACCTCTTTGCCCCGCATCGAAAGAAAGTGCCCCAGCAACACCTAAAACAGGCACCAAAATGACCGCACTTCCGATACAAACAGCCTTGCGCACCCAGTGTTTTTTATTAGGTTGCTCAGGTGATTTTGGTGAAGTTTCTGATGGTTGTATTTGTTCTGTCATAAATTCACCTTAAATTTCTGTACCAAGTCCGATGTAAAATTGAATATTTTTGCTGTTATCTTTATCACGAATCGGGGTGGCAATATCAAATTTAATTGCGCCCACTGGTGATGCCCAACGGACACCAACGCCTGCGCCATAACGCAATTCTTTAGTCGTGTAATCATTAGCTGCTAATCCGCTATCTGCGAAGGTCGCCGCCCACCAATTCGGATAAACTTGATATTGATATTCTAAAGAACCCGCAAGTAATCGCGAGCCACCAACCAATTTTCCGTTTTTATTTTTAGGCGCAATTTTTTTATAGCCGTAACCACGTACACTGCGATCGCCACCAGCAAAGAAACGAAGTGCGGGTGGAATTTTTTCAATATCCTTTGTATGTAAATACCCAACTTCTGCACGAGCAACGATACGGTGATTTTCCGCATAAGTACGAATCCATGCACTAGAGGCTTGCACTTTTACGAAAGACGCTTCCGATAACCAAACTTTGTTACCCACATCAAAAGTAATTTTTTGTACATCGCCCCAAGTTGCAAAAGAACCGCCACGTAATCGGGTGCGAGTAAATCCGACCGTTGGATAAAGGAGGAAAGTTTTATCGGTTATATCGGCTTGTGTAAAACTGTCGTATCGCGCACGAAGTCCGCCAAAATATTGCCAGCCATGCGCGTTGTTCCAATAACGTAACGCGGACAACGTAAGCGCTCTCGTATTGGTATCATTCTCTTTTTCACCTTCCCAACCGACAGAGTAATCATAGTAATAATTTAATGGATTTTTAAGTAAAGGCTGTCGATAAGTTGCCTCGAAAGTTTGTTTTGGTGCTGAGAGATAAAGATTCGTGCGGAAACTATGTCCACGGCTATTAATCCACGGTTTTGTCCAACCAATTTGAGTGTGCACGCCACCATCAGTTGCAAAGCCCACCCCTAGTTCCATCGCATTTTTTTTACGTGGATAAAGAATAATCTCCACATCCACAGTTTTGCTTTTATGATTAACATTAGGTTGAACTAATACTGAGCTAAACCAATTTGAAGATGAAAAATCGCTAGTTAAATCCGATAAGTTATTCATTAAATACGGATCACCAGATTTAATATTAAGAATATTATTTAAGTAATCATCCCGAATTTGTGAATGACTAAAAGTAATATTGCCATAATGATAACGAACGCCGCTATCAAATAACATTCGCCACCATGCTTGATGGGTTTCAGGGCTGATTTCTAAACGTGAAATCTTAAATTCCCCATCAAAATATCCACGATTTAATGCTAAACGTGAGATCGCTGTTTTGTAATCATCGTAAGTTTGGTGTTCAACTAACACCCCTTCTTTAGGTAATTTTTTACGTAACGCATCAAAATTTTCATCTTGTGCGGCTTCCCCTTCAATTTGCACATCAGTGCCCGCAATTTTTGTTGGCTCGCCAGGTGTAACATGAGCAATCAATAAATCACGTTTGCCTTGACGCTGTTTTCGTTCAAAACGCACGGAAGATTCATAATAGCCGAATACCCGCAAGCCGCGATCTACGGCTTTACTTACTAGGTGTTGATAACGTTCTGAGCCATCCATTTCTTCTTTATTGATGAGTTGAACATTAAGATCGGTATTACGAATAGCACGAAATCCACGGATACCTTGAATTTCAATATCCACCGTTTGTTCAGCTAAAGCAGCTAGGCTAGGAAAAAAAAGAAAAAGTGCGGTGAGTTTTAGAGGTTTTTTATTCATGCTTAAATGCTACTAGGTATTATCGTTGCACATTAGTGGCTATAGTCTACGGATATGTAAAAGATGATCAATGCTATTTATCATTTCTTGTCATAATTTTTATACTTGAATGTGGGTAAACATTAATAAGCGGTTTCAATAGGTAATTCTGCTCTACACCAGCCATCAAATCCACCAATAATACTAAACACATTTTCATAGCCTTGTTCCACTAGAAAGGTCGCTACACTTTTACTACTTACTCCATGATAACAACTCACAATGATAGGGGAGTCAAAATCGACTAACTCTTCAAATTGCAAAAAACTTTGGTTCGTTAAATGAAAAGCACCTTTAGGATGCGAGTGGGTAAAGCGGGCATCATCACGAATATCGGTTAACACCGCCCCTTGTTGAACCATTTCCCAAGCTTGTTGTGGTGTAATTTCTTTAAATGACATTTATAAACTTCCTTTTGTGTGCTGTTTGTACACACCATCAATCATAATAAGAATCATAGCGAGTACTAAACAAATAAAAAGTGGGTAACTTTCGGCGTCAATTTGTTCACCGATAAAAAACGATACGAAAATCATCATAATGGTTTCCACATAACCAAGTAAGCCAAGCAAATTCATCGGTAGCATGTTGCTGGCAATGACATAAGCTATCAATGCGGTGCCACTAATTAATCCAAGCAACACCAGCAGCCCCAAAATATTAGGATTACTTTGTTCAACCACAGCGAAATCTGTTTGCAAGGCAAAATAAATGCTAATCGGGATTAGGATTAACATCTCTAAACAAAAAGAAGCTAGATCACTATTTTTTAATGCTTTTCGAACGGAAAAATAGGTGGTATAGCCAACACAAATCGCAATAGCTTCCCAAGAAAGCCCACCTTTTAGCACGATATTAGAAATCACACCCAATGCGGCAATTACGACTGCAATAAATTTGAACGTTGAAATTCGTTCTTTAAAAATTAACCGACCAGCTGTCACCATCACAATTGGCAAAAGTAAATAACCAAAAGACACACTCAACGAACTGCCATTATTCGGTGCCCAAAGAAAAAGCCACATCTGAAACCCCATCAATAAGCCGCAAAAAAGATAGGGCAATGCCAAGTGCGGTTGTTTTTTGATGAGTTTTAAGCGATGAATCAATGCATTTTTCTGCTTAAACATAAACACGGAAAGAACAACAAAGGGAAACGTAAAAATCATCCGATAACCGAAAATATCCGTGCCACTCAAAGGTTTCAGCAGCGTAGAAAAATAATACATATAGCCAAATAGAAATGAGGCAAGTAATGAAACGAGAACACCTTTAAACATAAGAAATCCTTATTCTAAACAGCCAATCATTCTATTCTAACATCGCCCAAAATGCACGGATTAAGGGCTGTTCGAGATTCCTTTTTTGGGTACAAATAACCAATTCAAAAGGCTCAACAGGCTTATCAAGATTAAGTCTGGAAATTTGATTATTCATTGGACTATTGTCAATGACCACATCAGGCAACATCGCTAATCCGAATCCCAATCCAACCATTGGAACAATCCCTTCATGCCCTGCAACGGTAGCATAAATTTTTGGATGTTTAATATGTTTCTCCCGTAGCCATTGTTCAATCCGTTGCCGAGCATGCCCTTCAACAGGGAAAATAAAAGGCATTTGCTGCCAATTAATGGGTTTTTCTTGCAGTAATTGTGTCGCCAAACAAGCCACTCGCGGTGCAATTAAAGATAAGCTAATATCATCAATTTTATGAAATACCACACTGGATGGCAGATTATTCGGCTTACCCGCAATAGCGAGGTCAACTTGTTGTGTTTGAATCAACTCTAATGCAAGCGCCGGATCACCCGTAGTCAGCTGAATTTCCACTTTAGGATAACGCTGGCGAAATTCTTTAAGTACGTGCGGAAGATGGCTATAAGATGCGGTTACAGAACAAAAAAGTTTAATTTCACCGCAAAGTTCATCGGATTCATCCTTGAGCTGTTGTTTAAATTGTTGCCAGTTTTGCCATTCTGTTTTAGCAAATTGCAAAAATTTCTCGCCATATTCAGTGAGTTTAACTTGCCGATTATCACGGATAAAAAGTATTTTCCCTAACTCATCTTCCAACCGTTGAATTTGACGGGATAACGTAGAGGGAGACATATGGTTTTGGGTGGCAGTTTTGGCGAAGTTTTTTGTGTCACTAAGGTGAATGAATATTTGTAGGTCGTTAAATTCCATAACTTTTTTATCTATAGTAAAAATTAATTTCTTCGTTTTTTTGTAGTGCCAAATCTCCCCTACCCCTCTTTGCTAAAGAGGGGTATTCTTTAGTTAATTACTAGAAACAGGCTCATTTATATTTTTATATCATAATTACTTATTTGCATATTTCATTTGGATTACCGTAAAAATCAAACAAAGAATCAAAATGTTTCTTCAACATAAAAGAAACTTTAGTTAATGAGTTATAACTGATTCAGTTAGATTATTCATCACAGTCATTAGCATATTTGATGTTAATTACTGTAAAGATAAAACGTCTATCTTTGTGTTTTGCAAAGAACTCCCCCCTCTTTAGCAAAGAGGGGTAGGGGAGATTTGGCAGTATAAAAAACGAATAAACTCATTAATAAAATCCCAATCCCTATTTTTAACTCCAATTATTGCTAAAGTTGCAACACTAAATTCCAATAATATCACTTTACGCAACCACAAAAAACTTTATAATCCCACCCACAACAAAAAAATATGCAAACACAACATCATACAATTATTCACCTTACACAATTAAGGACAAAAAATGGCTAACTATTTCAACACTTTAAATTTACGTCAAAAATTAGACCAATTAGGTCGTTGTCGTTTTATGGATCGCGAAGAATTTGCAGATGAAGCAAACTTCTTAAAAGGCAAAAAAATCGTTATCGTAGGCTGTGGTGCACAAGGTTTAAACCAAGGTTTGAATATGCGTGATTCTGGCTTAGATATTAGCTATGCCTTACGCCCTGAAGCGATTGCAGAAAAACGTGCATCATTCCAACGCGCAACTGAAAATGGTTTTAAAGTTGGTACTTATGAAGAATTAATTCCAACTGCAGATTTAGTCGTGAACTTAACACCAGACAAACAACACTCTAAAGTAGTAGCTGATGTGATGCCTTTAATGAAAAAAGACTCTGCATTTGGTTATTCACACGGTTTCAACATTGTTGAAGTTGGCGAAGAAATCCGTAAAGACATTACGGTTGTGATGGTTGCACCAAAATGCCCGGGTACTGAAGTACGTGAAGAATACAAACGTGGTTTCGGTGTGCCAACATTAATCGCAGTTCACCCTGAAAATGACCCGAAAGGCGAAGGTATGGCAATCGCAAAAGCATGGGCTGCTGCAACAGGCGGTCACAAAGCGGGTGTTTTAGAATCTTCATTCGTTGCAGAAGTAAAATCTGACTTAATGGGTGAGCAAACTATCCTTTGCGGTATGTTACAAGCAGGTTCTATCGTATGTTATGACAAATTAGTGGCAGACGGTAAAGATCCAGCATACGCAGGTAAATTAATCCAATACGGTTGGGAAACCATTACCGAAGCGTTAAAACAAGGCGGTATTACATTAATGATGGATCGCCTATCAAACAGCGCAAAATTACGTGCATTTGAACTTGCTGAGCAAATCAAAGAAAGCCTTGGTTTCTTATACTACAAACACATGGATGACATCATTAGCGGTCACTTCTCTGCAACAATGATGGCTGACTGGGCAAATGGCGACAAAGACTTATTCGCATGGCGTGAAGCAACAGGCAAAACAGCCTTTGAAAATGCGCCAAAATATGATGGCAAAATTAGCGAACAAGAATACTTTGATAACGGCGTATTAATGATCGCAATGGTGAAAGCCGGCGTAGAATTAGCTTTTGAAGCAATGGTTGCTAGCGGTATTTATGAAGAATCAGCTTACTACGAATCACTTCACGAATTACCATTAATTGCGAACACCATCGCACGTAAACGCTTATACGAAATGAACGTGGTAATTTCAGATACTGCAGAATATGGTAACTACTTATTCTCTAACGTAGCGACCCCAATTCTTGCAAAAGAAATTATCCCTAACCTTCAAAAAGGTGACTTGGGCGAGCCAACTCCAGCAGTGGAAATTGATAACATCACCTTACGCGATGTAAACGATGCAATTCGTAACCATCCTGTTGAATTAATCGGTCAAGAATTACGTGGTTATATGACAGATATGAAACGTATCGCAGTTGCGGGTTAATTATTAAACCAGTAAAATTTAAGCCAACTTATTCAATAAGTTGGCTTTTTTTATAATCCAAAGGAATTAATATGAAAAACAATAAAATTTTTGACCGCACTTTTAAAGTGAGTTTAGTCGCTGTAGCTCTTGGATTGGTAAATTCAGCGCTAGCAGCTGATGTAGCTTGTAATGGTGATGGTGTGACAATTACTGGGCAAAATGGGGTTGTGTTGAATAAATGTTCGATTAATCCAACCAGTCCAACAAATGATCCTGAATGGGGATCCCTATCTGCAGTAACAATGACAAATTCAAGCGGACAATTAAATAATGTTAATGCTTCACTATCTATTCCAGCAAATAGACATCATTCTTTTGCGGTAATGAATATCACTAATTCCACAACTGAAATCAATGGTGGAACCTATAGTATTACTAATCCTAACAAGGCAGATGCTAATGGTTATTTATTTGAGTTAAATAATTCAACGGTAACCATGCATAACTCAAAAGTCTTGATGAGTGATAGTAACCAAGACTCCATATTAGAAGCATTCACCATTAATCAAAATAGTAAATTAACATTAAACAATGTAAATGTAACATCGAACGATGATAATACTATCTTTGTATATGAAGCGGATAATCAAGCTCGACCAGAGTTAATCGTTAATAATTCCAATGTATCAATTCCTCAAGGCTCAATCCTAGGTGTAGTATCTAGATTAACAGAAAATATTAATAGCCACTTTTCTGCAACCTTTAATAACTCAACAATAAATGGAAGTATGCTTGCTAGTGGTGAAAATGTTAAATTTAATGATACAGAAAGCATTACAGAAAATATCCAACTAACCTTTAATAATTCTACTGTTTCTGGAGTTACTACTACCGACAGCAATAGCGTACTCAATTTGAACTTAAATAATAGCAATTGGACAACGAAAGCTTTCACTAATGAAGATGGCATGGTTCAAACTACAAGCTTAACTAATTTGGTTCTTAATAATGGCGTAGTAAATCTAGCCAATGATAACTACCAAGGTATCATTGTTCGTGGTAATCTCACTGGCTCAGGCACATTCAATCTAAACACGAATATCGCTGAAAACAAAAGCGATAAAATCGTTGTTAAAGGCACTGCTGAAGGTAATCATAAAATTGGTGTAACTAACCAAGGGGCAAATGTTGCTAACGGAAAAGTGACACTTGTCGAAACCAATGGCGGTAACGCTGCATTTAGCTTAACGAACCCGAATAATCGTGTAGATTTAGGTGCTTACCAATACTTCCTAACAAAAGAAGGAAATAATTGGGTATTAGCGAATTCTCAAAAAGTATTAGATTCAACGAGTTCTGTAGAGTCTTCTAATGTAACAACTAATACAGAATCTAGTAACTCAACCGTTCCAAGCCGTTCTGTTGCTACAAGTAATTCTGCAACCACTAATTTCTCATCACTCCCGCATAACACATTACTCTCAGACTTAGCGAATGCACAAGTTTCTCTTCGCCAAGCACAATTGCTTTTAGTGGAAGATGATTTAAGTGGCATTCATCAACGTCTAGGTGAAGTGAAAAACGGTGAAAAAGGTAATGTATGGGTTCGTAATGTGAATTCTCGCCAAAAATTAGCCGCACTTTCGACTGGTAAGAGTGAAACTTCTGGCTTTAAACAAAACGTACATAGCGTACAAGTGGGCGCTGATGCTGCTGTAACAGATAATCTCCGCGTTGGTGGATTTGTTGGTCGTAGCCAAGCTAACGTTGATTTCAATGGTCATTACGGTGATGGCAAAGTAAGAAGCAACAGCGTGGGCTTATATGCAGCTTACCTTGCAGATAACGGTATTTATGTAGATAACATCATGAAATACAGCCGTTTACATGCTAACTCAGATCTCACAGAAAAACGTCATTACAACTCTTATACGATTTCGAGTGAATTAGGTAAACGCTTTAGCCTTGCAAACGATTGGACAATCACACCGCAAGCACAATTAGCGTGGACACATATTTCATCACAAGAGAATGAAGATAGCTTATCTTCTGTTTATTCTCGAATTGGTTTACGTGTAGCCAAAGGCCTTGCATTAAGCAATGCTTGGAATTTACAACCTTACGCAGAAGTCAATGCGATTACTAGCAAAAACCGTAGCAGCAAAATTCATTACACAAACAGTGCGCTTGATGTTGCAAGCAGCCGTGGACGTTTTGAAAGTGCGGTCGGTTTAAATGCTGGATTTGCAAATCATCGTTTTGGTTTAGAAGTAAGCCGTGCTGACGGTAAAAACTTCGACAAACCTTATGCAATTCAAGCGAATTATCATTATAGCTGGTAGTATCTTGCTAAATATACCTCTTAAAAGCGCGGTGAAAATTCACCGCACTTTTGTTTGCCCTAACTAAATATTCAAATATCTTATAAATTCTAGACTCTTTTAGCTATTAAGAGAGAAATGAATTCGATTACTCTGTTGTGTATCAAGGATACCACGTGCTGTCAAATCGATGATTCATTGATTATATTTCACTCAAAATAAAATAAAAAATATGAGCAAGATCACAAAATGAATACTTTTTATAAGTATGTAGAACCCCAGAAATGTATAATTTTGAATCGATTATTGATTTTAAATAGTTCAAGGATTGAGGAGAATATTTTGAAAAAACATACAATTCTTACTACAGCAAAAAGCTCAGTAGCCTTATTGCTCTTTACATTGCCTTTATTTTCTAATCTTGCCTATTCAGCCCCGTCCACAACGGGTGAAGGGAATACTGTCTCAGGCGATCATGGCGTTGCAACTGGTTATAACAATGCTGTAACCGCTAAATATGGTTTAGCACAGGGTAATAATTCAGTTGCAACAGGTGGCAACATTTCTCGTGAAGAATTTAAGGCTATTCTTGAAAAAGAAAAGCAAACGTTTGCTGATAAAAACAAAGCAGAAAATGAACTTTCCGATATAAATAAAAAAATTGAAGCTAGCAATAAAACTACTGAAGATCTGAACAAAAGAATTAATGAAATAACAGATTTAATCAAACAATCTAACGATAAAAAAAATCAAGTTACTTCGCTGAATAATGATTTGGCCAATAAACAAAAAGAATTAGCCAAATTAGACAAAGAGCGGGAAGAGGCTAAAGAATACGCTAGTCATTATCCTTCAATCTATTCAGAGGATGAAAATGTTTCGATAAAATTCCTGAAACAACTTAAAGAACTTGATTGGAATAAACTTTCGGACAATTCTGCAGGAACAACTGGAGTACAAAAACTAGCAAAAGACCTAAAAGAGCGAGTTGAGGCTGATTACCCTAATGTTTCTGAAATTAAAAAATTTGGTATAGATAAATATGAAGTTATAGTTAATGGATATGATAACGCTAGAGGATCATTTGAATATAACAAAGAAAATATAGAAGATATGATTAGATCTAGAAACGAACAATACTTATTTTACCACGGAGCTGGAAGAGATCTAAGTTCATACGCCTCTGATCACGATGGCATTACAGATTTACTAAAAAATGTAACTTCTGTAGATCCTGTAGAAATTACAAGCATCAATAACATACCAAGCCGAATTACAGATGACTTTTTTTCATCCCAAAAACAAGAGCGTTATGTGCAATTTTCTACCCTACTGAAAATGATAAGTGAAAATAATGTCATAAGTGATTTAAGTAAAGCTTATAAGCTTAATAAAATACATGATGATAATTATTACAAACCAAATTACGTAGCGAATACTGTATTTTATCTTCCACCAATAAAAGCTAGTGATGATCAAGTAAATCACAGTAATTTTTTATTAACTAGACACCATTATAATCCAAGTGATTTTGATGACATGAACTACGGTGATGATAATCATAAAGTCGAGCATCGATTTAACGACGAAGCAAAGAAAGCAGAGTATTATCTTTACTATGGTCAAACGAAAAGATTTTTTGATGAATTTTTTGACGGAGTCAAAACTAACACCCCTCAGGATGTGGATCGTCTAAGAGAATGGGTAAATACATTTTATAATAACTTTGATAATCTAATTGATCGTGAAGCACCTGAGGAAAAATGGCTTTTTGATAAAAAGGACTTTCTTAAGCAACTTGAGGATGTGGAAAGCTTTGCTAAGAAAATTTCAGACTATATAGCTGTTTATGACGAGGCGAACAAATCTCCTACCCCAGAAAATAGAGCGAAACGAGATAGTTTCTATGAAGAAATCTCTAAGCTCAAAGACAATCCTAAAAATTACTATGAAAATATTGAATTTAAATTTAAGGAATCAACCAAAAATTTATGGAATGAATATGCTAAAAAGACAGCAACAGAATTAACTGATTGGGCTAAAAAATTAAAACTTTATGACCCGTACAATGAAGTTGTGAAGGGAATAACAGAGGAATCTGAAAAAGCCCAAAATGCCTTAAATGAAGCTACAATAAAATTTAAGGATAAGGAACGGGAAATTAATGATCTCAAATCTCAAATTAAAGAGTTAGAATCAACATCTGATTCTCAAAATTCAAATGAGTTAAAACGAAAACAAGAAGAACTTACGGAGAAACAAGCAGAAAAAGAAGGGCTTGAAAAAGAGCGAGCCAAAAAAGAAAAAGCATTAAAAGAGTTAGAGGAAAAACTAACACGTCATTTTTCTAACATTGGTGAAAACTCAATTGCCGCTGGGAAAGAATCCTTTGCGAGCGGTGCAAACTCAATTGCTATTGGTACCAAAAACGAGGTGACTGGTAATAATTCTGTAGCGATTGGCGCAGGGAATAAAGTTGCATCACATAATGTGATGGTATTAGGCAATAATGTCACTGTTGATGCTGGGTTTGATGGTGCTGTAGTATTAGGTAACGAGTCTGCGCCAAGTAAACCAATGCCTGTAGAAAGCATCACTATTCAAGGCACAACTTATAAATTTGCAGGTACAAATCCAACATCAACTGTCAGCGTAGGTGCCGAAGGTAAAGAGCGTCAAATTACGCACGTTGCAGCAGGTCGTATTACCAGTACATCAACAGATGCGATTAACGGCTCTCAACTTTATTCTGTTGTCGAAGCAATTAATCAGAAAGTTACTCAACATAATAAAATGTTGAAAGCGGGGATTGCTGGTTCAGCTGCAATAGCGGGGTTACCACAAGTGCGAGGTAATGGTAAATCGATGGTTTCTGCGGGCGCAGGAAACTTCAAAGGACAAAATGCTATCGCCGTGGGATATAGTCGCTCAAGTGACAACGGTAAAGTGTTGTTCCGTTTAAGCGGAAGCACAAATACGCAAGGCGATGTGGTGAGCTCCGTTGGCGTAGGCTACGAATGGTAAGCTAAGAAACAACAAGTGCGGTGAAATTTCACCGCACTTGTTGTAGACAACTAAATATTCAAAATCTTATAAATTTCAGAATCTTTACGAGCTAAGTCATGAATTGATTGTATTTTTCGGATTGCACATGATTGACCACAAATTAAGAGGGTTTCTGTAAAAGCTAAATTACCTTTGCGAGAGATGCCTTTAAGCAAATCACCATGGGTGATACCCGTTGCGGTAAATACCAGGTTGTCATCACGCACAAGATCTTCAAGTTTTAACACTTCATTGATTTTTACGCCTAATGCTTCACAACGCTGAATTTCATCGGCAGCAATTTTTTTATTTTCTTCGGAATCGCCTTTTACTTCGTTACGAGGAAATAAACGAGCTTGCATATCGCCACCTAATGCACGAATTGCAGCTGCAGCAGCCACACCTTCTGGTGCGCCACCGATTCCATAAAGAAGATCGACTTCGGCATCAGGTAAACAGCACAATACGGAACCTGCCACATCACCATCAGGAATTGCCATCACTCTAACGCCCAAGTTATGCATTTGTTTAATTACCGTATCATGGCGTGGTTTTGCCAAAACCATTACGGTGAGATCAGAAAGGGATTTTCCTAGCTTAGATGCGACACGGCGAAGATTTTGTTCTAGTGGCAAAGTTAAATCAATCATACCTTTAACATCGGGGCCAACCACTAATTTTTCCATATACATATCTGGTGCTTTTAAAAAGGTATTTCTGCCACCAGCAGCCAAGACAGAGATAGCATTAGACTGACCCATTGCAGTCATACGCGTGCCATCAATAGGATCAACGGTAATAGAAACCAGTTCTCCCATTCCAGAGCCAACTTTTTCGCCAATATAAAGCATTGGTGCTTCATCAATTTCCCCTTCACCAATCACGATTTCAGCATCCATATCGATCAAATTTAGCATATAACGCATGGCTTTTACTGCAGCATCATCAGCCGCATTTTTATCTCCCCGCCCAAACCATGTATGAGCAGCTAATGCGGCCATTTCTGTTACACGTGAAAATTCAATTGCTAGGGCAGCGTTCATTTTATTCTCCTTTGACTTTTAGCCATAAAAACGGTGTGATTTTATCATTACGTTATTGAACGCATAATAATTTTTTATACAAGGCTTTAAAAAGAGGTGTGAACTAGGTAAAATACGCTTAAATTTACCCATATTTAAAAGGAAATCATTATGTCTTTAGAAATTTTAGACCAGCTTGAAGAAAAAATTAAACAAGCGGTAGAAACCATCCAATTGCTTCAATTAGAAGTTGAAGAATTAAAAGAGAAAAACGCAGAATCTCAAAGAAATATCGAAAGTTTACAAACTGAAAATGAGCAACTGAAAAACGAACACCGCAACTGGCAAGAACATATTCGTTCATTGCTTGGTAAATTCGATAACGTTTAATCATAACAAAAGGCTTAGAAAATCTAAGCCTTTTTATTTTAATCATTTCAAAAATATTCTTTTACTTTTCCCTGTGTTAGGGAAGAAAATAAATACAGGATAATCAAATGCACATTTGCATTCTCTCTGGCAGCACTTTAGGTGGTGCAGAATATGTTGCCGAACATTTAAACGATGTTTTAGAAACTCAAGGTTTTTCCACCGCTCTTTTTCACGGACCAAGTTTATCTGACATCGAAAATGAAAAAATTTGGCTTGTTGTGACTTCAACTCATGGTGCAGGTGAGTTGCCAGATAATTTAAAACCTCTATTTGATGAATTAGCTAAAAATCAAAGCGATTTTTCAGATGTTCGTTTTGCTGTCGTTGGATTAGGTAATTCTGATTATGATACGTTTTGCTATGCAGCGGACAAAGTGGAGCAAGCGCTTCAAGAAAAAAGTGCGGTAAAAATTTGCGAGACTTTAAAAATTGATGTTTTAAACGTGGATGATCAAGAAGGCTATGCTGAAGCATGGTTACCGAGCTTTATCGAGGGATTAAAATGATTGCTTTAATTCAGCGTGTGTCTCAAGCGAAAGTTGATGTAAACTGTGAAACAATAGGAGAAATCGGCAAAGGTTTACTGGTTTTGCTTGGTGTAGAAAAAGAAGATAATCAAGAGAAAGCGGATAAACTTGCTGAAAAAGTGCTTAATTATCGAATTTTCAGTGATGAAAATGACAAAATGAACTTAAATGTTCAACAAGCACAAGGTGAATTACTTATTGTTTCTCAATTTACATTAGCGGCGGATACACAAAAAGGTTTGCGTCCAAGCTTTTCAAAAGGTGCGCCTCCAGCATTAGCTAATAAATTATATGAATACTTTATCCAAAAGTGCGGTGAGAAATTACCTGTTTCAACAGGGCAATTTGCAGCGGATATGCAAGTGAGTTTAACAAACGATGGCCCAGTGACATTTTGGCTTAATATATAAAATCTTCTATAAGATCGACGCAAGCTGAAAGGCTTGCGTCAGTGAGTGCAAGAAATATTAGAGTGTAATTTCTAATTTTTGATAAGCTTGATTTACTTTTTCTAGCGCTTTTTCTACGGAAACGTCTCGTGCTAATAACACGCCTAAACGTCGGTGGCCATTAACCTCACCTTTACCAAATAAACGAATATTCGTATGGGGTTCAGTAAGCACTTTATCAATCGCACCAAATTTTACATTCTTTGATTTCCCCTCTACAACAATAGCTTTAGATGCGGATGGACTAATTAAGGTAATCTCTGGAATAGGTAAACCTAAAATGGCTCTTGCGTGTAAGGCAAATTCTGAAAGCTCTTGAGAAATAAGCGTAACCATGCCAGTATCATGTGGGCGTGGTGAGACTTCATTGAAAATGACATTATCTCCACACACAAACATTTCTACTCCAAAGATGCCTCGTCCACCTAGTGCACTTGTAATTTTCTCCGCAATCGATTGCGCTTTTTTCAATGCAATATCCGACATCACTTGTGGTTGCCATGATTCCCGATAATCACCTTCTTCTTGGCGATGGCCAATTGGCGCTAAGAAGCTTGTACCATTGATATGACGAACGGTTAAAAGCGTAATTTCATAATCGAATTTTACAAAACCTTCTACAATTATTCTTCCTGCACCAGCACGACCACCTTCTTGTGCATAATCCCATGCTTTTTGAATATCGTCTTTAGCTCTTAAAATACTTTGCCCATGACCAGAGGATGACATGATAGGTTTCACGACACAGGGAATACCAATTTTTTCTACCGCATTTTGGAAATCAGTAAAATTATCTACAAATTGGTAAGGCGAGGTGGGTAACTTAAGTTCTTCCGAGGCTAGTCGGCGAATCCCCTCACGATTCATAGTAAGTTGTGTGGCTTTGGCTGTGGGTACCACGTTAAAACCCTCTTGCTCTAATTCCATCAGTGTTGCCGTTGCAATCGCTTCTACTTCTGGCACGATGTAGTCAGGTTTTTCTTGTTTTACAAGTGTTTTTAATGCTTCACCATCCAACATTGAGAGTGTATAGGCACGGTGTGCAACTTGTTGTGCAGGGGCATTTTCATAGCGATCCACTGCAATTACTTCTACGCCTAATCGTTGTAGTTCAATTACTACTTCTTTACCAAGTTCTCCCGATCCCAATAGCATCACTTTTGTTGCATTAGGTGTTAATGCGGTACCAAGCGTTGTCATTATTTCTCCTATTTTAATAATGCATTATCTAATGTTAAATCTTCGTTTTTATTAATACCAACACGACGAGCAATCACATTTTTTGCGATTTCATGTGCTTCTTCTAAAGAGTGCTCTGTATATGTGCCACATTGATAAATGTTTAATTCCGGAATTTTGGTTTGATCTTGTACATTTAAAATATCGTGCATTGATGCTAACCAAGCTTTAGCGACTTGTTGTTCATCTGGTGTGCCGATGAGAGACATATAAAAACCGGTTCGACATCCCATAGGTGAAATATCAATAATTTCAACATCTTCGTTATTTAAGTGATCACGCATAAAACCTGCAAATAAGTGTTCTAGAGTGTGGATTCCTTTTGGAGAGAGGATTTCTTTATTGGGAATGCAGAAACGTAAGTCAAAAATAGTAATATCATCACCTTTAGGTGTACGCATTGTTTTAGCCACACGCACGGCAGGGGCATTCATTTTAGTGTGGTCTACTTTAAAACTATCAAGTAATGGCATAAATTTTCCTTATAAATCAGTTGATTAAGAATTATTTGAATGAATGTTCATTTTTTTACAATTTTTTTATGAACTTTATAGCAAGGTCTTTGTCCTATAAGACGAGCAACTTGCAGTTGTTTTAATAAAATTGGTTCCTTAGGTTATTTGCCCCGTATTCTTGCGGGGCTTTTTTCTTTGTATTTTTTGTTAGATTTTATTTTTTGGAATTTTTTTAATTTATGTGAACTTTTTCCAGATGGGCTTGTCTGATAGAACAAGCAACTTGCAGTTGTTTTAATAAAATTGGTTCCTTAGGTTATTTGCCCCGTATTCTTGCGGGGCTTTTCTTTTGTCCATTTTATAATAAGAAAGGTACACTGAGAAACAATAACGCTACATAACGTACCAGTTTTCCAAGAAAAATAAAAAAACAGCTCGCGATAAAGTTCAATCTAAGCCAGCCCGCTAGGGCGCAAAATAAATCGCCTACTATAGGTAGCCAACTTAATAGTAAGGTGAGTGAACCATAACGTTGAAGTTGCTTCATAACCCATAAAGTGCGGTGATTTTTGGGCCTAAATTGAGGAAGCCACCATCCTATTCCATAAGTAGTTAGGCTACCTAGCCCATTACCTAGTGTTGCCATAAAAAGAAGTAAAAAAATATCCGTACTTAGCCAAGTTCCTAATGCTAATTTGGGGATAGCTAATACAATAAATATTATCTCTGAATTACCTGGTAATACCGTCGCACTTAGAAATGCACTTGCAAACATTAACCATAAGGCATGAGTTTGCCAAAAATCGGTGAGTAATCCTAATAACCATTCCATCATTTTGTGGTTATAATTTGTTGAGTACGAATATCAAAAACATCTATTCCGGCACTTAAACCTGCTTTTACACCCAAGTCTGCATCTTCAAAAACAATACAGTTTGTAGGATTAATCTTGATCAGCTCTGCACAACGTAAAAAAGTTTCTGGATGAGGTTTATGCGCTTTTACATCGTCTGCACTGACAATGGCATTAAAATAAGAGGCAATATCAAGTTTATCTATCAACATATCAATAATTTTTCGATGAGAGCCCGAGCCTAGTGCAATCGGTTTTTTCTGATAGAAATGTTTTACAATATCAAATGTAGGAAGCAAGGTGGATTGTGATGGAATGAGCTGATAAGATAAAGCACGTTTTGCTGTAATAACTTCATCAAGGCGCTCAAGTGGCATATTAGCCAATTTCATCATTTCCTCTGCAATGGTTCTTACGGTTGCCCCACCTAGGTTATACATGATTTGACTGTCAAATTCGTAACCAAATTGTTTTCCCACCATTCCCCATGCTTTTGCGTGAACAGGCATAGTATCAATGAGGGTTCCATCCATATCAAAAATTAATCCTTCATATCGATCGAACATTGCATAATTAAACATTTTTACATCCTTACTTATTTTTAAATTTTTATCATTTTGCTATAAAATTGCGATCTCTGCATTGTTTTATTTTTATAAAGAGCGGTAAATTAAAGCACGAATTTTGAACAAATAGAATTCAAATACGATTGCTTCAGCAATTAGAATGTTGGAAAGTTCCTAGGCGAATTAATTAATCGATTATTGAATATTCATACGCTTGTTTTAGATTGCAATGGAATAATATTGTCCCTGAATGATAAGAAATGATTTCATTCACATTGGTGAGCAAGGTTAACCTTGCTTTTGAATTTTATTGCGTTAATGTTTGTTTATAGGCATAAAGTGTATTGCTCATTAACATTGCAACGGTCATTGGCCCAACTCCACCTGGAACAGGGGTAATATATGCCGCTTTTTCGGCTGCTTTGTCAAACTCTACATCGCCTACTAATTTTCCATCTACACGATTAATTCCGACATCAATGACGACCGTACTTTCTTTGATCCAATCGCCAGGAATTAAATTCGGCTTACCCACCGCAACGACAAGTATATCTGCTTGGCGAACATGACTTTTTAAATCTTTGGTGAACCGATGAGTTACTGTGACAGTTGCGCCTGCTAATAATAATTCTAAAGACATTGGGCGACCGACAATATTGGATGCGCCTACTATTACCGCGTGTTTGCCATGTAAATCAATGTCTGTTGTTTCTAATAGTTTCATTACACCATAAGGTGTGCAGGCACGTAAAGTTGGAATACGTTGACACAATCTTCCTACATTATAAGGATGGAAGCCATCCACGTCTTTTTTCGGATCAATATGTTCAATAATAGCTTCTGCATTGATTTGTTGAGGTAAGGGGAGTTGTACTAAGATACCATCAATTGTTTTGTCGTTATTGAGTTTATCGATGAGGGCTAATAATTCGGCTTGTGTAGTTGTTTCTGGTAAATCATAAGATTGGGAAAGTATGCCGATTTCTTCACAGCTTTTACGTTTACTTCCTACATAAATTTGTGATGCAGGATCTGCCCCAACGAGAATGACTGCAAGCCCTGGTGCACGTTTACCTTGAGCAATATAATGTTCAATCTCAGAGGCAACATCAGATTTGATTTTTTTTGAAAGGGTAGTACCAGAGATGATTTGTGCCGTCATTTAGTTGTCCTTTTATATGAAAAGAGAGAAAACGTTTGCTATTCTAACGGACAATGAATTTTTTACAACGGGAAATAGTGACATTTCCTAAATTGAAATAATTTTGAGCAATTAGCTTAAAAAATAAAAAAAGTCATTGACTGGTATCAAAACAAATCTATAATTGGTTCGGCTTATCGGCGAGTAGCGCAGCTTGGTAGCGCAACTGGTTTGGGACCAGTGGGTCGTAGGTTCAAATCCTATCTCGCCGACCACTTCTTTTATATTGTCTTGAAATTCTGTACAAAAGAAATCCTTTGAATGCGCCCTTAGCTCAGCTGGATAGAGCAACGCCCTTCTAAGGCGTGGGTCAAAGGTTCGAATCCTTTAGGGCGTGCCATTTATTTCTTCAATCTATTTTTTTATTCTCTTTTATTAATTTCCTTTGCTATTTAAGCAAGCTACAATACGCCCCCAAATTTTATCAATAAAAACAAGAAAGAGAATTATTATGCCCTTTGCTATTGGTCAGCGCTGGTTGAGTGAAAGTGAAAACGCTTTAGGATTAGGTATCATTACCGCATTAGATCAACGAACTGTCACGATTTATTTCCCAGCTGCAGATGAAACGCGTATATATGCTGCTGCACAAGCGCCTTTAAGCCGAATTGTATTTAGCAAAGGTGAAACATTATCTCATCAAGCTGGTTGGCAAGGTGAGATTTTAGACGTTCAAAATATGAACGGTTTACTCTTTTATTTAGTTAAAAATCCACAAGGTGAAGATGTCATTGTGCAAGAACGTGATATTTCACCGATTATTTCTTTTAGCCAAGCGAAAGATCGTTTGTTTTCAGCGCAAATTGATCGCAGCAGTCATTTTGCATTGCGTTATCGCACGCTTTGTCATCAGCAAGCACAATTTAAATCGCCATTGCGTGGTTTGCGTGGAACGCGTGCGGGTTTAATTCCTCATCAGCTTCATATTGCAGCTGAAGTCGGTAATCGAGTTAATCCTCGTGTGTTATTGGCGGATGAGGTTGGTTTAGGGAAAACCATTGAAGCTGGAATGATTTTGCAGAATCAACTTTTTGCTGAGAAAGTGCAACGTGTTCTTATTATCGTGCCAGAAACGTTGCAACATCAATGGCTGGTAGAAATGCTTCGTCGTTTTAATTTGCATTTTTCACTTTTTGATGAAGAACGTTGCAACGATTTTGATCTTGATGCCGTTAATCCATTTACAACGGAAAGCTTAATTATTTGTTCGCTGAATTGGTTAGAAACTCATCCTAATCGAGTAGAGCAGGCGCTTGATGCTCAATTTGACTGTTTAATTGTGGATGAGGCACATCACCTCGTGTGGTCAGAATCTTCACAAAGTGCGGCTTATTTATTAGTTGAACAGCTTGCTCGCATCATTCCATCCGTCTTGTTACTCACGGCAACCCCAGAACAACTTGGGCAAGAAAGTCATTTTGCTCGTTTGCGCTTACTGGATCCAGAACGTTTTTTTGATTATCAAACCTTTGTGAAAGAGCAGGAACGCTACCAACCTGTGGTTAATGCTGTTGAATCTTTGGTGGCAAATAAGGCATTAAGTGCGGTAGAAAAAAATCATATTTCTGATTTGTTGCTTGAACAAGATGTCGAGCCTCTTTTTAGAGCGATTGCATCAAATAATGATGAGGAACAACATCGTGCCCGTCAGGAACTGATTCAAGCCTTAATTGATCGTCACGGCACTGGGCGAATGCTGTTCCGCAATACACGTCAAGGCGTGAAAGGTTTTCCGCACCGTGTTTACCACCAAATTACACTCTCGGAAGAGAATGATAAAATTGATTGGCTGATTGATTTCCTCAAACTCCATCGCGATGAAAAAATTTTTGTGATTTGTCAGACTGCGGCCACGGCGATTCAGTTAGAACAAATTTTACGTGAACGTGAGGCGATTCGTGCCGCAGTGTTCCACGAAAAAATGTCGATTATTGAACGGGATAGAGCCGCGGCTTATTTTGCGGATTTAGAAAACGGCGCACAGGTTTTACTGAGCTCGAGTATTGGCTCGGAAGGGCGTAATTTTCAATTTGCGGCAAATTTAGTGTTATTTGATTTACCGACAAATCCTGATTTATTGGAACAATGTATTGGCCGATTAGACCGTATTGGACAAAAACGTGATGTGCAAATTTATGTGCCTTGTGTGAAAGATTCGCCTCAAAGTTGTTTAGCGCGTTGGTACAATGAGGGGCTGAATGCTTTTGAACAAACTTGTCCAATGGGAATGGCATTATTTGCCCAGTTTTCTGATGAGTTGGAAAAAGTGCGGTCAAATTCTACCGCACTTTCAGAGAATGAATTTTCTGAATTATTAAAACAAACTAAAACCGCGCGAGAAAAACTCAAGATTGAGTTAGAAAAAGGTCGTGATCGTTTATTAGAGCTAAATTCTCATGGCGGTGAGCAGGCTCAAGCGTTAGCGGATCAAATTGCTGATGAAGATAATTCGCCTGAGCTTGTGAATTTTGCTTTAAAATTATTTGATATTATTGGCGTAGAGCAAGAAGATCTTGGGGCTAATAGTATTGTAATTAGTCCAACTGGGACAATGCTTGTGCCCGATTTTCCGGGTTTAAAAGAAGAAGGTGTGACGGTCACCTTTGATCGAGAACTTGCCCTTGCTCGCGAAGAAATGGAATTCTTGACTTGGGATCATCCTATGATTCGTCAAGGTATTGATCTTGTTGCTTCAGGTGATATTGGCAAAGCTGCAATGGCATTGCTTGTAAATAAACAACTGCCCGCTGGAACCTTATTAATTGAATTAATTTACGTGGTGGAAAGCCAATCGCCAAAAGGGTTACAGCTCAATCGTTTCTTGCCGCCAACGCCTATTCGTCTGCTGCTTGATAACAAAGGAAATAACATTGGTGAGCAGGTTGCCTTTGAAACATTGCATAGCAAATTGAAACCACTTGGTAAAAATATTGCCAATCAAATGGTGAAAATGGCACGGAGCAACATTGAAGCCTTGATTACACGAGGCGATCAACTGGTAAAATCCTTGGCAGAACCGATTATTGCTGAAGCTAAAAATCAAGCAGATCAACAATTAAGCGCAGAAATTAATCGTTTACAGGCTTTGCGAGCTGTGAATAAAAATATTCGCCAGAGCGAAATTGATATTTTAGAACAACAACGAACACAAGCACTGGACGAGCTTTCTAAAGCAAATTGGCGTTTGGATTGCTTGCGTGTCATTGTGACGAACAAGGAATAAAAATGGCACTGATTGAATACAATCCGCCTCTTGAACCTTATTTGGATATTATTTATCAAGATAATCATTTGTGCGTGGTGAACAAACCGAGCGGTTTGCTTTCCGTGCCTGGCAATCAACCACAATATTACGATAGCGCAATGAGTCGAGTAAAAGAAAAATTCGGCTTTTGTGAGCCTGCTCATCGTTTGGATATGGCAACGAGCGGTATTATTGTGTTTGCTTTAAGTAAGGCGGCAGATCGTGAATTAAAACGTCAATTTCGCGAACGTGAACCGAAAAAACATTATCAAGCGATTGTTTGGGGGCAATTGGAAAAAGATTATGGTGAGGTAAATTTGCCGATGATTTGTGATTGGGAAAATCGACCTCGCCAACGTTTGGATTTCGTTTTAGGAAAAAGAGCGGTCACAAAATTCGAAGTTTTAGCACGTTTGCCTAATAACAGTACTCGCGTGAAACTGACACCCGTGACAGGCCGATCTCATCAATTACGCTTGCATATGTTAGCATTGGGGCATCCAATTCTAGGCGATAAATTTTATTCTCATCCACAGGCTAAAGCTATGTCGCTAAGATTATGTTTGCACGCAGAAGAATTGACGATTACCCACCCTATTACAGGGGAAACAATGACCTTTAATGCGAAGTCCGATTTTTAAATTTGCGCAGAAGTACGAGATCACGAATGAAAAACTTTTTAGCCCAACAAGGAAAAATTACGCTAATTCTCACCGCACTTTGCGCGCTTATTTATATTGCTCAGCAGATGGGTTTTGAGGACGATATTATATATTTGATGCATTACCCCGCTTACGAAGAGCAAGATAGCGAAGCGTGGCGCTATATCTCACATACACTGGTACATTTATCTAATTTGCATATTTTGTTTAATCTGTCTTGGTTTTTTATTTTCGGTGGAATGATTGAGCGCACTTTTGGCTCGGTTAAATTATTGATGTTGTATGTTGTAGCATCTGCCATAACAGGCTATGTGCAAAATTATGTGTCCGGCCCTGCTTTCTTTGGACTTTCTGGGGTTGTATATGCTGTGTTGGGGTATGTATTTATATGCGATAAATTGAATCATCATTTATTTGATCTGCCAGAAGGTTTTTTCACAATGTTATTGGTGGGGATCGCATTAGGTTTTATTAGCCCCTTATTTGGTGTTGAAATGGGAAATGCAGCGCATATATCAGGCCTGGTTGTCGGCTTGATTTGGGGATTTATCGATAGCAAATTACGTAAAAATTCGCTAGAGTAGGTGTGTTCAATTTGGATAAAGGGTTTTCTATGAAGCAGTCGTTACGGCATCAACAAATTATTAAACTGGTGGAACAATCCGGCTATTTAAGCACGGAAGAATTGGTTGCTGCCTTAGATGTTAGCCCTCAAACGATTCGCCGTGATTTGAATATTTTGGCGGAGTTAGATTTAATTCGCCGCCATCACGGTGGTGCGGCATCGCCATCTTCTGCAGAAAATTCTGATTACGTGGATCGTAAGCAATTCTTTTCATTACAAAAAAATAATATTGCACAGGAAGTCGCAAAGTTGATTCCTAACGGCGCATCGTTGTTTATTGATATTGGTACGACGCCTGAGGCTGTCGCCAATGCCTTGCTTGGACACGAAAAACTCAGAATTGTGACGAACAATCTGAATGCCGCTCATCTTTTACGCCAAAATGAAAGTTTTGATATTGTCATGGCAGGCGGATCATTGCGAATGGATGGTGGCATTATTGGCGAAGCTACGGTGAATTTTATTTCTCAATTTCGCCTAGATTTTGGTATTTTAGGGATTAGCGCGATCGATGCAGATGGTTCACTATTGGATTATGATTACCACGAAGTACAAGTAAAACGAGCGATTATTGAAAGTTCACGTCAGACCTTATTGGTGACCGATCACTCTAAATTTACGCGCCAAGCGATTGTTCGATTGGGCGAATTAAGTGATGTAGAATATTTGTTTACGGATAAGGTCCCTAATAGTGTTACCGATTATTTACACGATAAGAAAACAAAATTAGTTTTATGTTAGTTTTATCAGATATGAAGAAAAACCCCGCTTAATTAGCAGGGTTTTTTATATGTAATTAATGTATTTTTTCTACTTGACTAAATTCAAGTTCAACAGGTGTTGCGCGACCAAAGATAGATACTGAGACTTTTAAGCGACCTTTTTCATAATCTACTTCTTCTACTGTTCCGTTAAAGTCTGCGAATGGACCTTCAGTGACTCGAACTTCTTCACCAGGGTGATACTCATTACGATGGCGTGGTTTATCTGAGCTTTGTTCTAATCGATTTAGAATAGCATCTGCTTCACGTTTAGAAATTGGCGCAGGTTTATCAGGTGTACCGCCAATGAATCCCATGACACGGGGCACACTTTTTACTAAGTGCCAAGTATCATCATTCATTTCCATTTCAACAAGGACATAGCCTGGGAAAAATTTACGTTCGCTTTTACGACGTTTACCTGCAACATTCTCAACGACTTCTTCAGTTGGAACTAACACTTCACCAAATTGGTCTTCCATTTGTTGCTGTTTAATGTATTCACGCAAAGTTAAAGCCACTCGGCTTTCAAAACCAGAAAACGCCTGTAATACATACCAACGTTTTTTTGATACAGTTGTTTCTTCAGTCATTTTAGAATCTCAAATCAGTTAAGAAATTAATTACTGTGACAATAATCGAATCTGTCGCCCAGAAAAATAAGGATGCAATGATTGTTACCCCAATTACGATTAATGTAGTTTGACGCGCTTCTTGGCGACTTGGCCATACCACTTTTTGCGCTTCTATTTTTGAATCTTTAAAGAATGTACGAGCTTTTGTACCTTGATTAGTAATTGCAGCAAATGCAAAAGCAATCACTAATGCAATAACGACACCCACTACACGAATAGGTAATGAATATACTTTTTGGAAATAAACATTACCAATTGCAGCTGCCGCAAAAAAGACTGCGACTAAAATCCAAAGAAGGGTATTTAATCCTTTAGATTTATCTTCTACCACCGTCTCTGATACATTTTTCTTTTTATCAACAATTTCAGTTGCCATAAATTGAATCCGTTATTTACTTAGGAAAATAAGAATAAAGTTATAAGAACGTGAGATTGTAGCATTTTCTTTTCTCCTTGCCTATTGAAAATCATCAAGCAAAATAGAAAATATAGGGAAAAACAACCGCACTTTTCTATTAAGAATGATATTCTAATTTTGGAGCAGTATTATCTACGATAGTGCTTTCATCCACGACTACTTTACGTAAATTTTCGATAGATGGTAAATCATACATCGTATCAAGCAATACCGCCTCGACAATAGAACGTAACCCACGCGCGCCTGTTTTTCTTTCAAGCGCTTTCTTCGCCATTGCTTTTAAAGCTTCTGGAGTGAATTCTAATTCCACATTTTCAAGTCCAAATAAAGCTTGATATTGTTTAGTTAAGGCATTTTTAGGCTGTGTAAGAATTTGCACAAGGGCCTCTTCATCTAATTCACTTAGTGGAGAAATCATTGGTAAACGCCCAATAAATTCCGGAATTAAACCAAACTTCATTAAATCATCAGGTTCTACTTGGCGAAATAATTCAGAAAGAGACTTTTCTTCTTCATCCTTTTCTACTTTCGCACTAAAACCGATACTCGTACTTGTTTGTGTACGTTTACTGATAATTTTATCCAATCCCGCAAATGCGCCGCCGCAGATAAAGAGAATTTTTGACGTATCCAATTTCACCATTTCTTGCTGCGGATGTTTACGTCCGCCTTGAGGTGGAATAGACGCTACAGTACCTTCAATGAGTTTTAACAATGCTTGTTGTACACCTTCGCCAGATACATCTCGAGTAATTGATGCGCCTTCCGATTTACGGCTAATTTTATCAATTTCATCAATATAGATAATGCCTTGCTCCGCTTTTTCAGTATTATACTCACAGTTTTGTAAAAGCTTTTGTAAGACATTTTCTACATCTTCACCCACGTAGCCAGCCTCAGTCAATGTTGTCGCGTCAGCCATCGCAAACGGCACATTTAAGCGACGAGCTAATGTTTGAGCAAGCAATGTTTTACCACTACCCGTTGGTCCAATAAGCAAGATATTACTTTTACCGAGCTCAACATCGTTATTTTCATGATTAGTTCGTAAGCGTTTATAATGATTGTAAACTGCGACAGAAAGCACTTTTTTCGCATAATCTTGGCCAATAACATAATCATCTAGATGAGCACGAATTTCGTGAGGAGTTGGTAATTTCTCCTCATTGTCTGCCGCACTTTCGTCTACACTTTCATCATTACTTTCTTCAAGCATTGAATGACAAAGTTCAATACACTCATTACAAATATAGCCGTCTGTACCAGCAATTAATTTATCTACTTCGCCTTTTTCTTTTCCGCAAAAAGAGCAATGTAAATCTTTATCTTTGTCTGACATGTGTTTCCTTAACGTTTAATTAAAACTTCATCAACTAAACCATACGCTTTTGCTTCTTCAGCTGACATAAAGTTATCGCGATCTGTATCTTTCTCAATTCGTTCGATACTTTGCCCAGTATGGAATGCTAGACGATCGTTTAAGGTGTGTTTAATTTTCAAAATTTCTTGTGCATGAATTTGAATATCCGATGCTTGACCACGGAAACCGCCCAACGGTTGGTGAATCATCACACGCGCATTTGGTAACGCAGCTCGTTTTCCTGCGGTTCCGCCAGCAAGCAAGAATGCGCCCATTGAGCATGCCTGACCGATACAAAGTGTACGAATATCTGGCTTAATAAATTGCATTGTGTCGTAAATAGCCATACCTGCAGTCACAGAACCACCGGGAGAGTTGATATAGATATTGATATCTTTAGTTGGATCTTCAGACTCTAAAAAAAGCAGCTGAGCCACAATGAGATTTGCCATACGATCTTCCACTTCACCACTTAGGAAGATTACACGCTCTTTTAATAAACGGGAATAAATGTCGTATGAACGCTCGCCACGCGAAGTCTGTTCAACAACCATAGGAATTACACTCATTTTCTTACCTTTTTCTCTAAAATTGCTAATTATTTTACTCTAAATAATCTACAAATAAAAATGCGGTCGCTTTTGTTAAAAAGAGCGACCGCACTTTTATTCAATCATAACGATATTAATTAATCATTATGCTTGTGGATTCATAATTTCATCAAACGAAGAAACTTTTTCAGTAACTTGAGCTTTAGCAAGTACTGCATCCACCGCTTGTTCTTCTAATACTACATTACGAATATTGTTCATTAACTCTTCGTTTTTACTATAGTATTCAACAACCTCAGCTGGTTGCTCGTAAGCTGATGCAATATCTGCAATCATTGCTTTAGCACGTTCTTCATCAGCTTTTAATTCATTAGATTTAATCACTTCAGAGAATAATAAACCTACTTGAACGCGACGAGTTGCCTCCGCTTCAAATAATTCACGTGGTAACTGTGCAGCTTGTTGTGCATTACCACCAAAACGTTGAGCAGCTTGATTGCGTAATACATTAATTTCTTCTTCTACTGCAGAAGCTGGAACTTCAATTGGATTTTGTTCAATTAAGCCATTGATTACTTGTTGTTTAACACGTGAAACTAATGCATTTTTCAATTCACGTTCCATATTCTTACGAATTTCTACACGTAAATCTGCAACAGATTTAGTATTCGGACCGAACTTAGCAACAAACTCATCTGTTAACTCAGGTAACACCATGTTTTCTACTTTTTTCAAGGTAATTGCAAATTTTGCCACCTTACCTTTTAAGTTTTCTGCATGGTATTCAGCAGGGAAAGTTACATTAATATCAAATTGCTCACCTGCTTTATGGCCTACGATACCCTCTTCAAAACCAGGAATCATACGACCTTGTCCCATAAATAATACGAAGTCAGATGCTTTACCGCCTTCAAACTCTTCGCCATCTACAGAACCAACAAAATCAATAGTTACGCGATCATCTGCTTTTGCTGCAGAGTCAGTTTCTGCCCAAGTCGCTTGTTGTTTACGTAACACATCAACCATTTTATCAATATCAGCTTCTGTGATTTCAACAGTTGGTTTTTCAACTTTAATATTCTCTAAACCTTGTAATTTAACTTCTGGATAAACTTCAAAAGTTGCTGTAAAAACTAGATCTTTACCTTCTTCAAAAGTTTCAATACCAAAAGTTGGACGACCTGCAATATTAATCTTTTCTGCAATCACAGCATCAAAAAAATGACGTGGTAATAAATCGTTTAATACATCTTGACGGATTGATGCACCGAAACGTTGTTCGATAATATGAGCAGGTACATGGCCTTTACGGAAACCATCTACACGAACATTTTTTGATGCACGTTTAAATTCTTCACGAACTGCTTTAGATACAGTTTCAGCTGGAACGGTGATCGCTACACGGCGTTCTAAACCTTGAGTTGTTTCAATATTTAATGACATTTGTTACCTCAATTAATTTGCACTCGGTAAAAATCCACACCGAACACGTTTGTTAAATAAAATAAGACGCCTGATTATAGCGAAAGAAATCTAAGCAGTCGATATGAGACTGATGAAAAGTTGTATTTTAATGGTTTTTTTATACATATTTTTTACGTAATAATTTGATATTGAATTTATAAATCTGCTTGATTATTTCTAATGTGGTGAGTAGACTTGGAAAAGTTCAATATATTTTAAATATATTTATTTTTTAACTCTTAACAAAACAAGGAAAGCAAATGATGAAAAAAACACTTCTCGCTTTAACAGTAGCTGCATTGGCTGCAAGTTCTGCACAAGCTTACAAATTCCAAATTCAAGAAACTGGTACAGATATTGATTTCAATGGCTCTTTACGTGTGAAATGGGAAAGTACCTCTCATACCACAGATACTTATGGTAGTACACCTAGTCAGAAAAAAGATCATATTAATCATGCTGTTTCTAATAATGGTTCACGTTTTGGTTTCAAAGTGAAACAAAAATTAACTGATGATTTCTATGCTTTAGGTCGTGTTGAGTGGCGTTTACGTGGAGAAGCTGATTCTCAACATGATTTTGATCATCTGTATACGCGTATCCTTTATGCAGGTTTTGGTTATAAGCATGCGGAGAAACAATTTAGTGAATTAACTTATGGTAATATGCCAACTATCACTGATGAAGTAAAACGTACAGATTTAGCTAATACTTATAGCTTATCTGATGGTTTATTAGATAGTGCAGCTCGTCGTGCAACTCAATATACTTATACTTCAGAATATGGAAATGGTGATAAAGTAAGAGCAGGTATTTACTACGGTGGAGCTAGCAAACGTGGTGATACTAATCTAGATTTAAAAAATCCTCGTAAAAATGTTTGGGGTGTAGGTTCTATTTACGAGCACAAAATTAATGATATTCAAAGTGTAAGTTTTGGTGCAGGCTTTACGCGTGAAATTTCTGCGAATACAAATGCTAATAATTCATTTGCAACAAATGCTTATTCTTTAGGTGCATCTTATACATTTGTAAATACAACTTATGGTATTGATCTTGAACGTCAAGTTACTAACCATAAAGGTGGTTATGATAACAAAAATACCAAGAATGAAATTCGTACAATCGTTCTTCAAAAATTCAATAATCCATGGACTTATAATAATGATTTAAATGTATATGCGATGTATGCATATAAAACAGATAAGGATCATACTGGTTCTCGTACAGAAAAAACTAAAAATCAATTTATGGTGGGAACCGAGTACTACGTATATAAACAAGGTTCTATTAAGGTTAAACCATTTGTTGAATGGCAAGCAACACGAACCAAAACTCAAGAAAATGGTGTAGAAACTAGCAAAGCGCACGATTATAAAACTGTTGTAGGTTTACGTGCTTATTGGTAATCTAGGACTGTAATTGAGTGTGAGCGGGATATTGTAAAATATCCCGCTTTTATTTTATTGAATATTGACGAGAAAACCTAAGCTTGTAGAATCAATCATATTGGTAAATAAAGTGATCAGTTTATGGTAGAAACACTTTTTCAACGCATAAAGCATGAAGAGCTTTGCCCTCAATGTGGTTCGCCTTTGCAAATTAAACAAGGCAAAAAAGGGCTGTTTTTAGGTTGCTCTGCTTATCCTGAATGTGATTATTTGCGTCCTTTGCAACGATCGGAGCATAAAGTATTAAAAACACTTGATGAAATTTGCCCGAAGTGCGGTAATTTATTGCAGTTGAAACAAGGTAGTTTTGGGATGTTTATTGGTTGTAGCCATTATCCTGAATGCGATTTTGTGGTGCGAGAAGAATCTGAGTCTGAGGAAAAAATTGCTTGTCCTGAATGTAAAACGGGGCATTTGATTTCTCGTCGAGGTCACCAAGGAAAAATTTTTTACGGCTGTGATAATTTTCCTAAATGTAAATTTTCTTTGCCTACCAAGCCTTATTCCGTGCCTTGTCCAACCTGTCATTTCCCACTTTCTTTGTTAAAAGGCGAAGATGGGGAAAAACAAATTTTCCAGTGTGCAAATAAAACTTGCCGTCATATTTTTGAGCAATAAAAGTAAAAGAGTGAAATGAATAGAGAACAAATCGCCGAGGCCCTTCGACAAAATCAAGTGGTCGCTTATCCCACTGAAGCTGTGTTTGGCTTGGGCTGTAATCCGCAAAGTGAAAGTGCGGTAAAAAAATTACTTGATTTGAAGCAACGTCCAGTGGAAAAAGGCTTGATTTTAGTGGCACCGAGCTTGGATTTTTTCCGTCTTTTTATCGATTTTGAGCTGATTAACGATGAGCAGCTTTCTCGCCTGCAAGGCAAATATGAACGTCCAACAACTTGGATTGTGCCAGCTAAATCGACCACCCCGCACTTTCTCACAGGCAAATTTGATAGCATTGCGGTACGTTTGTGCGATCATCCTGCTGTGAAAGCCTTATGTGAAATCACAGGGTTTGCATTAACTTCGACTAGCGCAAATCTGACAGGTGAGCCACCTTGTCGCACTGCCGATGAAGTGTGGTCACAATTCGGTGCTGATTTTCCTGTATTAGATGAAACTGTGGGCGGCGCACTCAATCCATCCGAAATTCGAGACTTGCGCACAAATCAACTTTTTAGACAGGGATAATTTATGGATCTTTATGCTGTGTGGGGGAATCCGATTGCGCAAAGTAAATCGCCATTAATTCAAAGTCAGTTAGCAGCGCAAACGCATCAAACCATGGAATACATTGCAAAATTAGGTGATCTTGATGTTTTTGAACAACAGCTTTTGGCATTTTTTGAGGATGGTGCGAAAGGTTGCAATATTACTTCGCCTTTTAAAGAACGAGCTTATCAGCTGGCAGACGAATATAGCCAACGAGCAAAATTGGCGGAAGCCTGTAATACGCTAAAAAAACTCGATGATGGAAAACTTTATGCGGATAACACTGATGGGATTGGCTTAGTGACGGATTTGGAGCGTTTAAATTGGCTTCGTCCAAATCAGCGCGTATTAATCTTGGGGGCGGGCGGAGCAACAAAAGGCGTATTATTGCCACTTTTACAAGCTCAACAAAACATTGTTCTTGCTAACCGCACTTTTTCGAAAGCCAAAGAATTAGCCGAAAGATTTCAGCCTTACGGCGATATTCAAGCCGCCTCAATGGATTCTATTCCACTACAAACTTATGATGTAGTGATTAATGCAACTTCAGCTGGATTAAGTGGTGGAACTGCTCCAGTTGATACTGAAATTTTAAAATTAGGCTCAGCTTTTTACGATATGCAATATGCCAAAGGCGCAGACACGCCATTTATTGCATTATGCAAAAGTTTGGGTTTAACCAACGTTAGCGATGGCTTGGGAATGTTGGTCGCGCAAGCAGCACATTCTTTCCATTTATGGCGAGGCGTAATGCCAGATTTTGTGGCGGTTTATGAGCAGCTTAAAAAGGAGATGTTATGATTACTCGATGCCCTTGGGTTGGCGAACAACCTATTTATGTTGATTATCATGACAAAGAATGGGGAAAGCCTGAATTCGACAGTCAAAAGCTATTTGAAAAAATTTGTTTGGAAGGGCAACAAGCGGGACTTTCGTGGATTACGGTTTTGAAAAAACGTGAATCTTACCGTGTAGCCTTTCATCAATTTGATCCGAAAAAAATCGCAAAAATGACTGCACTTGATATTGATGCTTGTATGCAAAATACAGGATTAATTCGCCATCGAGCCAAATTAGAGGCTATTGTCAAAAATGCTAAAGCTTATTTAGAGATGGAAAAGTGCGGTGAAAATTTCAGTGATTTTATTTGGTCATTTGTAAATCATAAACCGATTGTGAATGATGTGCCTGATTTGCGATCTGTGCCAGCTAAAACAGAAGCATCTAAAGCTCTTTCTAAAGCCTTAAAAAAACGTGGTTTCGTCTTTGTTGGCGAAACCACGTGCTATGCGTTTATGCAATCTATGGGATTGGTGAACGATCATTTAAATGATTGTCCTTGCAAAACTCGCTAGTGTTTATGCTGATCACGCTCCCATAAATCGGCGTATTTTACAAAGGTTGAATGCGCCGATAACACCGCTAATAAAAATCCTTGTTTGCCATCTAAAAAACCCGCTTTTAACAAATACATCTTCACAAAACAACCGAGCGCATGCGTGATTCCTTGCCAAAGTGTCGCTTTTTTTTCTTTTGCTTGGCGTTGGTCTGCCCAGGCTTTTGCATAACCTGCGGATTTTACTAAATAATGATGGATGCTTTTATAAGTAAAATGCTCTAAATCACCTGTCAATTTTTCTACTTTTGTCCCAGCTGGAAATTCCACTTTTTCATGTACAAGTGAGTCGTTATATTGCGCATAATTTGTGCGATAGAGACGAACCACATAATCGGGATACCAGCCTGAATGGCGAATTTCACGCCCAAAGACTTCACTAACTCGTGGAATTTCGTAAACGGTATTTTCTCGATCATTTTTAACCGCACTTAAGATAGCCTGTTGTAGTTTGGGGGTAACGCGTTCGTCTGCATCTAACCAGAGTACATAATCACTGGTTACATATTGTTGGGCTAATTGGCGTTGTTTACCAAAGCCTGGCCAGTCGTTATTTTCATAGAATTTCGCCCCATAACTGAGCGCAATTTCTTTAGTGTTATCTGTGCTGCCTGAATCTAGAATGATAATCTCATCCACCCAATCTTTTACGGTGTCTAAGCAATTGGCGAGGTCTTGTGCTTCATTTTTTACAATCATCGCAACGCTAATTGTAGGCATATTTTCAGTCCTTTTTTTGCTATACTAGCCGAAATTTTTTCAAGTATAACCGAATTTCATTTATGTGGCGTTTTTTTTATACGAGCTTGATGTATCTGATTCAACCGTTAGTGCTGCTCTTTATGTGGCTACGCGGATTTAAGGCACCGAATTACCGAAAAAGGCTTGGTGAGCGTTATGGTTTTTATGTCTCACTGACACCGCCCAAGGCTGGTGGTATCGTTATTCATGCGGCATCAGTGGGTGAGGTTATTGCTGCTACGCCACTCGTGCAAAAACTCCAACAAAATTACCCGCACTTACCTATTACTTTCACTACGGTCACCCCTACGGGTTCAGATCGTGTCAAAGCGGCTTTTGGCGATAGCGTTTTCCATTGTTATTTGCCTTACGATATACCTTGTGCCATTAATCGTTTTATTGACTTTGTTCAACCAAAACTTTGTATTGTGATTGAAACCGAACTTTGGCCAAATTTAATTCAACAATTTTATCGCCGTGACATCCCTTTTGTGGTGGCAAATGCACGCTTGTCTGCTCGTTCCGCGCGCCGTTATGGAAAAATTAAACCGCGTTTGCAAAATATGTTTTCACAAATTGATTTAATTGCACCTCAAGACAAAATTAGTAGCAATCGTTATTTGGATTTAGGTTATCGCAAAGATAAATTGAAGGTGACGGGTAATATTAAATATGATCTTTCCATTACAGATGAGTTACGTGAAAAAATAGATGCTTTACGAACACTTTGGGTAAAAAATCGTCCGATTTGGATTGCGGCGAGTACCCATGAAGGCGAAGAGCAAATTATATTACAAGCACATCGCCAATTATTGGAAAAATACCCAAATTTATTGTTATTGCTCGTTCCGCGCCATCCAGAGCGTTTTAATGTCGTGGCTGATTTACTCAAAAAGGAAAAATTCCAATTTATTCGCCGTTCGACAAATGAGTTACCAAATGAAAACACCCAAGTGATTTTAGGCGATAGCATGGGTGAATTGATGTTGATGTATGGCGTTTCTGATATTGCTTTTGTGGGGGGAAGCCTTGTGAAACATGGTGGACACAATCCGCTGGAACCTCTAGCATTCAAAATGCCGGTGATTACCGGCAAGCATACTTTCAATTTCCCCGAGATATTTCGAATGTTGGTGGAAGTACAAGGTGTGTTGGAAGTTAATTCAACCGCAGATGCTTTGGAACGTGCGGTTGAAGCCTTATTAAATTCAAAAGAGGCAAGCGAACGTTTAGGCAATGCTGGCTATGAAGTGCTGATGGAAAACCGTGGCGCATTACAGCGTTTGTTAGATTTATTAAAACCTTATTTGGAGCGCAATGTATGACGAGTGTGATTTATCCCGGTACATTTGATCCGATTACGAACGGTCATTTAGACATTATTGAAAGAAGTGCGGTGATTTTTCCTCGTGTTTTAGTGGCGGTGGCGAATAGCCCAAGTAAAAAGCCATTATTTTCTTTGGATGAACGCGTAGAACTTGTGCGTCAATCTGTGGCGCATTTATCCAATGTTGAGGTGTTTGGCTTTTCTGATTTGTTGGCCAATGTGATTAAGCAGCACAATATTTCTGCCATTATTCGCGGCGTACGCACGACAACAGATTTTGAATATGAACTTCAATTGGCTGCCCTTAATCGTTTACTCACAAAAGGCGTAGATAGTTTGTTTTTCCCTCCAGCAGAAAAATGGGCGTTTGTTTCTTCCACCATTGTGCGTGAAATTTATTTACATGGCGGTGATGTCGCTGAGCTAGTTCCTGTGCCTGTGTTCAATGCGTTAAAATCACGATGATAAAAATCTTTATCTTTTTAACCGTACTTATCGCTTTATCTGGTTGTGGTTCTGTGGTCAAACTTATCGATCCAACAGAAAAATATACCGCCTATGCAGGGGCTGCTTATGATCTTGAAATGGCCCAACAATGGGGATTGCCAATCTTAGATTTGCCCCTCTCATTTTTATTAGACACCGTATTACTGCCCTATGCGTGGGCTCAATAATTCTTATGAAACTCAATCCTCAACAACAACAAGCCGTTGAATATGTGACAGGCCCTTGTCTTGTGCTTGCTGGCGCAGGCTCTGGCAAAACTCGTGTCATTATTAATAAAATTGCTCATTTAATTGAAAAGTGCGGTTATTCTCCGAAACAAATTGCGGCTGTTACTTTTACTAACAAAGCGGCACGAGAGATGAAAGAGCGTGTGGCTCATTCCATTGGCAAAGAGCAATCTAAGGGCTTGCTTGTTTCCACTTTTCATACGCTCGGTTTTGACATTATTAAGCGTGAATATAAAGCGTTGGGCTTTAAATCAAATATGACTTTGTTTGATGAACATGATCAATTTGCGTTGTTAAAAGAGCTAACCGCTGATGTGTTAAAAGAAGATAAGGATTTATTGCGTGAGTTAATTTCCGTGATTTCTAATTGGAAGAACGATTTGATTTCGCCAAAACAGGCGTTTGCGTTGGCGCGTGATGCAAAATATCAAACTTTCGCAAAATGTTATGAGCGTTACGCCACACAAATTCGAGCTTACAATGCCCTTGATTTTGATGATTTGATTATGCTTCCAACATTATTGTTCAAGCAAAATGAAGAAGTGCGGTCAAAATGGCAGGCAAAAATTCGTTATTTGTTGGTGGATGAATATCAAGACACCAACACCAGCCAGTATGAGCTGATTAAACTTTTAGTGGGTGATCGTGCTTGTTTCACTGTGGTGGGCGATGATGACCAATCTATTTATTCGTGGCGTGGCGCACGACCAGAAAATATTGTGCGTTTACGCGATGATTTCCCTCGTTTGAACGTGATTAAGCTAGAGCAAAATTACCGCTCAACCCAGCGTATTTTGCATTGTGCCAATATCTTGATTGATAACAATGAGCACGTGTTTGATAAGAAACTTTTTTCAACTATTGGAGAAGGGGAGAAATTGCTTGTTATCGAAGCAAAAAATGAAGAACACGAAGCAGAGCGGATTGTCGCCGAGCTGATCGCCCATCGTTTTAGCCGTAAAACCAAATATAAAGATTATGCGATTTTGTATCGAGGCAATCATCAATCCCGATTACTCGAAAAAGTACTAATGCAAAACCGCATTCCTTACAAAATTTCGGGCGGTACTTCTTTTTTCTCTCGTGCAGAAATCAAAGATATGATGGCGTATTTGCGATTGGTGGTAAATCAAGATGATGACGCCGCATTCCTGCGTATTGTGAATACACCGAAACGTGAAATTGGCACTGCAACGTTACAAAAACTTGGTGAGTTGGCTCAAGAAAAGCACATCAGTTTGTTTGACGCTATTTTTGAGTTTGAGCTTATTCAACGCATCACACCAAAAGCCTATGATTCATTGCAAAAATTTGGCCGTTGGATTGTAGAACTTAATGATGAAATTCAACGTTCTGAACCTGAACGGGCGGTACGTTCTATGTTATCCGCAATTCATTATGAAGAATATTTGTACGAATACGCGACAAGCCCTAAAGCCGCAGAAATGCAAAGTAAGAATGTCGCTACGCTATTTGACTGGGTTGCGGATATGTTAAAAGGCGATAAAACCAATGAACCGATGAACCTTAATCAAGTGGTAACCCGCCTAACATTACGCGATATGTTGGAGAGAGGCGAAGATGATGATGACAGCGATCAAGTTCAACTGATGACATTACATGCATCTAAAGGATTGGAATTTCCTTATGTTTATTTGATTGGTATGGAAGAGGGCATTTTGCCCCACCAAACAAGTATTGATGAAGACAACGTGGAAGAAGAACGCCGCTTGGCTTATGTGGGGATCACAAGAGCGCAAAAAGAACTTACCTTTTCCTTGTGTCGAGAACGCCGTCAATATGGTGAATTAGTTCGCCCAGAACCGAGCCGATTTTTAGCTGAGTTACCCAATGACGATGTGCTGTGGGAACGCGATAAACCAAAACTAACCACTGAGCAAAAACAAGAAAAAACACAAAACCAACTTGATCGATTAAGGGCGATTTTGAAAGGAGGCTAGAAAATCTGGCTTGGAATGAAAAGACAAGAGTAGGACATAATCTGCACCTCAAATTAGGTGTCCAGGTTTTGGGATGCAGATCACTTTCGCATAAAAAAGGCCGTCTGAAATTTCAGACGGCTTTTACTTTTAACGCATCCACAATCAACTTAAACACATTGGAATGCCCGCGGCGGCTGGGGTAATAGAGGTAAAGCGGTTCGTAAGTCATAGCATACTCAGGCAACAGCTCGACCAGGTGCCCCGAATTGAGTGCATCCGCCACGCTCATGTGTGCTATCCATGCAATGCCAAGGCCGTCTGAAACAGCTTGCTGACGCAGATGATTGTTGATGGAAAATTGCGATTTTGGTGTGAACGTAATCAGTTCTTTTTTGTATTTGAATTCCCACTGCATTTCCGCGCCGTGTTCGGCGGAGAGTTTTATGCCGATAAGGCGGTGTTGTTGCAGATCATCAATATTTTTCGGTGAACCATGTTGCGCCAAATAATCGGGCGAGGCAACCAATGCCATTTTGAGCGGTGCGGAAATTGGCACCGCAATCATCTCTTTCGCTACCTTGTTACCTAACCGAACGCCCATATCAAATCCTTCTTTCACAATATCTGCCCAACGATCGTCCACCACGATTTCCAAGCGGATTTTCGGGTATTGGTTCAAAATCGGCTTTAATTTTGGATACAACACGGCTTCCGCTGCCATCGCCGGGGCGTTGATGCGAATCAATCCCGATGGCATATTCAAAAAATCATTTAATGCATCGACTTCTTGGTTTATGGCTTGATAAAGTGGGAAAAGTTGGTCGAAAAGCTGTTGCCCCGCTTCGGTCAGTGACACATTGCGTGTAGTGCGGTTGAACAGACGCAGGCTCAGCCGCGTTTCTAAATTTTTCATGCTATGGCTCAACGCCGAAGAAGAAATCCCCAAAAGTTGCCCCGCTTTCACAAAACTCTGCGTTTGCGCCAACGTCAAAAAATAATTCAGTTCGTTAAAGTTCTGCATTTTCTCTTTAAACTCTCTTTTATTAGTGAGTTTAATTCATTACATAATAAAGCTAAACTATATTTATCTCAATAAAAACAAATCATAAAATGACTGCACTTTCATGAGAGTAAACAGAAGACAATATCCGTAAACATCACATCCTTTTTTTATAAATTATTTATTCTAGGAGTTAAAAATGAACATTTTATTATTAAACGGTGGTAAAGATTTCGGCCATTCGCATGGTGAGTTAAACCACACGCTTCACAAAAAAGCAAAAGAAGTTTTGACCGAACTTGGACACAATGTAAAAGAAACTGTGATTGATGCTGGCTATGATGTTGAGGCAGAAATCGAAAAATTCTTGTGGATGGATGCTGTGATTTGGCAAATGCCCAGTTGGTGGATGCATGAACCTTGGACAGTGAAAAAATACATAGATGAAGTATTTATCGCCGGACACGGAAAACTTTATCAACATGACGGCCGCCATCGTGTCAGCCCGACCGAAGGATTTGGCACAGGTGGTTTGCTGCATGGCAAAAAACACATGCTTTCGGTTACTTGGAATGCGCCGATTGAAGCATTCACCCGTGAAGGCGACTTTTTTGAAGGAAAAGGCGTGGATGACTTGTACATGCACTTTCATAAACTCAACGAATTCCTCGGTATGAGCCGTTTACCGACATTTATGTGTAACGATGTAATTAAAAATCCGCAAGTGGAAAAATACATAGCAGACTACCAAGCACACTTGGAAAAAGTGTTTGGTTAATGATAAAACATCAACTTGAAGCGGTGGGCTTTTGCCCACCATTTTGTCAGTCGCTAATTGGTACGAAATATGGCAAATCCGTGGCGCAAGTGATTACCCGCTGGCTGGTGGAACGCGACATCATCGTGTTGGCAAAATCCACCAAACCCGAACGCATAGCGGAAAACCTGAATGTCTTTAATTTTGCTCTCAGCGATGAAGACAAAGCAGAAATTGCCAAACTGGACGGCACGTTCGCTGCCATCGTCAATCACGACACGGTGGATAATTTGAAACGCATCGCTTCATGGAAAACGGGTGCGTAAGTGTAGCGATAGTAGTAGAGAAAATCTAAACGACTCAAACCGTTTTCTTGTTTTTATTTCGTTGAAAGCCCCTTTTCTAGACAACTTGAAACGTGCTTAATCGCTCAAAGGAGTACATGACATGCAACAACTACACACTCTGAAAGACATCGAACAGGCCATCGCCACACACCCTTTAGTATCACTGTACATCAAAGCCCCAATCTGCGGCGTTTGTACAGTCGTGGCCGCCCAGCTTGAGTCAGCTTTGGCGGAGGAAGGAAATGTGTATGCCGTAAAAGCCGATATTGCTGAAATACCCGAAATGGCCGGACGTTTCCACGTGCTGACTGCACCTGCATGGCTGCTTTTTTATCAAGGCAAGGAAGTTGAGCGGATGGCTCGCTTCATCCCTCAGGCACAAATGAAGCAGACATTGGCAAAATGGACAAAAGTAGCAGAAAGCGGGCATCAGTAACCGGTCTATCAATGTTTCAGACGGCTGCGGTCTTGATAATGATGCAAGTGGTCAAGTTTTTAAGATGATTTGCAAAACACTTAAAATTTTGACCGCTCTTTTTACGAAAAGGCCGTCTGAAACGGCTTGCAGACTGAGATAATGATTGATGAAACGCTGTGATTTGTACACTAAAACCATCTTTTGAAAATTCCCTTTGATTATTACCGGCGGCTTCCGTTCACAAAGCGCCATGGAAGATGCCTTATCCAGCGGCCATTTGGATTTGGTCGGCGTCACTCGCCCGTTTGCTTTGGTGCCCGATTTTGCAAACCAAATGCAAAACGGCACTTACCAAACCGTGCAAACCGACCGCATCCAAACAGGCGTGGTGTTTGTGATAAAAAAGCGGGCGCAATGTTGGAAATGAATTGGTATATGACGCAAATGGACTTGATTGGGCAAGGCAAGCAGCCCAATCCTAAATTGTCGGCGTGGAAAGTATTGCTGAAAACCTTGTGGGAAAACGGCAAAGCGGGTTTAAGTACTGGAAGATCTTGATAGGGTAAGCGGTCTAATTGTGAATTGAATTTGTAAAAACATCTAAAAATCTGACCGTACTTTAAAATCAAAAGATCTAAATATCCTCAATTTGAAATTGCTTACGCCAGCGATTCGGTGAAATTTTATGTTTTTTCAAGAAGTGCTGACGCAAGGTGGTATCGCTATGAAATCCACTTTGTTATGCAATATTAGTAATAGATAAATCTGTGCTTTCAAAAAGCTCTCTTGCTCGCTGTAGCTTTGCTTCAATTAACCATTTAACCATTGATCTAATGACATTCCAGTTGCTTTGCAAAAATGTTGGGTGAAAGTGCTACGGCTCATTTATAAATGTTCTGCAAGACTATCAGTCGAATGAAGTGCGGTCAGGTTTTAAAGTATTTTTGCAAATTGATTTCAAAATTTGATGTTTATGAATTTTAATTATCCCCTCAGCTTTTCTGCTAAAAAGTCTAAAAACACACGTAGGCGAAGGTTGACAGCTTTATCACTGTAATAAACAGCGTTGAAAGGGAGCGTTTCATCGGTGATGTGATTAGAAAGTAGGGGAATTAATTTTCCTTCAGCGATGTCATTGTCTACCAAAAAATCTGATAAGCAAGCGATACCACAACCTGAAAGGCACAATGACCGTAAGATTTCACCGCTGCTGGCGGTAAAGTGAGGTGAGATTTTATAGGGATTTCCTTGAGCATCTAAAACCGCCCATGTATTTAGACAACTAGGTTCAGTGAAGCCTAAACATTGATGGTTGGCTAGATCTTCAGTTGATTGTGGTGTGCCGTGTTTTGCCAAGTATTCTAGATTGGCGACTACGCGGAAGTAGCTATCAAACAGATGACGAGCACGTAACCCAGAATCATTCAATTCTCCAGCTCGTAAGGCAATATCGACCTTGCGTTCTATCAGATTGATATAGCCTTCGGAAGAAACTAGCGAAAGCTGGATATGTGGATAGTGTTCGTTGAATTTCGCTGCCAGTGGCATAAGCAGACGTAACACCATTGGCATAGCAGAATCTACTCATAATACGCCTTGAGGAACTTCGTGCACAGCCAACATTTCGGCTTCTGCCGCGGCCATTTCTTGTAGAATTTTCTGTACGCGACAAAAATATTGTAAGCCTTCTTCTGTTAGTCTTAGCTGTCTCGTGGTACGGTTGATTAGGTTCACACCCAATTTTTCTTCTAGCCTTTTCACCACACGACTTACCGCAGAATTTGCCATCGCTAGCTGCTTGGCTGCTCGGCTGAAACTGCCATTTTAGACTACTTGTACAAATACCGTTAATTCTTCAGAAGTTGTTTTCATTTTATTATTCTTTTTAACGCAAAAGAGTTTTTTTTATTTTTGTACTTTTTAAGTATAAAGTAAAACAGCATAATAAAGTCCTCTTTGGATTATTGTTTTAGGAGCAAAAGATGAATATTTTATTATTAGATGGTGGTAAAAATTTCGGACATTCGCATGGTGAGTTAAACCACACACTTCACAAAAAAGCGAAAGAAGTTTTGACCGCACTTGGACACAATGTAAAAGAAACTGTGATCGATGCTGGCTATGATGTTGAAGCAGAAATCGAAAAATTCTTGTGGATGGATGCCGTGATTTGGCAGATGCCAGGCTGGTGGATGCACGAACCTTGGACAGTGAAAAAATACATAGACGAAGTATTAACCGCTGGACACGGCAAGCTTTACCACAGTGATGGCCGTCATCGTGTCAATCCGACAGAAGGTTACGGCACAGGTGGCTTGTTGCAAGGCAAAAAACACATGCTTTCGCTTACTTGGAATGCGCCGATTGAAGCGTTCACTCGTGAAGGCGACTTTTTCGAAGGCAAAGGCGTGGATGCTTTATACATGCACTTCCACAAACTCAATGAGTTTATCGGCTTGACCCGTCTGCCAACATTCTTATGTAACGATGTGATTAAAAATCCACAAGTAGAACAATACTTAGCAGACTACCAAGCACATTTGGAAAAAGTGTTCGGATAATTACAAAATATTAGTTTAGAAGGTGAGCATTTTAGCTCACCTTTTTTATTTTTATCTAATCAAATTTCCTAACGGGGAGAGGGAAGAGGAATAGACTGGCTTTATATCAAACAAGCGGTCTAATTTTGAATTTGTAAAAACATCTAAAAATCTGACCGCACTTTAAAATAAAAAGATCTAAATATCCTCAATTTGAAACTGCTTACGCCAGCGATTCGGTGAAATCTTATGTTTCTTCAAGAAGTGCTGACGCAAGGCGGTATCGCTATGAAATCCACTTTGTTCTGCAATGTCAGTAATAGATAAATCTGTGCTTTCCAAAAGCTCTCTTGCTCGCTGTAGCCTTGCTTCAATTAACCATTGATTTAATGACATTCCGGTTGCTTTGCGAAAATGTCGGGTGAAAGTGCTACGACTCATTGACAAACGTTCGGCAAGACTATCAGTCGAATGAAGTGCGGTCAGATTTTCATTTAAATAAGCAAGCAACGCATTGATATTATGATTAGGTGTGGAACGAGAAATAGGGCGTTCGATAAATTGTGCTTGTCCGCCTTCACGATGAGGGGGGATAACCAGTATTCGGGCAATATGATTGGCAATTTTCACACCATATAATTTACGGACAATAGAAAGGCAACAATCCATGGAAGCTGCTGTTCCTGCTGAGGTAATCAGTCGATCTTGTTCTAAATAAATAGGATTTAAATCCCATTTCACCTGCGGAAAGCGACTAGTAAAATCACTATCTCCTAGCCAATGTGTAGTTGCTTTTTTGCCGTTAAGTAAACCACTGCACGCTAACACATAGGCACCATAACATAAACCCACTACTGTCGCACCACGTTGATACGCTTGCCGTAATGCTGTTAATAAAGCCTCACTCGGCATTACTTGAGTATCATGCCATCCAGTCATCACAATAATATCGGCATTATCCAACCATTCTAAACCTCCATCTAAATGTATGTGAAATAGCGAGTTTGTCAGGTTGTCCGAATCGCTAACGATTTTACACTCAAATAACGACTTGCCGTTTAAATCCGACATAGAAAAAACGGAATATGCCATCGCAAAATGAATGGGCATCATTTGTTCATACACAATCAAAGCAACTGTGGGTTTATTCATTTTATTTCTCCTACTTTGATATGAGCATAGCACAAAAATGACCTGATTATTACGTTTATTGATTTTTTGTCTATTTTTGCGCAATTTTGTTCTCACTATAATATGTTTATTCATTCAATAACGTATATAGAAAGGGAAAAACAATGAACTTAAAAACCTTAATTAGCACTACAGCATTGGCTATTAGCGCAAATACTTTCGCTGTAGATCTTGCCTCTAAAAACACTGATAGCTACCAACATATCCGCAATGCTACTGGTCGCCTGAACTATGCAGGGAAAACTTTTTTAATTGACCCGATGCTTGCTGAAAAAGGACGTTATGCAGGCTTTGAAGGAACATTAAATAGCCATTTGCGTAATCCACTTGTGGAATTGCCGATGAAAGCAGAAGATACTTTCAAAGATGTTGATGCCATTATTTTGACTCATACACATGAAGATCATTGGGATGAGGTTGCACAAAAAATTTTACCTAAATCCATCAAAATTTTTGTGCAGCATGAACGGGATGGCGACTTACTCAAAGCGCAAGGTTTTACAAATATAACCAGTTTATCGTTGGAAAAACCGGTGGAGTTTGAAGGTATTATTTTAAATAAAACCGGTGGTTCTCACGGTACAACAGAAATGTACGCTGTACCACAATTGGCCGAGATTTTAGATGAGGCGATGGGCGTAATATTCCAAGCGAAAGGTCATCCAACGGTTTACTTGGTTGGTGACACAATTTGGACTGCCGAAGTAAACAAAGCCATTAATCGTTATAAACCAGATGTAATGATTATGAACACAGGTGATGCGCGTACCTTAGCTTTTCCGAATGACGGCATTATTATGGGGTTACAAGATGTTGCTCATGCTCGCCAAATGCTACCGAATACAAAACTTATCACGGTGCACATGGATGCGGTAAACCATATGTCTGTGTACCGTAAGGATTTACGCCAATTTGTCCAAGCAAACAAGCTTGAAAATATAGCAATTCCAGAAGATGGTGAAACAGTGAAGTTTTAAAAACAAGTGGTTGAGTTCTTAGGATAATTCACAAAAAACACCTAAAAATTTAACCGCACTTCGTTATATAAAAGCCGTCTGAATTTTCAGACGGCCTTTGATTATAGCCAGGCAAAGTCAGGCTATAAAAACCATACGCTATGCGTATGGAGACAAATAGCTTAAGCGATGAACAGAAAAAAATCCTCGCTATATAATGAACAAGGCTGACAACTAAAATTCAACATATAGGAGGATTATTTACCCCTCGTAGCGTGCATCTTGATGCACGACCGAATCACGCACGGAACGTTATTTAACCCTTTCGGGCATTCACGATTTCGTGCAACAAGTTGCACGCTACAATTCTTAAACCGACAGAATGCCCGATTATTCACAGCGACCAAGGTGTATTGTATGGCACGGCGGAATGGGTAAAGATGTTGGAGGGTAAAGCGGTGCAAAGTACTGATGAATCCCCTAATGATTTTTATCAAAATCATTAAGTTAAGGTGGATACACATCTTGTCATATGATCAAATGGTTTCGCCAAAAATCAATAATCAGACAACAAAATGTGCGAACTCGATATTTTACACGACTCTCTTTACCAATTCTGCCCCGAATTACACTTAAAACGACTCAACAGCTTAACGTTGGCTTGCCACGCCTTACTTGACTGTAAAACTCTCACTCTTACCGAACTTGGCCGTAACCTGCCAACCAAAGCGAGAACAAAACATAACATCAAACGAATCGACCGATTGTTAGGTAATCGTCACCTCCACAAAGAGCGAC
>NZ_JAHKKB010000005.1:0-103599 GCF_018829685.1 Haemophilus sp. SZY H68
AAAGAATTATCCTGGCGGCGATAGTGCGGTGGAACCACCTGACACCATACCGAACTCAGAAGTGAAACGCTGTAATGCCGATGGTAGTGTGGGGCTTCCCCATGTGAGAGTAGGGCACCGCCAGGTTACTAAATACAAAGCTAAATTAAATAAAAACAGAAGAACCCCAGTTGAACTACTGGGGTTTTTGTTTTTTGGAATTTACTCATTATTTAATCAAATAAGAGTCTGATTTTAATTTTCAATAAATAAGTGATTTTTCAACTCATATGAAGTCACGTCCTATAAATGTTTTATTAGCTGTGCTACAATCCCGCTAAAATTCTATCCTTAAAACAAGAGAAATTATGACCGCACTTAATGTTTTAATTTATCCTGATGATCACTTAAAGGTTGTTTGTGAGCCTGTTACTGAAGTTAATGATGCAATTCGTAAAATTGTTGATGATATGTTTGATACGATGTATCAAGAGGAAGGTATTGGTTTAGCTGCACCTCAAGTAGATATTTTGCAACGTATTATTACTATTGATGTTGAAGGTGATAAAAAAAATCAGCTTGTCTTGATTAATCCTGAAATTTTGGCTTCTGAAGGCGAAACTGGAATTGAAGAGGGGTGTTTATCCATTCCAGGGTTCCGTGCGTTGGTTACTCGTAAAGAAAAAGTGAAAGTGAGAGCGTTAGATCGTGATGGTAAAGAATTTACTTTAGATGCTGATGGTTTGCTTGCGATATGTATTCAACACGAAATTGATCATTTAAATGGAATTTTATTTGTTGATTATCTTTCTCCACTTAAACGCCAACGTATTAAAGAAAAATTGGTGAAATATAAAAAACAAATTGCGAAACAATAAGCTTCTTATTCTTAATTAAAGTGCGGTTGATTTTAACCGCACTTTTTCCTATCAATCACCATAACGTAGAACATTATGAAATCACTTAATATTATTTTTGCTGGTACGCCAGATTTTGCTGCACAGCATTTACAAGCCATTCTAAATTCTCAACATAACGTGATCGCTGTTTATACTCAACCAGATAAACCAGCTGGTCGCGGTAAAAAATTGCAAGCAAGCCCAGTCAAGCAACTTGCAGAGCAAAATAACATTCCCGTTTATCAACCTAAATCCTTACGTAAAGAAGAGGCTCAGTTTGAACTAAAAGCGTTAAATGCAGATGTAATGGTTGTTGTCGCTTATGGATTAATTTTACCGAAAGCTGTATTAGACGCCCCTCGTTTAGGTTGTTTGAATGTGCATGGTTCTATTCTTCCCCGTTGGAGAGGAGCTGCACCCATTCAGCGCTCAATTTGGGCTGGTGATGCACAAACTGGCGTAACTATTATGCAAATGGATGAGGGTTTAGATACAGGTGATATGTTACACAAAGTTTATTGTGATATTTTACCGACTGAAACTTCAACAAGTCTTTATAACAAACTGGCAGAGCTTGCTCCATCGGCATTAATCGATGTTTTAGATAATCTTGAAAACGGTAAATTTATAGCCGAAAAACAAGATGACAGTCAAAGCAATTATGCAGAAAAGCTTTCTAAAGAAGAGGCGCAATTAGATTGGTCACTTTCTGCAATGCAACTTGAGCGTAATATTCGTGCTTTTAATCCTTGGCCGATTGCTTATTTTTCAACAGAAGATAAGGATGGCAATGCACAAACTTTAAAAGTATATCAAGCGGAAGTGTTTCCTCATCAAGATAAACCAGCGGGAACTATTTTAAGTGCGGACAAAAATGGCATTCAAATTGCGACTGTTGATGGCGTCTTAAATTTATTGCAATTGCAACCTGCAGGTAAAAAGCCTATGTCTGCACAAGATTTATTAAATGGCCGTGCAGAATGGTTTACTATTGGTAAGATGCTTGCATAATGAAAAAATTTTCTTCTAAAACTATCAACGTAAAAAATTCAGTAAAAATGACCGCACTTTCGACCAGAGCTATTGCAGCAAACTTAATTTTGCAAGTATTGGATGAGGGCAAATCCTTGTCGGCGTTAATTCCAGAAGTGCAATCTTCTGTTAAAGCCCAAGATTTGCCCTTGTTACAAGAAATTTGTTTTGGCGTGTGTCGCGTATTGCCTCGCTTAGAGCAAATTATCAAACGTCTTGTGGATAAACCGCTTAAAGGTAAAACTCGCATTGTTCATTGCCTGTTGCTTGTAGGGTTATACCAATTGCTTTACATGAGAGTGCCTGCTCATGCGGCAGTTGATGAAGTTGTGAACGCAACAAAATCATTAAAATCTGATAGTTTTAGAGGATTAGTGAATGCGGTTTTGCGTAGATTTTTACGTGAGCAAGATGAAATTTTGGCAATTATTGATAAAAATTGGCAAACGCTTCACCCTGAATGGTTCGTGAATAAATTAAAAAAAGCCTATCCGAATTGGCGTGAGATCATTGAGGCGAACAATCAGAAACCACCAATGTGGCTACGTGTGAATTCACAAAAAAACTCACTCGAAACTTACCGCACTTTACTTGAAGAACAAGGTGTTTCTTCGAAAACAAGCCATCATCCTAATGCGCTGTGTTTAGATATACCGATTGCTGTGCAAAAATTACCGCACTTTGAAGAAGGAGCTGTAACAGTACAAGATTTAAGTGCACAGTGGGCAGCAACGTTGCTTGAGCCAAAAAATGAGGAGTGGATCCTCGATGCTTGCGCGGCACCGGGCGGTAAGACGACCCATATTTTGGAACTGGCACCTCAAGCTAATGTGATTGCATTAGATGTAGAAGCGCATCGCTTAAAACGAGTGGAAGAAAATCTTGCACGTTTAAATCAGCAAGCGATAGTGGTGTGTGGTGATGCGAGTAAACCTAACGAATGGTTAGATGAAATCGGTAAAAGTGCGGTGAAATTTGACCGAATTTTACTTGATGCTCCTTGTTCTGCTACAGGGGTGATTCGTCGCCACCCCGATATAAAATGGTTACGCAAAGAAGCCGATATCGCTCAGCTCGTTGAATTACAGAAGAAAATTCTGAGTGCGCTTTGGGAAAAACTTAAGGAAAATGGTGTTTTGCTTTATGCGACTTGTTCTGTATTGCCAGAAGAAAATTGCGAACAAATCCAAGCATTTTTAAATGCTCACGCGGATGCAGAGTTATTGTCATTACCTTTTGGTGATGATACAAGTGCGGTGGGTTTTCAATTCATTCCGCAACCAAATGGTGGTGATGGGTTCTATTATGCGAAGTTACGTAAATGTGCTTAGAGGCTAAAATGTTTGCCAATATTGATGTAATTATTCCTTGCTATAATGCAGAACAAACGCTATCTCGTGCAGTGCAGTCCGTATTGTCTCAAACTTATTTGGGGAAAATTTGGTTGATTGATGATGGCTCTAAAGATAACACGTTAGCTTTAGCGCAAGAATGGGCAACACAATATCCGGAAAAGATAGTTGTCGAGTCTATGTCGAGAAATAGCGGGGTGGCGAAAACGCGCAATTGGGGTGCTTTGCAATCAAGTAATGAATTTATTGCTTTTTTAGACGCTGATGATGCTTATGAACAGGGCGCATTAGAAGTTGCTGCGGCGACTTTTCATTTTCAATCAGATACCTCAGTGGTACGTTTAGCATTAAAACCGATTGATTTGCCCGCGCGCTACGCTGAACATCCTAATTTTGAGTTTGCATGGCAACATATGCGAATGACCTGTGGTGGGAGCATGGTTTTTCGTCGAGCTTTTTTCTTGGCGTGTGGCGGTTTTCCACAAGATGAATTATTTCGTCAATTAGGCGGTGAAGATGGTGCACTTGGTATTGCGACAACTAAGATAGCTAAAGTTGCAACGCTATTTAATGATGTTGGGGTACTTCATTACTGCAGAGATGGAATGCATGCAGAACGGCTATTGGATGCGATTTTATTCCAAAAATCGCCACAGGAGATTACTGAAGAACAAATGGCGCAGGCTAATGGGGTGACAGATGAAATTTGTCGTCAAATTAACGCATTAAAGTGCGGTCTAAATTCATCAGAAATAGGCATTCGTCCTCTTGTATTAGAACGAACGGAGTAAGCGATGAAAATTATTATTTTGGGCGCAGGTCAGGTAGGAACAACGCTTGCCGAAAATTTGGTTAGTGAAGATAACGATATCACACTAGTTGATAATGAGTCCCCACAGTTACAAGCTTTACAAGAAAAGCATGATTTGCGTGTGGTGCAAGGCTCTCCATCATCACCAAAAGTGCTTCGCGATGCAGGTGCGGCCGATGCCGACTTAATGGTTGCCGTAACAGCTTCTGATGAAATCAATATGGTAGCCTGCCAAATGGGCTATACATTATTTAATACACCAATTCGTATTGCCCGTATTCGTAATTCAGAATATTTACGTGAAAAAGATAAGTTATTCAATGATGAGAATGTACCTATTGATCATTTGATTTCGCCTGAAAATCTTGTGACAGATGAAATTACACGCTTAATTGCTTATCCAGGGGCATTACAAGTTGCCTATTTTGCTAATAATCGTATTAGCATGGTTGTGGTAAGAGCTTATTATGGTGGTCCTTTGGTTGGATATGCGCTTTCCGCATTTCGTGAACATATGCCACATATTGATTGTCGTATTATGTCTATTTTGCGTAACGGCAAACCGATTCGTCCGCAGGGTTCTACTATTGTTGAAGCCGGTGATGAAATTACTTTTATTTGTGCAACTGAGCATATAAAAGCAGTAATGAGCGAACTTCAACGCTTAGAAAAACCTTATAAACGCGTAATGATTGTTGGGGGCGGAAATGTTGCTGCTGGCGTAGCGAAATGTTTGGAAAATGTTTGTACCGTAAAATTAATTGAGCGTGATGAAGAACGGGCTAATTTGCTAGCTGAAAAACTTTCAAAAACCTTGGTTTTTTATGGTGATGCGTCTGATCAAAATTTATTGTTTGAAGAGCATATTGAAAATGTCGATGTGTTCCTTTCATTGAGTAGTGATGATGAGGCGAATATTATGTCCGCTTTATTGGCAAAACGTTTGGGAGCCAAGAAAGCAATGGTGCTGATTCAACGAATTGCCTATATAAACCTGATTCAAGGTGGAAGTATTGATATTGTAGTTTCACCACAGCAAGCGACAATTTCTGCTTTACTTGGGCATGTTCGTAAAGGGGATGTGAAAAATGTGGCTACATTACGACATGGTATTGCTGAGGCTATTGAAATTGTCGCGCATGGTGATGAAAGCACCTCCAATGTGGTCGGGCGCAAAATAGGCGAGTTGCGTTTGCCTATGGGAACCATTATTGGTGCTTTATTGCGTGGTAATGATGTAATTGTTGCACGACGCCAAGTTGTGATTGAAGAAGGCGATCATGTGGTGATTTATTTGAGTGATAAGAAGAATGTGCCTGAAATTGAAAAATTGTTCCAGCCAAGTGCATTCTTCATTTAACGATTTATTTACTTTTAAGAGCGACTCATTATAATAGGCGCTCTTTTATTCAATCTCTAAAGGAAAAATTATTATGAGTTTTATTAAAGAATTTCGCGAATTTGCAATGCGCGGTAATGTTGTAGATATGGCTGTCGGTGTGATTATCGGCGGTGCGTTTGGTAAGATCGTAAGTTCACTTGTTAGTGATATTTTTATGCCTGTGCTTGGTATTTTAACAGGTGGCATTGATTTCAAAGATATGAAATTTGTATTAGCTCAAGCACAAGGTGATGTTCCAGCTGTTACTTTAAACTACGGTGTATTTATTCAGAATGTGATTGATTTCATTATTATTGCTTTTGCAATCTTTATGATGATTAAGGCACTTAATAAAGTGAGAAAACCTGAAGAGAAAAAAGCAGGTCCTACATCAGAAGATTTGCTCACAGAAATTCGCGATTTATTAAAAAATAAATAATGAAATTGAAAAATAAAGGTTGGTAAATATGCCAACCTTTTTTTATTGTTATTTTTTAGGCTATAATCGCCCCCTAAAATTTAAGGAATTAAAAATGGAAAAATATAATAAACTCCGTATTGAATGGGATTGCCGCCGAGGAATGTTGGAGTTGGATAAAATCATTATGCCTTTTTATTTGAAGCATTTTGATGAATTAACAGATGACAAAAAAGATATATTTATTCGTTTATTAGCAAGTACAGATCTGCAGCTGTTTTCTTGGTTTTTTAATCGTGGTCAATCATCAGATTCAGAAATTCAATCTATGGTGGAATATATCCAAAACGTACAAAAAATCACAACTAATTAAAATTATTAAGATACGTATGAACTTTTTTCACACACTTGTGTCTGAGATTGCAACAAGAGCTTGCTGTCTTGAATATTAAGGCGTGTTAGATATTGGCATAGGAGAAATATGGCTGAACAGCTAACAGATCAGGCTTTGGTAGAAAGAGTGCAGCAAGGGGATAAGAAAGCCTTCAATTTGTTGGTTTCTCGTTATCAGAATAAAGTGGCGGGGCTTTTGACTCGCTATGTATCACGTAACGATATTCCTGATGTGGTGCAAGAATCCTTTATAAAGGCTTATCGCTCAATTGAATCTTTTCGTGGCGAAAGTGCTTTCTATACATGGCTTTATCGAATTGCCGTCAATACGGCAAAAAATTATTTAACGGCTCAAGGGCGTCGTCCACCTAATGAAGATATTTTAGCTGAGGATGCTGAAAATTATGATGTGGGTACGCACTTGCGGGATGTAGATACCCCTGAAAATGAAATGTTATCTAGTGAACTTGAACGAATCGTGTTTAGTACGATTCACAGTTTGCCAGAAGATCTAAAAACAGCAATCACCTTGCGAGAGCTAGAAGGTTTGAGCTATGAAGAGATTGCAGAAATTATGGATTGCCCTGTTGGTACTGTTCGTTCTCGTATTTTCCGCGCAAGGGAAATTATTGAGAATAAAATTCAACCACTGATGCAACGCGAATAAAAAAGTCGGAGTTTACTATGCAAAAAGAGCAACTTTCAGCCTATATGGATGGCGAACAAGTCGAAGCTGGCTTGACAGATGCTTTATTGAAAGACGAAGAATTACAAGAATCTTGGCAGGCATTCCATGCTGTACGTGCAGTGATGCGTAAAGAAAGCGTTTTGTTTCTAGGGGCTGATTTTACCGCTAAAATGGCAGGTTTAATTGAATCTGAAGAAGTGAAGAAAGTCGATGTCATTGCCGTGTCTCAACCTGAACCAGAAGATGCACATAATTCTGCATTTATGCAAAAATTAAAAGCGTTCTTTGCGCCAATGACGCAAGTTGCGGTTGCTGCTGGTGTATGTTTAGTGGCGGTACTTGGTGTTCAATCTTTCAATAATAAAAACGAAGCGTCTAATTTACCTGAGACTCCAGTATTGCAAACCTTGCCATTTAATAATGCGGTTCAAGAGGTTAGCTACAATGCGCCGAGCAAAGATACATTGACATCAGAGCAGCTTGAACAAAAAAGTCGCCGTATTGGTGCGATGTTACAGAACTATGAATTACAACGTCGTATGAATGCAGATGCATTAAATGTAAGTAGTAATAGTCAAAAATAATATGGATTAGCCCTGTGCATTTATGTTAATTCACCACCTAATATACTATTTAGTGTGGTGAATTTTTATCCTTTAAATTTAATGTTTATGAAAAAAATCGCGTTAAAACTCACCGCACTTTCTCTTTCTTTTCTATTTAGTAACATTACTTCAGCTGAAGAGCTTTCTGCGAAGCAGTCTTTAGATAAAATGACACAAGCATTGGATAATCTCAATTATGAGCTTGCCTTTGTTCAAACAACCCCATCAAATATGGATTCCTTTCGCTATCGTCATATTAAGAAAGATAATAAAACTTATGCGCAATTAGTGACGCTTGATGGGCGTCAACAAGAAATTATTCAACGTGATAATTTAGTCAGTTATTTTCAGCCAAATACTCAAGCATTTACGCTTAATAGTGGCAATATTGTCGATGCAATGCCGGCTGTTGTTCGCGCTGATTTTGATAAACTTTCTTCAGTTTATGATTTTATAAAAATAGGAAAAGATCGAGTGGCTGGGCGTTTTGCTGACACGATTCGTATCGTCCCTAAAGATGATTTCCGATATCAATATTTAGTGTTTGTCGATGAAGAAAATGGTTTATTATTACGCGGTGATATGCTTGATAGTGAGGGTAAATTACTTGATCAGTTTAGAGTTGTAACGCTTTATATCGACGATAGACTAAGAGGGTTGACGGAGTATATTAATAAAGTCTCAATGCCCCCTTTGTTGAAAGAAAGTAAAAATGAACAAAGTTCAGATATAACTTGGTCTGCAGGTTGGTTGCCACAAGGTTTTTCTTTAATTCGATATACTCAAGAAACATTAGAAAATGAAGTGATAGATAGTGCGCTATATAGCGATGGTTTGTTTACTTTTACACTATTTGTTTCTAACGCAGGTTCTAATGTTTTGCCAGAAAATACTTGGAAGCAAGGGGCATATACGATTTATAGTGAAGTGAATGGTGGAAAAGAAATTACTTTTATCGGGCAATTGCCCATAGCTGCAGCTAAGCGTATTGTACAAGAAGTTAAATTTCGATAATAAGTGCGGTGATTTTTCACCGCACTTTTGTTTTTAAAGATTAGTGTAATTTTAATCTTGGTTTTAAATAACGATTAAGTTTATCAACCAGAATAATCAATCCAATTTTAATGCAACCATGTAAAGCATGTTGATGCATTCTATATAAGGATACATAGGCAAATTGTGCAAATTTACCTTGAACGGTAAGTGGATTTTTTCCAAATTTATTCGAAATACTGCCTAATGCAGTAAAGCTCGAGAGAGAAACCAAGGTGCCTTTATCATTATATTTAAATGCTTTTAATGGTTTTTGCTCAAAAAGTGCAAAGATATTTTTTGCACAAGCTTTTGCCATTTGATGTGCGGCTTGAGCTCTTGGCGGGACTAATTTACCGTTTGGTTGCATTAATGCTGCACAGTCGCCAATGGCGAAAATGCTGTCATCCACAGTGGTTTGGAGAGTATCTTTTACCACTAATTGATTGATACGGTTAAGCTCTAATCCATCGAATTGCTGTGTCACCGTTGAGGTGCGAACACCTGCTGCCCACACAATCAGATCAGCTTTGATTTCTTCGTCATCTTTGGTGATGAGCGTGTTTGGTTGGGCTTCCGTGATCATCGTGTTTAATTTCACGTTCGCGCCCATTTCTTGCAATTCCTCTAATACTGCAGCGGATAAATCTTCGGGTAATGCTGGCAGTAAGCGAGGTCCTGCTTCAACGAGTGTGACTTGTAAACATGAGTTATCAATCTTGCCATAGCCGTAAGAAGATAAATCTTCCGTAGCATGATAAAGCTCAGCTGTTAATTCCACACCAGTTGCTCCACCACCGACAATGGCAATATTCACTTTATTTTCATCCACTAATTTTTGTTTAAATTCTTCTTCACCAATATCATCTAAAGCACGGTTTTCAGAGAATTTAAGGAATAATTCCAACATTTTTTGCTGAAAGCGCAATGCTTGATCTGAGCTGTCTAAGAAAATACAGTTATCTGCCACACCTTTTGTGTTGAAATCATTTGATTTGCTACCGATTGCAACCACTAAGTAATCATAAGGAATTCGGCGAGCAATGACGAGCATATCGCCTTCTTGCCCATAAACAGGGGCGAGTTCAACATATTTTTGTTCACGATTAATACGAGTGATTGAACCCTGTTCAAAACTGAAATGGTGATTTTTACCATGTGCGCGATAGCTAAGAGAATCCATGCCATCATCCATCACACCCGTAGCTATTTCATGTAATAATGGTTTCCACAAATGGGTCGTATTGCGATCCACAAGCGTCACTTTAGCCTGTTCTTTTCGACCTAATTTGTCGCCTAAAAATGTCGCTAATTCAATGCCGCCAGCCCCCCCGCCAACGATCACGACGTTTTTCATAATGTACTCCTAAAAGCAAAATTGTTAAAAATGTTAAACTGCTGTAATGATAGCATAACAAATAAACAAGAAGAAAAAATTTAATGGAAATGACCGCATTTCATTGATGGCAGCGATCGTAAAGCGGTTGTAATTGTTGGATGGTTTGGGTGATAAATAAAATGGGATCGATTTGACTTAGTTGATCTTTTTCAATACTTTTCCCAATACACCAAAAATCTTCTTCTGAGCGTAAAATGAGATCGTTTTTAGTCATTTGTTTTACTTGGCGAAAATCATCATATTCACTTTCACCCTCTCGCCAAATATCAAAATCAGCAAATTGTTTGAAATCAAATTGATCAAGCCAATAATTATATTGTTGCACATTAATTTGTGAGCGATCGGCACGATAGCAGTGCCAATCCAAGCACACTCTTAATCGACGGCGATTTAAGAGCACGGAAAAAATGGCTGCAGAATTTTGGTTAAACTCGTATTTAAAATAAGCGAAGAAATGGGCGCGTACCTGCCAGCCATTGGTCCAGCTTTCAATATGCGGTTTTGCAAAAGGTGTGCCAAGCTGCTTTGCGACTTCTTGGATAATAGCTTTCCAGTTATCCCAATGTAATTTGTAATCAGCTTTAATTGCCGGAATATCTTCCGGGCAGAATTTCTTCATTTGGGCGAATTGATAGAAAGGAATATTGAACAGTTCGCAAGATTCAGCATTGAGCGAGAGCATGGCGTTTCCTTAAAAATCACTGTAATTTTTGACCGCACTTTGCGTGAAGATCTGTCTGTCTTCCCAACGCAACAGGCTCATCCGATTATTCCACACACATCCTGTATCCAAGGCATAAATACCTGGTGGAGTAGGCTCATCCACTAAACTTGCCCAATGCCCAAAGATAATGGGAATTTGTTTATAAAGTGGGTTATCTAAATTAAACCAAGGCGTGAGTTCAGCTGGTGCATCTTTTAAAGGGGATTTACAGGCAAAATCAAAACGATGATCTAAATAGCAAAAACGCATTCGAGTAAAAGCATTAATGATGTAACGATGACGCGCTAAGCCCTGTAAATCTGGCGACCAGCGATCAGGCTGTTCAGAATACATATTTTCAATGAGATAATGAAAATCACCGTGTTGCAAAATCTGTTCAACTTCAGCTGCACAAGATTTCGCAGTTTTCAAATCCCAATCAGGCGAAATACCAGCATGCGCCATCAGGAAGTTTAATTCTTCATTGTGTACAAGTAATGGCTGATGACGTAACCAATGAATCAGTTCATCAAAATCGGGCGCATTAAAAATGGCACCAACACGATCACGTGGTTTCACTTTTTTAATACCCAGTGCAGTCGCAATTAAGTGTAAATCGTGATTGCCTAGTACAGTTTGTGCTGCATTGCCAAGTGATTTTACGAAACGAAGGCATTCAAGTGATTTATCCCCACGGGCCACAAGATCTCCCACAAGATAAAGTTTATCTTGCGTAGGATTGAAATCTACACTCTCTAATAAAAGCTGTAATTCATCATAACAGCCTTGCAAGTCGCCGACGAAATAGGTTGCCATTTTTGACCGCTCTTTTACTCTTCTGAATCTAAGATTTCATCTTTATTAATATCAGCAGGAGGATTATCCGCCAACCAGTTTGCTAAGCGGGCATAATCTGCGATAGCCAAATTTTCTGCACGTGCATTTAAATCAATACCAAGTGCGGTCAGATTTTCAGGTGAAAATAATGTTGAGAGCGCATTGCGCAGTGTTTTACGGCGTTGATTAAACGCTTGGGAGCACACGCGGTTCAGCCAATATAAATCTTTTACAGGGTGCGGCAATTCTTTATGAGGAATTAAACGCACAACAGCTGAATCCACTTTCGGTGCAGGTTTGAAGGCAGAAGGTGGCACTTCAAGTACAGGCATCACTTGGCAGAAGTATTGCGCCATAATGGTTAAACGGCCATAGGCTTTACTATTTGGTCCTGCACATAAGCGTTTCACCACTTCTTTTTGCAGCATGAAGTGCATATCTTGAATCACATCATGATACTTAAACAAGTGGAACATCAATGGGGTAGAAATGTTGTAAGGTAAGTTACCAAACACACGTAATTTTTGCCCTTTTTCTGCTAAATTTTCTTTTGTATAAAGTTCACCAAAATCAAATTGCATCGCATCCGTTTCAATAACGGTTAGCTTTTGATGTAAAAATGGATGGTGACGTAAACGTTCTGCTAAGTCTCGGTCAAGCTCTACTACAGTCAGATGATCGACAAGTTCACCAACAGGCTCTGTTAATGCCCCCAGCCCAGGACCAATTTCCACTAAGAATTGATTGGGGTGAGGGTAAATTGCCGCCACGATACCTTGAATTACAGAGGTATCATGTAAAAAGTTTTGACCAAAGCGTTTACGCGCCGTATGGCCTAAGTGTTTTTTTGAATTCATATATTATCTTCTTTTATAAGAGTGCGGTTATTATAGGGCTTGTTTTGGCTTTGTAAATCATTGTTAACTTATGCTAAATTGAGTTTTTTATGAACAATATTATTTTTTCTTTCGTAGAAAGCCAAAAACGGCTATAATCCGCCCGTTTTTCTTAACTTTTCCGCCTAAAGTGCGGATAAAAAATCGATTATTTTTAGAGGATACAATGGCGAAAGAAGATTGCATTGAAATGCAAGGCACAATTTTAGAGACTTTACCGAATACTATGTTCCGCGTGGAGTTAGAAAACGGTCACGTGGTTACTGCACATATTTCTGGAAAAATGCGTAAAAATTATATCCGTATTTTGACTGGGGATAAAGTGACTGTAGAAATGACTCCTTATGATTTAAGTAAAGGTCGTATTATTTTCCGCAGTCGTTAATCGCAGAAGACTTGAGATAGGCCGATATTGTTATAATATCGGCCTTCTTTTTTGTTCAAAAAGAACTCAAACTGGTTGCGGAACGTAAAAAAATCGGTATAATCCGCAACCCTTAGCCACATTGAATTTTTCGTTCCTTGCCTTTGCAGATTGGTGGCTGATCTACGTCAAAGGCTGATTAACCCGTAAGGAGCAGTAATGCGTCACTACGAAATCGTGTTTATGGTTCATCCGGACCAAAGCGAGCAAGTACCAGGTATGATCGAACGCTACACCGGTTCTGTAAAAGAAGCTGGTGGTCAAGTTCATCGCCTAGAAGATTGGGGACGTCGCCAATTAGCGTACCCAATTAATAAATTACACAAAGCACACTATGTGCTTATGAATGTAGAAGCGCCTCAACAAGTCATCGACGAGCTAGAAACGACTTTCCGTTATAACGATGCTGTATTACGCAGTCTTGTTATCCATACTAAGCACGCCGTAACAGAAGCGTCCCCAATGAAAGCGGCTAAAGAAGAACGTAAACCTTTAGCTGAAGTTGAAAACAACGATTTTGAGGATGCTGAAGAGTAATTTGAAAATTGATAATCGTTTTTCGGTTATGGGAATCGTTTCTCAGTTGCCAAAGCGATTAAAGAGCCCTAGTGGAATTGAGCATTGCAAGTTTTTGTTAGAACATCGTTCTGATCAGATTGAAGGTGGTTTCACACGTCAAGCTTGGTTAAAGATGCCAGTTCAAATTAGTGGTAATCAATTGATAGAAAAAACTCAAAGCATTACGGTCGGTAGTAAAATTTTGGTGGTGGGATTTATTACATCACATAAAACCCAAAGTGGGTTATGCCAATTAGTTTTACATGCCGAGCAAATCGAATTTATAGATTAGGAGACTAGCCAAATGGCACGTTATTTCCGTCGTCGTAAGTTCTGCCGTTTCACAGCGGAAAATGTTGTTGAAATCGATTACAAAGATATCGCTACATTAAAGAACTATATTTCAGAAAGCGGCAAAATTGTACCTAGCCGTATTACCGGTACTCGTGCGAAGTACCAACGTCAATTAGCACGTGCAATCAAACGCGCTCGCTATTTAGCGTTACTTCCATACACTGACAATCATCAGTAATTAAGGAGATACGGTAATGCAAGTAATTCTTTTAGATAAAATTGTTCACTTAGGTCAAGTGGGCGATCAAGTAAATGTTAAATCAGGTTTTGCGCGTAACTTCTTAATCCCACAAGGTAAAGCAGTTATGGCAACTAAAGCTAACATTGAACACTTTGAAGCACGTCGTGCAGAATTAGAAGCGGCAGCAGCAGCAAATCTTGCAGCAGCTCAAGCTCGTGCAGCAGAAGTTACTGCATTAGGTTCTGTGACTATCGCATCTAAAGCAGGTGATGAAGGTCGTTTATTCGGCGCAATCACTACTCGTGATGTGGCAGAAGCAGTAACTGCAGCAGGCGTTAAAATTGCGAAAAGTGAAGTTCGTTTACCAAACGGTCCAATCCGTACTCTTGGTGACCACGATGTTCGTTTCCAACTTCACGGTGAAGTATTTGCAACATTAGATGTAATCGTTGTTGCAGAATAATTTGTCAGATAGGCAAAATAAAACCCGGTCTTAGATCGGGTTTTTTTATTATTAGTTTAATGTAATAAAAAAGGAGCATAGCTCCTTTTTATTTGTAACTTTTAGTCGTCAAGGAAACTTCTTAATGTTTCTGAGCGGCTCGGATGGCGTAATTTACGTAACGCTTTTGCTTCAATTTGACGAATACGTTCGCGTGTAACGTCGAATTGTTTACCCACTTCTTCAAGCGTATGATCGGTATTCATATCGATACCAAAACGCATACGTAATACTTTTGCTTCTCGTGGTGTTAGGCCTTCAAGAACTTCGTGAGTCGCAACTCTTAAGCTTTGTGCTGTTGCAGAATCTAAAGGAAGTTCTAAGGTTGAATCTTCAATAAAATCACCTAAATGTGAGTCATCGTCATCACCGATAGGCGTTTCCATAGAAATTGGCTCTTTTGCAATTTTCAATACCTTACGGATTTTATCTTCCGGCATACCCATGCGTTCAGCTAATTCTTCTGGCGTTGCTTCACGTCCCATTTCTTGTAGTAACTGGCGAGAAATGCGGTTAAGTTTATTGATTGTTTCAATCATATGTACCGGAATACGGATTGTACGAGCTTGGTCTGCAATAGATCGTGTAATTGCTTGGCGAATCCACCAAGTCGCATATGTAGAGAATTTATAACCACGGCGATACTCAAATTTATCTACCGCTTTCATTAAGCCAATATTCCCTTCTTGAATTAAGTCTAGGAATTGTAAACCGCGATTCGTGTATTTTTTCGCGATGGAAATTACTAAACGCAAGTTAGCTTCTACCATTTCTTTTTTGGCACGACGAGCTTTTTGTTCACCTCGGGAGACTGCATCACAAATATCGCGCATTTGGGTAATGGTAAGTTTCGTATTTTCTTCAATGTTAGCTAAGTTGTTTAATGCCTCAAGAATACGTTCTTCATATTTTGGTAAGCGTTTTGCCCATGATTTGCTTGATTTTAAGGCTTTTTGTACCCATTCAGTATTGCTGCCATTAGTTGTAATGAGTTTTTCAAAATCATCTTTTGGCATTCCAGCAATATCAACTAATATTTTTTGTAATTGGCGTTCTTCATAGCGCACACGTTTCATCATTTCTTTCATTGATAAAACGAGTAAATCGAATTGTTTTGGTACTAAGCGGAATTGTTTAAAAATTTCACCAAGCAGTACGATTTGATCCTGGGCTCGTTTTCCTGAGCGACCATGTTTTTCAATAACAGCAAGCGTTTTGGTATGCTGGTCTTTTAACTGTTGGAATTTTTCTCTCGCGACCTCTGGATCGATGCTATTATCAGATTCGCTTGAATCTGATGTAGATTCTGATTCGCTTTCGTCTTCATCTTCATTATCTTCAACGTCCGCACTTTCTGATTCTTCTCCGTCTTCAGAAAAGTTTTCATCAATGACATTATGTTCTTCTATTTCGGCATTTGGATCGACAAAACCTGTAATTAAGTCAGCTAAACGGAAGTTTCCTTTTTCCACATCATCATAATTTTTTAGCAACCCATTTAAAGCTTCAGGATAGGCTGCAATGGATGTTTGAACTTCATCAATTCCTTCTTCAATACGTTTTGCAATGCTGATTTCATCTTCACGAGTAAGAAGATCAACGGTTCCCATTTCACGCATATACATACGGACAGGATCGGTTGTTCGACCGATTTCAGATTCTACATTTGAAAGAATTTGGGTTGCCTCTTCCACCGCATCTTCATCCGGAATGGTGTCATTCAACATCATCTCATCGCTTTCAGGGGCTTCGTCCAAAACCGGAATCCCTGCATCATTTTGCAGCGTTTGTAGCAACTTATCGTAATATTCAGGGTCGATGACATCTTCTGGTAATAAATCATTAATTTCTGCATAGGTTAAATAACCTTGAGTGCGACCTAATTCCATCAGTTGTTCAATTTGTTCTGAATATTGTTCAGCTGTAGATTGTTGATTTTTTTCCATTTTTATATCCGTTTTGCTTGATGTGATAGTAGCAATATAATTCTTGTTACAAACTTAGAATTTTATCATTGTTATTGCGGATTAACTAACTGTTTTTTCTGCTGTTCTTTACCCGCTAAAAGGTGAACGAGCACTGTTTTTTCCTCGTTAGTAAGTCCTTCAGCTCGTTCTTTAGCAATAAGCATTTCAATATCCCGCTCAATGGCTTGAATATTTAAGCGGCGATAGTTTTGTGAAAATGCATTGATTATTTCTGCTTCGTCTAATAAATGATCCCAAGTTGCCAGTATTTCAAGAGGATTGTTGTAAGGCGTATCACGGAAGTGCTCTAAAATCTGCCCTGTCGTAATCCCTTCTCGTTGGCGACAAAGTGCGGTCAATTTTTCCAGAATTTCAAAACCAGCTTCTGCACGTAATGCTTGCACACCGCTTTCAGACATTCTTTTCACTAATTCAGGATTTTGAAGAAGCAATGAAATGACCATTCGCATTGGTGTCTTCTTGATTTTATTATTAGCAACTTTTTGTTGTGTGTCAGTTTGTTCTAATTGTTTTGGAATAAGATTTTCTAGCTGAGTTTGATCAAAAATCCCAAGTTTCTGAGCAAGCATATTGCGTAGTGATAAGCGCAGCATTTCCCCTGGAATTTGGCGAATTAACGGTGCAGCCAGAGCAACTAATTTTCCGCGCCCTTCTTTGCTAGAAAAATCAACTTGTGGGCTTAAGTGAGCAAACATAAACTCGCTTAAAGATTGTGCACTTTCGATATATTCTTCAAATTTTTCTTTGCCATATTGGCGAATGTAAGTATCAGGATCTTCTCCCTCTGGTAAGAAAATAAATTTGAGTTGTCTGCCATCTTCTAAATAAGGCAACGCATTTTCTAATGCTCGCCAAGCCGCATCACGCCCTGCACGGTCACCATCGTAACAACAAACAACTTGCTCAGTCGAACGAAAAATAAGTTGAATTTGTTCTGATGTTGTGGACGTACCTAAAGAAGCGACCGCATAATCCACGCCAAATTGTGCTAATGCCACCACATCCATATAACCTTCAACAACAAGTAATTGTTTTGGTTCATCGTTGGCTTGTAAGGCTTCATACAAACCATAAAGCTCGTTACCTTTATGATAAGTAATGGTTTCTGGCGAATTCAGATATTTCGGTTTTTCATCTGTTAATACCCGCCCTCCAAAAGCCACTGTGCGCCCACGTTTATCGCGAATTGGAAACATAATGCGATTTCGGAATTTATCGTAAATATTGCCACGATCATTTCGAGAAAGCATGCCTAATTCAATGAGTTTTTGTTGTTCTTCGCGATTGACACCAAATTTACGTAATACCGTATCCATTGCATTCGGTACAAACCCAATTTGGAAACGCTCAATAATTTCAGCCGAAAGCCCACGTTGTTGTAAATATTCTTGCGCTTGCGTATTTAATGGCAATTGGCTTTGATAAAACTTGGCAATCTCTTGCATTAATTCATAGAGATTTCGTTTGGTTTGATAATTAGCTTGAGGTTTCCCGCTGTTATTAGCGCGTTTTTCGTAAGGAACTTCAAGCCCTGCCATCGCTGCAAGTTCTTCAATAGCCTCTACAAATTCAAGTTTGTCATAATCCATTAAAAAGGAAATGGCATTACCATGTGCGCCACAGCCGAAGCAATGATAAAACTGTTTCTTTTGACTAACCGTGAAGGATGGTGTTTTTTCGTGATGGAAAGGGCAGCAGGCTTGATAATCGCGGCCAGCTTTTTTTAGTTTTACGCGCGTGTTAATCACATCGACAATATCGGATTTTGTTAGCAAATCATCAATAAAGGGGCGTGGAATAGAACCTTTCATTGTCGAGCCTCCGTGATCGTGGTGTGAAAGTGCGGTCGTTTTTGGCGTAGATTTTTGTTTTGCTTAAAGTAACAAAACCGTGAGTCCAAAGGATTCACGGTTTGTCTTAACTCGAGTCAGAAAATACTATAAATTAGTATAAACGGGTATTGCGCGCGTTTTCGCGAGCGTTGCGTTTTGCGTGACGTTTTGCAAGTGTTGCATTTTCACGTTTACGAATTGTAGTTGGTTTTTCGTAAAATTCGCGAGCGCGTACTTCAGCTAAGATTCCCGCTTTTTCGCAAGAGCGTTTGAAACGACGTAAAGCTACGTCAAATGATTCGTTTTCACGTACTTTAATTACAGGCATAAGCCAATCACCTCAATGAGTTTAATTTAATTGCAATTTAAAATTTTATTTTCACCAAAGCACCACTGTGCAAATGGTAAATTTAATAAAGGACGCAATTCTAATCTACTTTTAGGGAAAAAGTAAAGGAAAGAATGCCAATTCACCTTAATATTTGTGGTTTCAACTGGTTAAAACCGCTTAAACAGGGTAAAATCGCGCAACATTTTAGGTAATAAATTAAGAAAATCAATGAAAATCTTAGGCATTGAAACCTCGTGTGATGAAACGGGCGTAGCAATTTATGATGAAGAAAAAGGATTAATTGCTAATCAACTTTATACTCAAATTGCCCTACATGCAGATTATGGTGGTGTGGTTCCTGAATTAGCATCGCGCGATCATATTCGTAAAACAGCTCCTCTCATTAAAGCTGCGCTAGAAGAAGCTAGGTTAACGGCAAGCGATATTGATGGCGTGGCTTATACGAGTGGTCCAGGGCTTGTCGGCGCATTGCTTGTCGGCGCTACGATTGCGCGTTCTTTAGCTTATGCGTGGAATGTTCCTGCGATTGGTGTTCATCATATGGAAGGGCATTTACTTGCGCCAATGCTTGATGAAAATTCACCGCACTTTCCTTTTGTCGCTTTGTTAGTATCGGGTGGTCATACTCAATTGGTACGTGTAGATGGTGTAGGAAAATATGAAGTGATTGGTGAATCCATTGATGACGCTGCAGGTGAAGCCTTTGATAAAACAGCAAAATTACTTGGACTAGATTATCCTGGTGGCGCGGCACTTTCTCGTTTAGCAGAAAAAGGCACGCCAAATCGTTTCACATTTCCACGTCCAATGACAGATCGTGCAGGCCTTGATTTTAGTTTTTCTGGTTTAAAAACGTTTGCTGCGAATACGATTAATCAAGCAATTAAAAACGAGGGTGAACTAAAAGAGCAAACTAAATCAGATATTGCTTATGCTTTCCAAGATGCGGTGGTGGATACCCTTGCTATTAAATGTAAGCGCGCATTAAAAGAAACTGGCTATAAACGTTTAGTGATTGCGGGGGGAGTGAGTGCAAATAAAAAACTCCGAGAAACGCTTGCGCACTTAATGCAAAATTTAGGTGGTGAAGTGTTTTATCCTCAACCTCAATTTTGTACAGATAATGGTGCCATGATTGCTTACACAGGTTTTTTACGTTTAAAACAAGGTCAGCATAGCGATCTGGCTATTGATGTTAAGCCTCGTTGGGCTATGACGGAATTACCAGCAATTTAGGAGAAAAAATGGCGAAACTCTACTTCTATTACTCCACAATGAACGCTGGAAAATCAACGACGTTGCTACAATCTTCCTATAACTATCGTGAGCGCGATATGAACACAGTAGTTTATACGGCTGCGATTGATGACCGTTTTGGCGTGGGGAAAGTCACATCGCGTATTGGCATTTCGCAAGATGCTTTTTTATTTCGCTCGGAAACCAATTTGTTTGATGAAATCAATGAGCACTTAAAAAAAGAAAAAGTGCATTGTGTGCTGGTGGATGAAGCTCAATTTCTTAGCAAGCAACAAGTTTACCAGTTGAGCGATGTCGTCGATAAACTCAAAATCCCTGTGCTTTGTTATGGCTTGCGTACAGATTTCCAAGCGGAACTTTTTGAAGGAAGTAAATATTTACTGGCTTGGGCAGATCAACTCGAAGAATTAAAAACAATTTGTTATTGTGGCCGTAAGGCTAATTTTGTTTTGCGCTTAAATGATCAAGGCGAGGTTATTAAAGAAGGCGCGCAAATTCAAATTGGCGGCAATGACTCTTACCTTTCTGTTTGCCGTTTACATTATAAAGAAAAGTGCGGTCAACTTTAAATTAGTTTTCAAACACAACACTATAAGGATAATTTTATGTTACAGAATAAAACATTTGGGAGTGCACTAATTATTGCAGGCACAACCATTGGAGCAGGTATGCTTGCTATGCCGCTTACATCAGCGGGCATGGGCTTTGGTTATACCGTGTTATTGCTCGTTGGCTTGTGGGCTTTGTTGGTTTACAGTGGATTGTTGTTTGTAGAAGTGTATCAAACAGCGGATCAGTTGGATGATGGTGTTGCCACGCTAGCTGAAAAATATTTTGGCGTTCCGGGACGAATTTTAGCAACGTTGAGTTTGTTAATTTTACTTTATGCGCTTTCAGCCGCTTATATTACGGGTGGTGGATCTTTACTTTCAGGTTTGCCAACTGCTTTTGGAATGGAGGCGATGTCGCTTAAAACCGCGATTATTATCTTTACTGTGGTATTAGGTTCTTTTGTCGTTATAGGAACGAAAGGCGTGGATGGTTTAACTCGCGTGTTATTTATTGGTAAGTTAGTCGCCTTTGCTTTTGTGCTATTTATGATGCTTCCCAAAGTATCAACAGATAATTTAATGGCATTGCCTTTGGATTATGCTTTTGTGGTTTCTGCTGCACCGATATTTTTCACCTCTTTCGGTTTCCACGTCATTATGGCGAGTGTAAATAGCTACTTAGGTGGAAGTGTAGAAAAATTTCGTCGTGCTATTTTGATTGGTACCGCGATTCCATTAGCCGCTTATCTTGTATGGCAGTTAGCAACTCATGGTGTATTAAGTCAAAGTGAATTTGTGCGTATTTTACAAGCTGACCCAACGCTAAATGGTTTAGTGAATGCAACACGTGAAATCACAGGTTCTCATTTTATGGGGGAAGTAGTGCGCGTGTTCTCATCACTCGCTTTAATTACTTCATTCTTAGGCGTAATGCTTGGTGTGTTTGAAGGCTTAGGTGATTTATTCAAACGCTATCATTTGCCAAATAATCGCGTTGTATTAACCATTGCCGCATTTTTACCGCCACTTGTATTTGCATTGTTTTATCCTGAAGGATTTATTACTGCATTAAGTTACGCTGGTTTGTTGTGTGCGTTCTATTGCTTAATTTTACCAATTGGCTTGGCATGGCGTACACGTATTGAAAATCCAACATTGCCATATCGTGTTGCTGGCGGTAATTTTGCTTTGGTGTTTGCGTTATTGATTGGCGTGGTGATTATGGTCATTCCATTTTTAATTCAATGGGGATATTTACCGGCCGTAGCGGGGTAATGTGAAGAAAAGTAACTCAATGTGGTTCTTTTTATAGATAAAAGTGCGGTGAAAAATTTCAGTTTTTTGATAATAAAAATAAGCTCAAAATTAACCGCACTATTTTAGAAGATAATAAGTCATATTTCAGTTGCTTTAAAAATTACAATTTATCTGAATGATGAATCATCACAAAGCGTTCCCAAAGCTGTTCTTCGGTTTCTTGATGTTCAGGATCGGGCTTAATACAGTTAGTGATTGGGCAAACTTTTTGACAGGTTGGGGTATCGTAATGGCCGACACATTCTGTGCAAAGTACAGGATCGATCACATAAATCTCATCGCCAATGGAAATGGCTTCGTTCGGGCATTCTGGTAAGCACATATCGCAGTTGGTACATTTGCTAGTGATGAGTAATGCCATTGTGATCCTTAATAGAAAGTTGAAAGCCGCGAATTATAGCTGACAAAAACTTGATTGACAAAAACTAAACAAAATTTATGAAAAAACTCACTTCCTCCCTTTCTCTTATTGTCCTCGTTGTATTAGCAATTTGGCAGTATTTTAACGATTCAACCAAAACTAAAAATCAATCATCTCCTCCCGTAATCGAACAGACTAAGCAAACAAAAGTATCTGAGTCTAAATTTGAGCCTCAATTTGAGACAAAGCGGATGGACATTGAAAAAAGTGCGGTGAAAAATCCGAATGTTTTTGCCAATTATGATGTGATTATGAGCGATGATCCTATCGGGCAAAATGCAAAGGCGCCTGTCGATTATTATATGTTGGCATTATCTTGGTCGCCTGGATTTTGTGATATTCAGCGTGAAAAATATGGTAATCAGTTGCCTTTCTCCTCTCAATACCAATGTGGAAGTAACCGCACTTTAGGTTGGGTCGTTCATGGATTATGGCCTCAAAATGCAAATGCACTTTCGGTGACGGATCATCCACGTTTTTGCAAGGGCGATTTACCAGCCTTGCCAAAAGATTTATTAGCACGATATTTGTCTATCTCACCAGGTGAACAATTATTGCAAGGTGAATGGGAAAAACATGGTAGCTGTGCATTTGATTCTGCCCAGCAATATTTTGCTAAGGAGCAGGAATTATTTAGCTCGTTAAAATTACCTAATCAAAATTTAAGCCGTAATGAACTTTTTCGTTGGATGAAACAACATAATCCACAATTAAAAAATGCTTATTTAGGTGCAAGCCGAAACGAATTATTCATTTGTTATGATAAAAAATGGCAGGTAATGAATTGCCAAAGCAAATAAGAATTTCTTTGATCTAAATCGTTACAACCTAGCGCGAAGTAGGTATAATACGAAAAGTTTTCAATTTTAATTTTAACTTAACAAGAGGATAGATTATGTCAGTAATCAAAATGACCGATTTAGATTTAGCCGGTAAACGTGTATTTATCCGAGCGGATCTTAATGTGCCAGTAAAAGATGGCAAAGTGACCTCAGATGCGCGTATTCGTGCGACCATTCCTACTTTAAAATTAGCCTTAGAAAAAGGCGCGAAAGTGATGGTAACTTCTCACTTAGGTCGTCCAACTGAAGGTGAATTCAAACCAGAAGATTCTTTACAACCAGTTGTTGATTACTTAAAAGACGCAGGCTTTAATGTTCGTTTAGAACAAGACTATTTAAACGGCGTAGATGTTAAAGAAGGTGAAATTGTTGTTTTAGAAAACGTACGTGTGAACAAAGGTGAAAAGAAAAACGATCCAGAATTAGGTAAAAAGTATGCTGCACTTTGCGATGTATTTGTAATGGATGCGTTTGGTACCGCTCACCGTGCTCAAGCATCAACTTACGGTGTTGCAGAATTTGCACCAATCGCTTGTGCGGGTCCATTATTAGCCGCTGAGTTAGATGCATTAGGTAAAGCCTTAAAAGAACCCGCTCGCCCAATGGTGGCTATTGTTGGTGGTTCTAAAGTTTCCACTAAATTAGAAGTATTAAATTCTCTTTCAAAAATCGCTGACCAAATTATTGTGGGCGGTGGTATTGCAAATACTTTCATTGCGGCAGCAGGCCATAATGTAGGTAAATCTTTATATGAAGCTGATTTAATTCCAGTTGCGAAAGAATTAGCAGCAAGCACAGATATTCCTGTGCCAGTTGATGTGCGTGTAGGTTTAGAATTCTCTGAAACGGCATCCGCAACAGAAAAAGCAGTAAACGAAGTGAAAGATGAGGAATCTATTTTTGATATTGGTGATAAATCTGCAGAACAATTAGCAGAAATCATCAAAAATGCAAAAACCGTTTTATGGAATGGCCCAGTTGGTGTGTTTGAATTCCCTAACTTCCGTAAAGGGACTGAAATCATTTCTCACGCAATTGCAAACAGCGATGCATTCTCTATCGCAGGTGGTGGTGATACATTAGCGGCTATTGATTTATTCGGTATTGCAGACAAGATCTCTTACATTTCAACGGGTGGTGGTGCATTCTTAGAATTCGTAGAAGGAAAAGTATTACCAGCAGTAGAAATTCTTGAAAAACGTGCGAAAAATTAACCGCATTTTTCCTATGTGACATATCGATGGCGAGTATTAAAAATGTCGCCATCGATAAAAAGTCAAAAAAATTCTCCAATTGTGGGTTTGTCCCGCTAAACATAAAAAGGAAACACAAGTATGGCTAAATTATTAGATATCGTGAAACCTGGTGTCGTAACAGGTGAAGATGTGCAAAAAATCTTTGCTTATGCAAAAGAGCATAACTTTGCTATTCCAGCAGTAAACTGCGTGGGTTCTGACTCAGTTAATGCCGTGTTAGAAACTGCTGCACGCGTAAAAGCGCCAGTTATTATTCAATTTTCTAACGGTGGTGCAGCGTTCTATGCGGGTAAAGGTATTAAACCTGCAAGCGGTGCTCGTCCTGATGTACTTGGTGCGATTGCTGGAGCGAAACACGTTCATACTTTAGCTAAAGAATACGGTGTTCCTGTTATTCTTCACACTGACCACGCAGCGAAAAAATTACTTCCATGGATTGATGGTTTACTTGACGCAGGTGAAAAACACTTCGCAGAAACTGGCCGTCCATTATTCTCTTCTCACATGCTTGACCTTTCTGAAGAGCCAATGGAAGAAAATATGGCAATCTGCCGTGAATACCTTGCTCGTATGGATAAAATGGGGATGACCCTTGAAATCGAAATCGGTATTACTGGTGGTGAAGAAGATGGCGTAGATAATTCTGGTGTTGATGAGTCTCGTTTATACACTCAACCATCTGACGTGCTTTATGTTTACGACCAATTAAATCCAGTAAGCCCTAACTTTACCGTTGCTGCTGCATTCGGTAACGTACACGGTGTTTACAAACCAGGTAACGTAAAATTAAAACCATCTATTTTAGGTGCATCACAAGAGTTCGTTGCGAAAGAACGTAATCTTCCTGCAAAACCAATTAATTTCGTCTTCCACGGTGGTTCTGGTTCTAGCCGCGAAGAAATCCGCGAAGCAATTAGCTATGGTGCAATCAAAATGAACATTGATACCGATACTCAATGGGCATCTTGGAATGGTATTTTGAATTTCTATAAAGCAAATGAAGCTTATCTTCAAGGTCAATTAGGTAACCCAGAAGGTCCAGATGCACCAAACAAAAAATACTACGATCCACGTGTTTGGTTACGTAAAATGGAAGAATCTATGTCTAAACGCTTAGAACAATCTTTCGAAGACTTAAATTGTGTTGATGTTTTATAATCCACAAAAATAACATAAAATACGACCGCACTTTCAAGTGCGGTTTTTTTATTTTAGCGGAGAAATTATGGAAAAGATCTTAGTTATTCGTAACGATAAATTAGGCGATTTTATGCAAGCATGGCCCGCTTTTGCTATGCTGAAGTTATCGAATCCTTCTTTAAAATTAACCGCTCTTGTTCCGAGTTACACTGCGCCTTTAGCGGAAGTTTGTCCGTTTATTGATCATGTCATTATTGATAGCAAAAAAAATGATAAAACGGATTTCAAACGTCTTGTGCAGGAAATCAAAGCGCAGCAGTTTGATGGAATGATTAGTTTTTTTTCCAATACCCATAATGGAAAACTCGCTTGGAAAAGTGGGATTAAATATCGTCTCGCGCCAGCAACGAAATGGGTTCAAATTCTCTATAATCACCGCCTAATACAACGTCGTTCTCGTTCTGAAAAATCGGAAGCTGAATACAATCAAGATTTAGTCCGCGCTTTTTTGCACAAGCATAATATGCCAGTTGTTGAACCTAAACCGCCTTATTTAACCTTTGAGAAAAGTGCGGTGGAAAATCAACGTGTTTTCTTGCAAGAGAGTTTAGGACTTTCCGCAAATAAAAAATGGATCTTTGTACATAGCGGTTCTGGTGGTTCAGCTACGAATCTTTCTTTAGCGCAATATGCGGATTTAATTAAAGGCTTATTGGCTGAGTTTGATTGTAATGTTGTGCTGACTGCAGGACCTGGCGAAAGTGAAAAGGCCCATGAGTTAGCTAATCTAGTTAATGATTCACGCGTAGTTATTTACGATAAGAATAAAGGTTTAGTGGATTTTGCGCATTCTTTGGCTTGTGCGGATTTATTTATTGCGGGATCTACTGGTCCATTGCATTTGAGTAGTGCGTTTAATATTCCAACTATCGGATTTTATCCAAATAGTCGTTCTTCTCAGCCGAGACGCTGGAAACCGATTAATGATGTCGATAAGCATCTTGCATTTTGTCCACCCGCGGGAAAAGAGACTCAAATGAATCTAGGTTTAATTTCAATAAATAATGCTTTAGTAACCATTTTCCCCTTTGTGAGAAAAATGTGGGCATTGAGCAATGATGTTTAAGCAAATCTGAACTATCCATCCTATACTGGCGGCAAAAATAATTGTTCCTAAACCGACGGTGCCACCAAGGATAAACCCTAGAATACAAACAAAGATTTCAATGCTTGTTCTGACGATGCTCACTTTTAAATAAAATCTTTGACAGAAACCAACCATTAATCCATCCCTTGGACCCGCGCCTAAATGGCAGGTAAGATATAGGGCTGTGCCTAAGCCATAAAGTAATAAGCCTACCGTACCATATAATAGTTGTTCTGCTAATGAGCTTGGTGTGGCCAGTATTTTTGTTGTGAGACCAAGGAAAAAAGCAATAATAACGATATTAAGTAGAGTGCCCAATCCTAATCGAAGTTTTAGTGGAAACCAAGCTATCATTACGATACAACTGATAAAAAATGATGCCCAACCGATGCTCATATTAGTTTGTATTGCAATGCCTTGTGAAAGCACCGTCCAAGGTGTTGAACCTAAATTCGAAAGCACGATTAATCCATCGCCGATACCAAGGATTGATAAGGCAAAGATCAAAACTGACAATGTTTTGATGTCCAACGACCAAAGAGATGTCGCCGCCCAAGATGTATGGGGAATAACACGTACTTTTTTCTTCATAAAATATCCTTTTAATTCTTGCCATAATAAAAGGAAATGTAGAAAAAATGAAACAATTTAATGTTCTATTTTAGAACTGTATCTTATAGAAATACATGACTATTTGTATCAATATTAATTTCTAAAACTGTGATCTTACTCACATTTTGAAAATTGTTTAATATCTCTCCATTTCGTACAATATGCCCAATTCTTAATGGGAGAAAATTATGTTAGCAACACTTCAAGATATTCTCGATACGGTTAAAGCCAATAATCTGACTTATCATCAAAAATTAATGACATTAGGCAATATTGCTGAGCGTTTATTTGATCCTCGCGATTTGCTTGGCTATACCGATGAAGAATGGGGCTTTTTACAGAATCAGATGATTTGTGATTTATGTGAAGGTTACGCTATTTATCGTCCTCGCTATATCCTGCCTGATTACAATGTGTATATCCAAAAAGGCTGCGAATTTTTAGAGTTGCCGCCACCAAAAGATCTGGATGAAGCACTTGATGGATTATTGATTCTTTATTCCCACGTGCCATCCATTACAACTTATCCTGTTTATGTTGGTCGTCTTGATGTATTGCTCGAACCTTTCATTACTGATGAAGAAAAAGACTATATAAAAATTAAACGTTTCTTAAATCATATCGACAAAACTGTGCCTGATTCATTTTGTCATGCCAATATTGGGCCTTATGATACGAAAGCGGGTCGCTTGATTTTACGTGCAGTGATTGAGCTTGAAGCGCCAACACCGAATATGACCATTCGTTATGATAAATCCAAAACGAGCCGTGAGTTTGCTGAACTTGCAGCAAAAGCCTGTTTATTAGTTTCCAAACCATCTTTTGCGAACGATGCTTACTATATTTCTGATCTAGGTGAAGAATATGGAGTAGCAAGTTGCTATAACGCACTGCCTGAATGTGGCGGTGCCTACACATTAACACGTTTACGTCTAGGGACGATTGCTCGCGCGTGTAAAAGTGCGGATGAAATGCTGAATGAATTATTACCACGTGTGGCGAAATGTGCTCTTTCAACCATGGATAAACGCCATAAGTTTGTAGTGGAAGAAAGTAATTTCTTTAACAGTTCATTCCTCGAAAAAGAAGGCTTTATCAAACGCACTAATTTTACGGGGATGTTCGCAATTGTGGGCTTGGCAGATGCAGCAAACCACTTATTGCAATGTGAAGGCTTAAATGAAACCTTTGGTAAGAGTGCTCGCGGTGATGAAATTGCGACAGCAATTATGGATAAACTTAAAGAAATCACTGATGCTCATGAAGGGGTTTATGCTGAACGCACTGGCAATCGTTATTTATTACATGCGCAAGTTGGCGCAAGTAACCACGAAGAAGACAAACGTAACGCACCGGCTCACCGTATTCGTGTAGGCGAAGAACCAACGTTACTTGCACATTTAAAACAGTCTGCGCCGTTCCATAAATATTTCCCATCTGGTACAGGGGATTTATTCGCCTTTGATCAAACCTATGTGGATCACTGCGATGCAGTGGTGGATATTATTGATGGTGCATTCTCTTTAGGCTATCGCTACATTACCACCTATTTGAAAAATACGGATTTAATTCGCGTTACAGGTTATTTGGTGAAGAAAAGCGAAGTTGAAAAATACCGTAAAGGCGAAGTCGCATTACGCGACACAACCTGGTATGGCTCGGGTACGGATGAATGTGCCAACGTGTTTGATCGCCAATTGCGCGATGAAAAAGATGTCACCGCTGAAAAATAATTGGAAAAATGACCGCACTATCTGAGATTTTTGTGCCGTTGCATCGGATTATTCCTTTTTCAAATGTAGAAGGGCAAGGCAATCGTTCGAGTATTTTTCTGCAAGGTTGCAAGTTAAATTGCTTGTATTGCCATAATCCGGAAACTATTCCTCGTTATACGGAAAATGCGAAATTGGTTAGTTTGCAGTATTTGTATGAACAGGTTATGGAGGCAGTTCCATTTATTCGCGGCGTAACAATTTCAGGTGGTGAACCGACTATCCATCATAAAAAACTCGTTCCGCTATTTGAGGCTTTACGTTCACAAGGATTAACCTGTTATTTGGATAGTAGCGGCTTTTTTGAGTTTGATCGTATTCGTTCGTTAATCGATGTCACTGATAAATTTTTATTTGATCTGAAAGGAGAGGGCGCTGGTTTACAAACGCTCTGTTTTGACCGACAAAATAAAGAAGGCATTGTACCACAGCAAGTGATACCACAACGTTTACACATAAAAAACGATAAACTGGAGCGAAATTTACAAAATTTGGCTGCCTTGTTACCGTTAAATAAAGTGGAAGAAGTGCGGTTAGTTTTTTTAAAGCATTTTTTTGATGCTGAACATTTAGTGGGAAAAGTTGCGCTACTTTTACGAAATTATCCTGATGTGGCATTAAAAATTATCCGTGTGCATAGTAAAGGTGCGCGCGATGAAACTGGGTTATCAACGCACATTCCAAGTGCGGAAGAAACTAATGCATTGGCTGCTTATGCGCGTCAATGTGGAATTAACAAGGTTTTGACTATTTTGTAGTCGCTTACAAGAAAGTGCGGTGAAAATTCGCCGACTTTTTGTGAGAAAACAAGTAGAATAAGCCGATTTTTTTATTAACTTAACCAATCTAGGGGAATCAAATGAGTGTGTTAAGCAGCATTTTGGGAATGGTCGTATTAATCGCTATTGCCGTGTTACTTTCCAATAATCGTAAAGCGATTAGTATCAGAACCGTGCTCGGGGCGTTAGCAATCCAAGTTGGATTTGCCGCCCTTATTTTATATGTGCCAGCAGGTAAACAAGCACTTGGTGCAACTGCTGATGCCGTATCAAATGTTATTGCTTACGGTAACGAAGGTATTAACTTTGTATTTGGTGGTTTAGCTGATCCAAGCAAACCTTCAGGTTTCATTTTTGCAGTGAAAGTATTACCAATTATTGTGTTCTTCTCTGGCTTAATCTCAGTGCTTTATTATCTTGGCATTATGCAAGTGGTAATTAAAGTATTAGGTGGTGCATTACAAAAAGCATTGGGTACGTCAAAAGCAGAATCCATGTCAGCTGCTGCGAACATCTTCGTAGGTCAAACTGAAGCACCATTGGTGGTTCGCCCTTACATTAAAAATATGACCCAATCTGAATTATTTGCCATCATGGTGGGTGGTACGGCGTCTATCGCGGGTTCAGTAATGGCGGGGTATGCTGGAATGGGCGTGCCATTGACATACTTAATCGCTGCGTCATTTATGGCGGCTCCAGCAGGTTTGTTATTTGCGAAATTAATGTTCCCACAAACAGAACAATTCTCTGATAAACAACCAGAAGACAATGATTCAGAAAAACCAACTAACGTACTTGAAGCAATGGCGGGCGGTGCGAGTGCAGGTATGCAACTTGCGTTAAACGTAGGTGCAATGTTAATCGCATTCGTTGGTTTAATTGCATTAATTAACGGTATTTTAAGTGGCGTTGGTGGCTGGTTTGGCTATGGCGACGTAACTTTACAATCTATCTTTGGTTTAGTTTTCAAACCATTAGCATATTTAATCGGTGTAACTGACGGCACTGAGGCCGGTATCGCAGGACAAATGATCGGGATGAAATTAGCCGTTAACGAATTCGTAGGTTATCTTGAATTTGCAAAATACTTACAACCAGATTCTGCGATTGTATTAACTGAAAAAACTAAAGCAATTATTACTTTCGCACTTTGTGGTTTTGCTAACTTCAGCTCAATTGCAATCTTAATCGGTGGTTTAGGTGGAATGGCGCCAAACCGTCGTAGTGATGTGGCACGTTTAGGCTTGAAAGCGGTAATCGCAGGTACTTTAGCAAACTTAATGAGTGCAACGATTGCTGGCTTGTTCATCGGACTTGGTGCTGCAGCGCTTTAATTCTCGGATAAGTGCGGTGAAAAATGACCGCACTTTTTATTTTTACATTTGAAAAAAGGAAGGAAAATTATGACTCCACATATTAACGCGCCTGAAGGTGCATTTGCTGATGTTGTTTTAATGCCAGGCGATCCACTTCGTGCAAAATACATTGCAGAAACGTTTTTGCAAGATGCAGTAGAAGTAACAAATGTTCGTAATATGCTTGGTTTTACTGGGACTTATAAAGGTCGTAAGATTTCTATTATGGGCCACGGTATGGGGATTCCATCTTGCTCTATTTACGCGAAAGAATTAATCACTGAATACGGTGTGAAAAAAATTATCCGTGTAGGTTCTTGTGGCGCTGTTCGTATGGACGTAAAAGTACGTGATGTGATTATCGGTTTAGGTGCATGTACTGATTCAAAAGTAAACCGTATTCGTTTCAAAGATAGCGACTTTGCAGCTATTGCTGACTTCGATATGGCACAAGCCGCTGTTCAAGCTGCAAAAGCAAAAGGCAAGGCTGTTCGTGTCGGTAACTTATTCTCGGCAGATTTATTCTATACGCCTGATGTTGAAATGTTCGATGTAATGGAAAAATACGGCATCTTAGGCGTGGAAATGGAAGCTGCCGGAATTTATGGTGTGGCTGCAGAATATGGTGCGAAAGCCTTAACGATTTGTACTGTGTCTGACCATATTCGTACACATGAACAAACCACAGCAGAAGAACGTCAATTAACATTCAATGATATGATTGAAATTGCGTTGGATTCAGTATTAATTGGTGATGCACAATAATTTCTTATAGTGGATTTAAGAAGTGCTTGAAAAACAACCGCACTTTTTATATAATCCGCACCCATTATGAGCCGTTCGCGGCTCATATTTTTGTGTGGTGCAATGAATGTTGTACTGAAAATTATCGGGGAGCTATTTAATAGCGTTATTACCCAATTAGAGGAAAACTAAAATGGCAAAAAAAGTCCAAGCCTACGTTAAGTTGCAAGTTGCAGCTGGTATGGCAAACCCATCACCACCAGTTGGTCCTGCATTAGGTCAACAAGGTGTGAACATCATGGAATTCTGTAAAGCATTTAACGCTCGTACTGAGAGCTTAGAAAAAGGTTTACCAATTCCGGTTGTTATCACTGTATATGCAGACCGTTCATTTACTTTCGTAACTAAAACTCCACCAGCAGCAGTATTATTGAAAAAAGCTGCAGGTATCAAATCTGGTTCTGGTAAACCGAACAAAGATAAAGTGGGTAAAGTAACTTTAGATCAAGTTCGTCAAATCGCTGAAACTAAAGCAGCAGATATGACTGGCGCGACTATCGAAACCAAAATGAAATCAATTGCTGGTACTGCTCGCTCTATGGGCTTAGTGGTGGAGGAATAATACGATGGCTAAATTGACTAAAAAAATGAAAGCAATCAAAGCTGGCGTAGATTCTACTAAAGCATACGAAATCAACGAAGCGATCGCAGTATTAAAACAATTCGCAACCGCTAAATTCGTTGAAAGTGTTGACGTTGCAGTAAACTTAGGTATCGATCCTCGTAAATCTGACCAAAACGTTCGTGGTGCAACTGTATTACCACACGGTACTGGTCGTGAAGTACGCGTAGCTGTGTTCACTCAAGGTGCTAACGCAGATGCAGCTAAAGCAGCTGGTGCTGATTTAGTAGGTATGGAAGATTTAGCAGAGCAAATCAAAAAAGGCGAAATGAACTTTGATGTTGTTATCGCTTCTCCTGATGCAATGCGTGTTGTTGGTCAATTAGGTCAAGTATTGGGCCCACGTGGTTTAATGCCAAACCCTAAAGTTGGTACCGTAACACCAAACGTTGCTGAAGCAGTTAAAAATGCTAAATCTGGTCAGATCCGTTATCGTAATGATAAAAACGGTATCATCCACACCACTATCGGTAAAGCAAACTTCTCTGAAGTTCAATTAAAAGAAAACCTTCAAGCATTATTGGCTGCTTTAAACAAAGCAAAACCAACTACTGCTAAAGGTATCTTCATCAAGAAAGTAAGCATCTCTACCACTATGGGTGCAGGTGTTGCTGTTGATCAAGCTTCTTTATAATTTAAAGAATTGATAGATTTTAAACCGCACTTTTTGAAAGTGCGGTTTTTTATTTTATAAAATTTCTCCATAAGTTTTAAACTTGACGAGAAAGCTGCATTCATTTAAAATTTACCGCCTTAAAATTAGCAAAGATTTAGATTGATTTTTAATCAATTTTGACCTTTTATTGTTTAATTTAACCGTGTTTTTGATAGAAAGCACATCCATGCAATGGCAGATTCACCGTTATTTGTCGTTGTTTTGCTCAAGTTGTCGTCCTATGTAATTTGAGTTGTCACCCCACTACAGAAGTAAGGTTCAGAGTGCGGTCATTTTAACGGTCATTCACGTCACAGTTAGTTTGTGGCTAGGTCACTGAACAGTTAGCAGAGGAAAACCAATGGGTTACTCCTATTCTGAAAAAAAACGAATTCGTAAAGATTTCGGTAAACGTCCGCAAGTTTTAAATGTTCCTTATTTATTAACCATTCAGTTGGATTCTTTTGATAAATTTATTCAAAAAGATCCTGAAGGTCAGCAAGGTTTAGAAGCGGCATTCCGTTCTGTATTCCCTATTGTAAGCAATAATGGCTATACAGAATTACAATATGTAGATTATCGTTTAGAAGAACCTGAATTTGATGTACGTGAGTGCCAAATTCGTGGATCAACTTATGCAGCAGGCTTACGTGTAAAATTACGTTTAGTGAGCTACGATAAAGAATCTTCTTCACGCGCAGTTAAAGATATTAAAGAAAATGAAGTTTATATGGGTGAAATCCCATTAATGACTGATAATGGTACTTTCGTAATTAATGGTACCGAGCGTGTTATCGTTTCACAATTACACCGTAGTCCAGGCGTATTCTTCGATTCTGACAAAGGTAAGACCCATTCTTCAGGTAAAGTACTTTATAACGCACGTATTATCCCTTACCGTGGTTCTTGGTTAGATTTTGAATTCGATCCAAAAGATAACTTATTTGCACGTATTGACCGTCGTCGTAAATTACCGGCAACAATCATTCTTCGTGCATTAGGCTACACCACTGAAGAAATCTTAAACTTATTCTTTGATAAAATTACCTTTGAAATCGCTGGCGATAAATTGTTAATGACTTTAGTGCCAGAACGTTTACGTGGTGAAACGGCTTCTTTTGATATTGAAGCAAATGGCAAAGTTTATGTTGAACGTGGTCGTCGTATTACCGCACGCCATATCAAAGCATTAGAAAAAGATAAAATTTCGCAAGTTGTTGTACCTTCTGAATATATTTTAGGTAAAGTTGCATCGAAAGATTATGTTGATTTAGAGTCTGGCGAAATTATTTGCCCTGCAAATGGTGAGATTTCTTTAGAGACTCTTGCAAAATTAGCACAAGCAGGTTACACCACGATCGAAACTTTATTTACTAATGATTTAGATTACGGTCCATATATTTCTGAAACGCTACGTGTAGATCCAACTTATGACAAAACAAGTGCGCTTTACGAAATTTATCGTATGATGCGTCCAGGTGAACCACCAACACCAGAATCTTCAGAAGCGTTATTCAATAATTTATTCTTCTCAGCAGAACGTTATGATTTATCTGCCGTGGGCCGTATGAAATTCAACCGCTCTTTAGCTATCGCAGAAGGTGAAGGTTCAGGCATTTTAAGCAATGAAGATATTATTGCGGTAATGCGTAAATTGATCGACATCCGTAATGGTCGCGGCGAAGTGGATGATATTGACCACTTGGGTAACCGTCGTATCCGTAGCGTAGGTGAGATGGCGGAAAACCAATTCCGTATTGGTTTAGTTCGTGTAGAAAGAGCGGTGAAAGAACGCTTATCTTTAGGTGATTTAGATGCAATCACACCGCAAGACTTAATTAATCCAAAACCAATTTCTGCAGCGGTGAAAGAATTCTTTGGTTCTTCACAACTTTCGCAATTTATGGACCAAAATAACCCATTATCAGAAGTCACGCACAAACGTCGTATTTCTGCATTAGGTCCAGGCGGTTTAACTCGTGAGCGCGCAGGCTTTGAAGTTCGTGACGTACATAATACTCACTATGGTCGTTTATGTCCGATTGAAACCCCAGAAGGTCCAAACATCGGTTTGATCAACTCACTTTCTGCTTTTGCACGTACTAATGATTATGGTTTCTTAGAAACCCCATATCGTAAAGTAGTGGATGGTCAAGTTACCGAAGAAATTGAATACTTATCTGCAATTGATGAAGCAAACTATATCATTGCACAGGCAAACTCAAATTTAGACGAAAATAACCGTTTTACTGATGCCTTTGTTACTGCGCGTGGTGAACGTGGTGAATCAGGTTTATATAAACCTGAAGATATTCACTATATGGACGTTTCGACACAACAGGTGGTATCTGTTGCGGCAGCATTAATTCCATTCCTTGAGCACGACGATGCGAACCGCGCGTTAATGGGGGCGAACATGCAACGTCAAGCAGTTCCAACATTACGTGCTGATAAACCATTAGTTGGTACAGGTATGGAAAAACCAATCGCACTTGACTCAGGTGTTGCGGTTGTTGCAAAACGCGGTGGTACAGTTCAGTACGTCGATGCTTCTCGTATCGTTATTAAAGTAAATGAAGATGAAACCATTGCAGGTGAAGCGGGTATTGATATTTATAACTTAATCAAATATACCCGTTCTAACCAAAATACTTGTATTAACCAAATTCCTTGTGTGAATTTAGGCGATCCAATCAATCGTGGTGAAGTATTAGCTGATGGTCCTTCTACTGATTTAGGTGAGCTTGCATTAGGTCAAAATATTCGCGTGGCGTTCATGCCTTGGAACGGCTATAACTTTGAAGATTCAATGTTAGTTTCCGAACGTGTTGTTCAACAAGACCGTTTCACTACCATCCATATTCAAGAATTATCTTGTGTTGCCCGTGATACTAAGTTAGGTGCAGAGGAAATTACAGCGGATATTCCAAACGTGGGTGAGTCAGCGTTAAGCAAACTTGATGAATCTGGTATTGTTTATGTTGGTGCAGAGGTTAAAGGTGGCGACATTTTAGTGGGTAAAGTCACCCCTAAAGGTGAAACCCAATTAACCCCGGAAGAAAAACTTTTACGTGCAATCTTTGGTGAAAAAGCTTCTGATGTGAAAGATTCTTCATTGCGTGTACCAAATAGCGTAACGGGTACGGTAATTGATGTTCAAGTCTTCACTCGTGATGGCGTGGAAAAAGACAAACGCGCACTAGAAATTGAAGAAATGCAATTAAAACAAGCGAAAAAAGACCTTTCTGATGAATTAGAAATCTTGGAAGCCGGCTTATTCGCACGTGTTCGTAATCTTCTTATCTCTGGTGGTATTGATGTTGCTCAATTAGATAAATTAGAGCGTTCAAAATGGTTAGAACAAACCATTGCAGATGAAGAAAAACAAAATCAATTAGAACAGCTTGCAGAGCAATACGAAGAACTTCGTAAAGAGTTTGAACATAAACTTGAAGTGAAACGTAAGAAAATCATCAAAGGTGATGATCTTGCACCGGGCGTGTTAAAAGTGGTTAAAGTTTACCTTGCTGTGAAACGTCAAATCCAACCAGGTGATAAAATGGCGGGTCGTCATGGTAACAAAGGTGTTATCTCGAAAATTAACCCAGTTGAAGATATGCCATACGATGAGAATGGCCAACCAGTTGAGATCGTATTAAACCCATTGGGCGTACCATCTCGTATGAACATTGGTCAGATCCTTGAAACCCACTTAGGTTTAGCAGCGAAAGGTATTGGTGATCAAATCAATGCAATGCTTAAACAAAAACAAGAAGTGGAAAAATTACGTGGTTATATCCAAAAAGCGTATGACTTAGGTAATGGCTCACAAAAAGTGGATTTAAGTACCTTCACAGATGAAGAAGTATTGCGTTTAGCTGAAAATCTACGTAAAGGTTTACCAGTTGCGACACCAGTATTTGATGGTGCAGCAGAAGCTGAAATTAAAGAGTTATTAAAACTTGGTGGATTACCAACTTCAGGTCAAATCACTTTATATGATGGCCGTACCGGTGAGAAATTCGAGCGTCCAGTAACAGTAGGTTATATGTACATGCTCAAATTGAACCACTTAGTTGATGACAAAATGCATGCTCGCTCAACGGGTTCTTATAGCCTTGTTACACAACAACCATTGGGTGGTAAAGCTCAATTCGGTGGTCAACGTTTCGGTGAGATGGAGGTATGGGCACTTGAAGCATATGGCGCAGCTTACACCTTACAAGAAATGTTAACGGTAAAATCTGATGATGTGAATGGTCGTACGAAGATGTATAAAAACATCGTAAGTGGTAACCAACACATGGACCCAGGCACACCGGAATCTTTCAATGTAATTATGAAAGAAATCCGCTCACTTGGTTTAAATATCGAGTTAGACGAAGAGTAATCAGTAGGGGAGTGAAGAATTTATGGTTCACTCGCCCTACGAAAGAAAAATCGCCGAAGTGCGGTGGAAAAACATCGAAATTTTTAACCGCACTTTAAACCTTTAACTCCGACAGGAGAACATTTGTGAAAGACTTAGTTAAGTTTTTAAAAGCACAATCAAAAACCAGTGAAGATTTTGATGTGATTAAAATTGGGTTAGCTTCCCCAGATATGATCCGTTCTTGGTCATTTGGTGAAGTGAAGAAACCTGAAACCATTAACTACCGTACGTTCAAACCTGAACGTGATGGTCTTTTCTGTGCACGTATCTTCGGGCCTGTAAAAGATTACGAATGTTTATGTGGTAAATATAAACGTTTAAAACACCGTGGTGTGATTTGTGAAAAATGTGGTGTTGAAGTTACTCAAACTAAAGTTCGTCGTGAACGTATGGGGCACATTGAACTTGCATCGCCAGTTGCACATATTTGGTTCTTAAAATCATTACCGTCTCGTATCGGTTTACTTTTAGATATGCCATTGCGCGATATCGAACGTGTACTTTATTTTGAAATGTACATCGTGACCGAGCCAGGTATGACTGATTTAGAGCGCGGTCAATTATTAACTGAAGAACAATACCTTGATGCTGAAGATCGTTGGCAAGATGAATTCGAAGCGAAAATGGGTGCTGAAGCGATTCAAGATCTTTTAAAAGGTATGGATCTTGAAGTTGAATGTGAAAAATTACGTGAAGAATTACAAGAAACTAACTCTGAAACTAAACGTAAAAAAATCACTAAACGCTTAAAATTATTAGAAGCATTTGTTCAATCTGGTAATAAACCAGAGTGGATGGTGATGACTGTATTACCAGTTCTTCCACCAGATTTACGTCCATTAGTGCCATTAGACGGTGGTCGTTTTGCGACTTCAGATCTGAACGATTTATATCGTCGTGTGATCAACCGTAACAACCGTTTAAAACGTTTATTAGATTTAATTGCGCCAGATATTATTGTGCGCAACGAAAAACGTATGTTACAAGAATCTGTTGATGCATTATTAGATAATGGTCGCCGTGGTCGTGCAATTACTGGTTCTAACCGTCGTCCATTAAAATCATTAGCGGACATGATCAAAGGTAAACAAGGTCGTTTCCGTCAAAACTTATTAGGTAAACGTGTTGACTATTCAGGTCGTTCTGTAATCACTGTAGGTCCATACTTGCACTTACACCAATGTGGTTTGCCGAAGAAAATGGCCTTGGAATTATTCCGTCCGTTTATCTACGCCAAATTAGAAAGTCGTGGTTATGCAACGACAATCAAAGCGGCTAAGAAAATGGTTGAGCGTGAAGATGCGATCGTTTGGGATATTCTTGCAGAAGTTATTCGTGAACACCCGATTCTATTGAACCGTGCGCCAACACTTCACCGTTTGGGTATCCAAGCGTTTGAACCGATCTTAATCGAAGGTAAAGCGATTCAATTACACCCACTCGTTTGTGCAGCGTTCAACGCGGACTTCGATGGTGACCAAATGGCGGTACACGTTCCATTAACGCTTGAAGCTCAATTAGAAGCTCGTGCATTGATGATGTCAACCAACAACGTGCTTTCACCAGCAAACGGTGATCCTATTATCGTTCCATCACAAGACGTGGTATTAGGTCTTTACTATATGACCCGCGAAAAAGTGAACGGTAAAGGCGAAGGCATGTTATTGCAAGATCCTCGCGAAGCTGAAAAAGCATATCGTACTGGTGAAGCAGAATTACATTCTCGCGTGAAAGTACGTATTACTGAATATGTGAAGAATGAAGTTGGTGAATTTGATGCGAAAACCACGTTAACTGATACAACTATCGGTCGTGCGATTTTATGGATGATTGCACCACAAGGTATGCCTTATTCATTGTTCAACCAAACATTAGGTAAAAAAGCAATTTCTAAACTGATTAACGAAGCATATCGTCGTTTAGGTTTAAAAGAAGCGGTAATGTTTGCTGACCAAATTATGTATACCGGTTTTGCTTATGCGGCACGTTCTGGTTCATCAGTTGGTATTGATGATATGGAAATTCCAGCGAAGAAATATGAAATTATTTCTGCAGCGGAAGAAGAAGTGGCAGAGATCCAAGAACAATTCCAATCAGGTCTTGTGACTGCAGGCGAACGCTATAATAAAGTAATCGATATTTGGGCTGCTGCGAATGAGCGCGTAGCGAAAGCGATGATGGAAAACTTATCTCAAGAAGAAGTCATCAATCGCGAAGGTAATCCTGAAAAACAAGCATCCTTTAATAGTATCTTTATGATGGCTGATTCTGGTGCTCGTGGTTCTGCAGCGCAGATTCGTCAGTTAGCAGGTATGCGTGGTTTGATGGCTCGTCCAGATGGTTCGATCATTGAAACCCCAATTACAGCAAACTTCCGTGAAGGTTTGAACGTATTACAGTACTTTATTTCAACCCACGGTGCGCGTAAAGGTTTGGCGGATACCGCATTAAAAACAGCGAACTCAGGTTACTTAACTCGTCGTTTAGTTGACGTAGCACAAGACTTAGTGATCGTAGAAGATGACTGTGGTACGCACGAAGGTTTAGTCATGACCCCATTAATCGAAGGTGGTGATGAAAAAGTTCCACTTCGTGAATTAGTGTTAGGTCGTGTAGCTGCGGAAGATATTTTAAAACCTGGTACAGAAGAAGTATTAATTCCTCGTAACACGTTATTAGATGAAAAACTCTGTGATGTGTTGGATGCAAACTCTGTAGACAGCGTAAAAGTACGTTCTGTTGTAACTTGTGATACTGATTTTGGTGTATGTGCGAAATGTTATGGTCGTGATCTTGCTCGTGGTCATTTAATTAACCAAGGTGAAGCAGTGGGTGTTATTGCTGCTCAATCTATCGGTGAGCCAGGTACACAGTTAACCATGCGTACGTTCCATATCGGTGGTGCGGCATCTGCGGCAGCGAAAGAATCGAGTGTACAAGTTAAAAACACTGGTACATTACACTTAATGAATGCGAAATTCGTTACTAATGATGAAGGTAAATTAGTATTAACGTCTCGTAATACTGAATTAACTATTACCGATGCATTTGGTCGTACTAAAGAACACTATAAAGTGCCTTACGGTGCGGTGTTAAGCAAAGGTGACGGTCAAGATGTAACGGCGGGCGAAACTATCGCAAATTGGGATCCACATACAATGCCAGTTGTCTCTGAAGTATCTGGTTTTGTGAAGTTCGTTGATATTATTGATGGCTTAACTGTAACGCGTCAAACTGATGAATTAACAGGTTTATCATCAATCGTGGTTCAAGATGTGGGTGAACGTGCTACTGCGGGTAAAGATTTACGTCCAACCATTAAATTAGTTGATGCAAATGGTAACGATATTTTCTTACCTGAAACTGATGTTCTTGCACAGTACTTCTTACCGGGTAAAGCAATCGTAAGTTTAGACGATGGCGCAGCAGTAAAAGTGGGTGAACCATTAGCACGTATTCCGCAAGAATCTGTGGGTACGAAAGATATTACCGGTGGTCTACCGCGCGTTGCGGATTTATTTGAAGCACGCAAACCAAAAGAACCAGCTATCTTGGCTGAAATTTCTGGTATCGTGTCTTTCGGTAAAGAAACCAAAGGTAAACGCCGTTTATTAATTACTCCTTCAGAAGGCGAAACTTACGAAGAAATGATTCCAAAATGGCGTCAGCTCAACGTATTTGAAGGTGAAATGGTGCAACGTGGTGACGTAATTTCTGATGGTGCTGAAACACCACATGATATTTTACGTTTACGTGGCGTGCGTGCAGTAACTGAATACATCGTGAACGAAGTACAAGATGTTTACCGCTTACAAGGGGTAAAAATCAACGATAAACATATAGAAGTTATCGTTCGTCAAATGTTACGTAAAGCAGTAATTACCAAAGCTTACGACTCAGAATTCCTAGAAGGGGAACAAGTCGAAGTTGCTCGCGTGAAAATCATCAACCGTCAACGTGAAGCAGAAGGTAAACCACCGGTTGAGTTTGAACGCGAATTATTGGGTATCACTAAAGCGTCTCTTGCGACTGAATCCTTCATCTCTGCAGCGTCGTTCCAAGAAACTACTCGTGTTCTTACCGAAGCAGCAGTGGCAGGTAAACGTGATGAATTACGTGGCTTGAAAGAGAACGTAATTGTAGGTCGTTTAATCCCAGCGGGTACAGGTTTTGCGTATCATCAAAGCCGAGTTAAAAATCGTCAAAAAGCGGCTGATTTAGCAACATTAGCAGCGGAAGATGTAGCTTCTGCTTTCGCAAGTGATGCTGATATCGCTGATGAATTTGAAATGATCGCAGATGATGCTACACAAAATCTTGCTGCATTATTAAATTCAGAAATGGAAGATTAATTTTCCAAATGAGATGAAAAAAGCCCCGAAAGGGGCTTTTTTATTATAGCTACTCAAAGTTTGGTTATAAAAGTTATATGCTATTTGTATGACGGGAAATAGTTTAAGTGAATGATAAATAGAAAAATCCTCACTATATAATGAATAAATCTGATAAGCAAAATTCAATATATAGGAGGATTGTTATTGAATCACATCTTAAAGAAGAATGTGAGAAAGACCTAAACCGATTAATAAGCAGAAAAGCATGCTTAATAAACCAGGAATCATAAAGCTATGGTTTAAAATATATTTACCAATTTTGGTTGTGCCCGTAGTATCGAAGTCAATGGATGCAATGATTGGACCGTAATTAGGAATAAAGAAGTAACCATTTACTGCCACAAATACACCGATTAATACTGGAGCTGGGATACCTAATGCGATACCAAGTGGGAACAATGTCGCTACTGTTGCACCTTGGCTGTTTACTAATACTGAAAGTACAAATAGCGCGAAAGCAAATGCCCATGGCGCAGTTTCAACTAAGTCTTTCACCATTTCTTTCACTTCAGTCATGTGCGCTTGCATCAATGTATCGCCTAACCATGCAATACCGAAGATTGCAATTACTGCACGCATACCTGCGTGGAATACAGAACCTTTAGTGATTTCAGTGCCATCTGGTTTACAAGTTAAGATAATTAACGCACCAATCGCTAACATAATGATTTCGATAGTGTGTGCCATCCCCATTGGTTTACCATCAAATACTGGACGTAAAGATGGAACCGCACCCATGATTACAACAAGTAATGAACCAAATAAGAATAAAGAAACAGAAATTTTAGCTGTTTTGCTCACTTCTACTTCTTTAACTGAAGTGGTAGAAGCAAAAGTATCTGCATATTTTGGATCATTTAAACGACGTTGATATTCTGGATCATCTTTTAATTCTTTCCCCATTTTGTTTACAAATAAACAAGCAATAAAAATACCTAAGATGGTTGAAGGAACAGTTACCATTAATACGTCGCCAAGATGAATGCCTTGAGGTTCAAGGTAAGCAACAACCGCTACAACAGCTGCCGCAATAGGGCTTGCTACGATAGCAAATTGTGATGCGATTACCGCCATTGACATTGGGCGTTCTGGACGGATACCGTTTTGACGGCTCACTTCAGCGATAACTGGTAATACAGAATATGCTACGTGGCCAGTACCTGCTAAGAAAGTGAATAACCAAGTTACTGCTGGTGCGATAAACGTAATGTGTTTAGGATTACGACGTAAGATTTTGGTTGCGATTTTGATCATATAGTCCAAACCGCCAGCTGCTTGCATTGCCGCTGCCGCTGCCACTACAGCCATAATCATAAACATAACATCAATAGGTAAACCTGCTGGTTTTAGACCAAATCCAAAAGAAAGAATAGCAAGGCCTAAACCACCAAATACACCTAAACCGATACCACCTACACGTGCACCCACAAAGATACACAATAATACGATGGCAAATTGTAGTAAGAACATTGCAGACATACTGCCCCCTAAGTTAATTAAAAAAACATCTTTGTTTTATTTGTTAAAACAGCGACTAATATAGCAACAAATAGGTATCGATTCCATAACATGGATCAATAAATTGTAGTCAAAAGTACAGTTATTTCTAACTGCACTTTTGTTTCTTACAATTGCTCTTAGAAGTCTTCGAAATATTGTTGAATTACTTTTGGATCTTTAGTTTGAGTTAAAGCTAATTGCAAGAGTACGCGGGCTTTTTGTGGATTTAAAGTACCTGATGCTACAAAGCCATATTTACTATCATCAACTTCAGCGTCACGAGTTGTATAGCCAGTTGGTACACGAGAAGAACGAACTACAACGACCCCATCTTTTGCGGCTTTTTCTAAGCGCTCTAAGTGTGCAGCATTAACATTTCCATTGCCAACTCCAGCAGATACAATCCCTTGATAGCCAGCATTGAGTAGTGAGTTTAATGGTTCAACTGGTGCATTTGAATAAGCATAAATAATCCCCACTTTTGGTAGGCTATCTAATTTTTCTACGTTAAACGGAGTGTTGATGGTGTGTTTGCTTTCTGGGGAACGTTCATAGTCCACTTTGCTGTTATGAATATAGCCTAGAGAACCATAATTTGGTGAATGGAAAGTTTGCACTGCGGTAGTACTGGTTTTTGTGACATCACGAGCACCTAGTACTTCATTGTTCATTGCGACTAAAACGCCACGACCACTCGATTTTTTGTCTGCTGCAACGACAACTGCATTGTAAAGATTTAATGGGCCATCAGCACTTTTTTCTGTTGCTGGACGCATTGCTCCTACGAGAACAACCGGTTTTTCACATTTTACGGTTAAATCTAAGAAATAAGCTGTCTCTTCCATGGTATCTGTACCATGGGTAATGACAAATCCATCAGTACTTTTACATTGAGTATTGATGGCTTTTGCAAGTTTTAGCCAGACTTCGTCATTCATGTCTTGTGAACCTATTTTTACAATTTGCTCACCTTTAATGTTGGCAATATTTTTCATTTCTGGTACTGCTTCAATTAAAGTATCAATACTTAATTGTCCAGCTTTATATGCAGAATTTACCGAACTTTGTCCGCTTCCTGCAATGGTACCACCCGTTGCTAAGATTGTAATATTTGGCAAGTTTGCTGCATTTGCTATTGAAATACCTAGACCAAATAAAGTACATAAGGCTAATTTAGTTAATTTCATAGATTTCTCCTAATGAATAAAAATTACTTTCTAATCATCTAACTAAATTGAGCTATTCTGAATAATGAAAATGTAAATTTATGATCCCGATCACATAATTTTTTGTTGATTGTATAACCTTTATACAAGTACGGAATTTAAGCATAATTTTTTTGAAAGATAACCCAAGTGCGGTTATACTTGAGCCCTATTTTGACGTACTTAATTAGTAGAGAAAACAATGCAAGAATTTATCCAAATGGCAACAGAGTTTGCTCAAAAACATTCTCTTTTAGCGGTTTCTTGGTTTGCGATTTTCGTGATGGTAATTTATACCTTCTATAAAGGTGCAACGAGTAAATTTAAAGTAATTACTCACAATGAGGTAATTCGTTTAATAAATGCGGATGAAGCTATTGTGGTGGATTTACGTAGTATTGAAGAATTTCAACGTGGTCATATCATTGATAGCATTAATTTACTTCCAAGCGAAATTAAAAATCAAAACATCGGTAAAATTGAACAACACAAAGAAAAAGCAATTGTGTTAGTAGATATTAACGGTGTTTCCGCATCAGCTTCAGCTACACTTTTAGCAAAACAAGGTTTCAACCGTGTGTTTGTGTTAAAAGAAGGCATTTCTGCATGGGCTGCGGCAAATTTACCTTTAGTTAAAAAACATAAATAATAAGGAATAGAAAATGTCAGAACAAAAACAAGACGTCGCAACAACAGAAGAACAACAACCCGTTCTTCAAATTCAACGTATTTATGTGAAAGACGTGTCTTTTGAAGCACCAAATCTTCCACATATTTTCCAACAAGAATGGAAACCAAAACTTGGTTTTGATTTAAGCACCGAAACAACCCAAGTTGGTGATGACTTATATGAAGTGGTATTAAACATTTCTGTTGAAACTACACTTGAAGATAGTGGTGATGTCGCATTTATTTGTGAAGTAAAACAAGCGGGCGTATTCACTATTAGCGGTTTAGAAGATGTTCAAATGGCGCATTGTTTAACTTCTCAATGCCCGAATATGCTTTTCCCTTATGCGCGTGAATTAGTGTCTAACCTAGTAAATCGTGGTACGTTCCCTGCGTTGAATTTATCTCCAGTAAACTTTGATGCATTGTTTGTTGAATATATGAATCGTCAACAAGCAGAAAATGTAGAAGAAAAATCTGAAGAAGGTCAAACTAAACACTAATTAAGTGGTAAAACAAAAGGCAAGCTAGGAATCCTAACTTGCCTTTTTTGTTGTTAAAGTGCAGTCAATTAATAGCTTGAATTGATTAACACTTCTTCACCATAGCCACCTAAAGTCGGCATTGGTTGATAAGTTGAGTTTGCTGCACGCATTAAACGAATACCACGAATACCCGCTTCTTTAGCTGCTAATACATCATCATCGCTGTCGCCATAGTGAATGCTAACTTTATGTGCAATAATGCCCGGGGTTTTGTTGTATTTAGTTGTGCGTTCACGTCCGCCCATAAATTCAACAGGGTGCATATTTTTAATATCAAACGCTTTTTGTAATACAGGTGTTACGCCATCCACGTTCCCTGCAGTACGACCTGTAATAAAATAAATTTGGTCTCCGCGTTCTTGGTGCATTTTGATCAAATCAGCAGCGATTTGTTTTGGAATGGAATATTTATCACAACCTGCGTTAACTTCATTCCAGAAATCTTGGTTTTTCAAATAGTCTTGTTTACCTGGAGAATATTTTTGTTGACCATAATAGAAACAAGAGCTGGTGAAAAGTACGGTATCATCAATATCAAAGCTGACATTAATTGGGCCTTTGCCTTCTAATTCTTTTTTAATTTGATCTACTGAAATCCAGTGAATTGGTTGTTCTTGCAACATTTCACGCGCATTTGTACCAGATTGTGTATAAGGTTCAGTTTTGCCAGCCATGGCGGGAATCGCAGCGGCAGTTAACAATGCCACTAAAGATAATTTCATTAAATTTTTCATAGAGAATCCTTCTAGGTTGGGTTTAAAATCTGCGTCATAATACGCTTTTTATTGCGTCAATCAATTAGAAGCAATCGTTTTCGATGTTAAAATATGATCATGATCACATTTTTTAATTTCTTTTGATGAATAAATATACAATATATATTTTAACTTGAATTCTGATAATTCATCACCATATAACGAAAAACTTTTATTTAATAAAGGATAGAACAATGACAACGATTGTATGTGTTCGTAAAAATGGCAAAGTGGCAATTGGTGGAGATGGACAAGCAACACTTGGTAACTGTGTGGAAAAAGGAAGTGTACGTAAAGTACGCCGTTTATATAAAGATAAAGTAGTGACCGGTTTTGCTGGTTCTACTGCTGATGCTTTTATTTTACGAGACTTATTTGAGAAAAAATTAGAATTGCATCAAGGACACTTAGTTAAATCTGCGGTGGAGTTGGCAAAAGAATGGCGTACAGAGCGCTCATTGCGCAAACTAGAGGCTATGATGATTGTAGCAAATGACAGCGATTTTTTACTCGTATCAGGTTCTGGTGATGTAATTGAACCCGAGTTTGATGTGTTGGCTATCGGTTCTGGTGGCAACTACGCAAAATCTGCTGCACTTGCCTTGCTTAGAACTAAAAATGATTTAACCGCAAAAGAAATCGTCGCGGAAGCGCTAAAAATAGCGGGTGATATCGATATTTACAGTAACCATAACCACGTTATTGAAGAAGTATAAACTTACTCATGTAGGTGTGAAAAGCGAATTTCATATACAAATATGAAATGGTGATCCATGTTAATAAAAGCATTTCTCCTACATTTTCATTATATAAAGGATAATTTATGTCAATGACCCCTCGTGAAATCGTTTCTGAATTAGATGCACATATTATTGGACAAAATGAGGCTAAACGTGCAGTGGCGATAGCATTGCGTAACCGCTGGCGCCGCATGCAGTTAACTGAAGAACTTCGTCAAGAAGTAACGCCGAAAAATATTTTAATGATTGGTCCAACAGGCGTAGGTAAAACAGAAATTGCACGTCGCCTAGCGAAACTTGCTAATGCACCATTTATCAAAGTAGAAGCGACCAAATTTACTGAAGTGGGGTATGTCGGTAAAGAAGTAGATTCTATTATCCGAGATCTTACGGATGTTTCCCTGAAGTTGGTTCGCCAACAAGCGGTAGAAAAAAATCGTATGCGTGCACAAGATGCTGCAGAAAATCGTATTTTAGATGTGTTACTTCCTCCAGCAAAAGATCAGTGGGGTAATGTGCAGGATTCTGACAATGCTAGTACGCGTCAAATCTTCCGTAAAAAACTACGTGAAGGGCAGTTAGATGATAAAGAAATTGAAATTGATGTATCTGCAGGCGTGTCTATGGGGGTTGAAATTATGGCACCTCCAGGTATGGAAGAGATGACAAGTCAATTGCAGTCGCTTTTTCAAAATTTAGGTACCGAGAAGACTAAAAAACGCAAAATGAAGATTAAAGAGGCGTTGAAAGTTTTAATTGATGATGAAGCGGCAAAGCTCATCAATCCAGAAGAGCTTAAGCAGCAAGCCATTGATGCGGTAGAACAAAACGGTATCGTCTTTATTGATGAAATTGATAAGATTTGTAAAAAAGGTGAGCACTCAGGTGGTGATGTTTCGCGTGAGGGCGTACAACGTGATTTATTACCGATTATCGAAGGTTCAAGCGTGAATACTAAACATGGTATGGTAAAAACGGATCATATTTTATTTATTTGTTCTGGTGCATTTCAAATAGCACGTCCATCTGATTTATTGCCAGAATTACAAGGTCGTTTGCCAATCCGAGTGGAATTAAAATCTCTGACGAAAGACGATTTTGAGCGTATTTTAACTGAACCAAATGCATCACTTACATTGCAATATCGTGAGTTAATAAAAACAGAAGGTGTGGAAGTTGAGTTTACTCAAGATGGCATTAGTAAAATTGCAGAATCAGCGTTTAGAGTGAATGAAAAAACGGAGAATATTGGTGCTCGTCGTTTACATACTGTATTAGAGCGTTTAATGGACGGAATTTCTTTTGACGCAAGTGAACGCGCGGGGGAGAAAATTGTGATAGATGAAAAATATGTTTCTGAAGCGTTAAATGACGTTGTTGAAAATGAAGATTTGAGTCGTTTTATTCTTTAAGTATTTTCTTTTCTGATACAAGAAGTGCGGTGAATTTTCACCGCACTTTTTTGTTTTCTAAATTGAGAAATTAATTGGTTTTTAATTTGCTCCAATATTTTTCATAAATATCGACAGCTTCACCAACATCACCTTGCATAATTCCTTTTTCTACTTCTGATGCTGGTGGAAATAGTTTAGGATCGTTGGCAACTTCTGGGCTGAGTAATGCTTTGACTCCTTCATTTGGCATAGAAAAGCCCATGCGTTCTACCACAACTTTGGCATTTTCTGGACGAAGTAAGAAGTCAATGAACTTATGCGCGCCTTCAACATTTTTTGCTGTAGTTGGAATCGCATAGTTATCCATCCAGAAAATAGCCCCTTCTTTTGGATACACAAATTGGAGAGATGGATTTTCTTTATGTGCTAAATAAGCAGAACCATTCCAAATCATACCAATTGCAGCTTCACCTTGTACGTAAGGGACTTCTGGCGAGTCAGAGTTAAAGGTTGCTACATTTGGTAAAAGTTTTTCTAAACGCTCATAAGCTGTTTTGATGTCTTCTTCATTGGTGGTATTTGGCGATTTACCATCAAGCAATAATGCTACGTGGAACACTTCACGTGCATCACTGGTCATAAGAACTTTACCTTTAAATTCAGGTTTCCATAAATCCGCCCAGCTGGTGATGGTTTTAGGATCAATCTCATCCGCATTAACTTCAATACCAGTAAGTCCGTAAACGTAAGGTAATGAATATTTATTTTCTGGGTCGAATTCTTTATTTAATAAATGTTTAGGGATTTGATGAATATTGGTCAATTTACTTTGATCAATCGGTTGAAGCATCTTTTCCTTAATCATTTTATTTACGTAGTAACTTGATGGAAACACCAAATCATAGCCAGAGCCAGTATTCTGAGTAAGTTTGAGTTTCGCGTACATTTCTTCGTTGCTTTCAAAGGTAGAATAAATCACCTCGATGCCGGTTTCTTTAGAGAACTGTGCGACTAAATCAGAAGGTACATAGTCTGTCCAGTTATAGACGTAAAGTTTGTTATTGGCAAAAGCGGATGCCGCGAAAAGTGCGGTGGTGGAAAGGAAAAGATTTTTGAGTGAGTGAGCAAAGAATTTTTTCAATTTATTGACCTCCGAGGGTTATCGTTCATCATAAAACGCACAAATTTTGCGCGCGCGCAGTATAGCATTTTTTTCGTAAAAGGTTTGACATATTTCCCTTTCGGGGTAAGATTTTGCCAGTTTTTTCCTAAGAGATTTTTTATGCTTAATTTTGCCTATCAAGAACACGTTCGCTCTTATTATTTCGACTCTCGTAACCAAGATTTTCAATTCCCGCCGCTCACTCAAATTGAACATGCTGATGTATGCGTGATCGGAGCTGGCTTTTTTGGTTTATCTGCGGCATTAGAACTGGCGGAAAAAGGAAAAAAAGTTATTGTATTAGAGGGTGCTCGAGTAGGATTTGGTGCTTCTGGTCGTAGTGGTGGGCAGGCAATTAATGGCTTTGAAGAAGGCATTGATGAATACGTTAAACAAGTTGGCGAAGATAAAGCGCATAAACTTTGGAATATGTCATTAGAGGCCATTGATATTATTGATGAGCGTATTGAAAAATATGGCATTCAATGCGACTGGAAAAAAGGCTATGCCACATTGGCATTAAATGAACGTCGAATGGATGACTTAATTGAAATTGAAAAAGAAAGTCATGAGAATTTTGGCTATCAGAATATGCAGCTTTGGGATAAAGCCAAATTAAAACAACATTTAGGCAGTGATATTTATGTGGGGGGCTTATTTGATAGTAACTCAGGGCATTTGCATCCACTTAATTATTGTTTAGGTTTAGCGAAAGCTTGTGTCGATCTGGGTGTTCAGATTTTTGAACAATCTCCCGTAGTGGATATGGTTGAGAAAAATGGTTGCGTTGAGGTTAAAACAGATAAAAGTGCGGTGATTTCTCAAGACGTTATTTTAGCCACCAATGCTTATATTGATGCTCTCCCGAAATCTATTCATCACGGAATTAATCGTAAAATATTACCTGTAGAAAGTTTTATTATCGCCACAGAGCCGTTAAGCCAAGCAGTTGCTGATTCTGTCATTAATAATGGCATGTCTGTGTGCGATAACAATTTATTATTAGACTATTATCGTTTGAGTGCTGACAACCGTCTGCTTTTTGGTAGTGATTCTAGCTCAGAAAAAGATATGGTCGCGATTATGCGGAAAAATATGTTGCGCGTATTCCCGCAGCTTGAAAATGTAAAGATCGATTATGGATGGGCAGGTCCGATTGATATGACCTTAAATTCAACGCCACATTTTGGTCGTATTTCTCCGCACATTTATTTTGCTCATGGTTATTCTGGTCACGGTGTTGCTTTGACGGGGCTTGCAGGACGAATTGTAGCCGAGGCAATTTTAGGTGATGATGAACGCTTATCTATTTTTGAAAGTCTGAAAGTCCCTTCTGTTTATGGTGGTCGAATTATCAAAGATCTTGCGACAAAGATTGGTGTGCAGTATTACAAATTTTTAGATCGTTATCGTTAATAATATTCGGAAACACATTTTTCCCGTATAATCGTAGATATTTTTTACAGCAGAACGGCATTATGAATAAAAATCAAACCTTAGTTTCTCTTGCTATTTTCACCGCACTTTACAGTCAGCAAAGTATGGCGGATTTACGTGATCAATGTTTAATGGGGGTACCACACTTTACTGGCGAAGTGGTACAGGGGGACTTAAATACCTTACCCGTCTATATTGAAGCTGATGATGCAGAGATTAATCAGCCTACACAGGCCGTATATCAAGGTAACGTAGATGTAAGACAGGGAAACCGCCATTTAATGGCTGATTCTGTTGAAGTGAAACAATTGGGGAATCATCAAGCTCCACAGCGTTTTGCCTATATACGAGGTGGATTTGATTATAAAGATAATCAACTTAATATGCTGGGGAAAAATGCTGATTTTAATTTAGATAGCCATGACGGCCATGCTACAAATGCGGATTATGAATTGGTTGGGCGACAAGGAAGAGGCAAGGCAGAACATATCAATTTACAAAATGATTACCGTGTAATGAAAAATGCCACATTTACCTCTTGTTTACGAGGTGATAATGCCTGGGCGGTAGATGCATCAGAAATCCGTCAATATGTAAAAGAAGAATATGCTGAAATGTGGCATGCACGTTTTAAAGTGCATGGCGTGCCTGTTTTTTATACCCCTTATTTACAATTACCAATTGGTGAACGCCGTCGTTCGGGATTATTGATTCCAAGTGGTGGCTCATCTAGCCGTGATGGTTTCTGGTATATGCAACCGATTTATTGGAATATTGCACCGAATTACGACATGACGGTTACGCCTAAATACATGTCGCATCGTGGTTGGCAATTAAATGGTGAATTTCGCTATTTAACCTCTATAGGGGAAGGAAAAGTTGCAGGAGAATATCTAGGCCGAGATCGTTATGACGAATATATTAGTGATAAACGTAAACGCCATTTATTCTATTGGAATCACAGTTCAAGCTTCTTAGAAAACTGGCGTTTTAATGTAAATTATACACGAGTGAGTGATAAACGTTACTTTAACGACTTTGATTCACAATACGGTAGCAGCACAGATGGCTATGCAGATCAGTATGCGCGAATCGCTTACTATAAACCTAATTATAATTTCTCGCTTTCAGCGCGCCAGTTCCAAGTTTTTGATGAAAATCTATCTATTGGTCCTTATCGTGCGATGCCACAAATAGACTTTAATTATTACAAACATGATTTAGCCAATGGATGGTTAGATTTTAAATGGTATTCTCAAGCTGTACGTTTTGATAATGACAGTGATCTCATGCCAACGGCATGGCGTTTTCACATTGAACCAAGTTTAGCTTCATTAATGTCAAATGAATATGGTGGATTGAAAGTAGAAACTAAACTTTATGGCACACGTTATGAACAGAAAAAGGGTTCTGGAGTGAATGCGGAAGAGGTTCAGAAAAACATAAATCGTGTCATTCCGCAATTTAAGCTTGATTTACAAACCGTATTAGCTAGGGACACCACTTTCTTAAAAGATTACACTCAAACTTTTGAACCACACATTCAATATTTATATCGCCCTTATCGTGATCAAAGCAATATTGGTTCAAAACAACGTACGAGTGATTATTTAGGATTTGGTTATGATTCCGCACTGGTACAGCAAGATTATTATTCGCTTTTCCGTGATCGCCGTTACAGTGGATTAGATAGAATCTCCTCTGCGAATCAAATGACATTAGGTGGAACAACTCGCTTTTATGATAAAGCCGGTGATGAACGCTTTAATTTATCAGCCGGTCAAATTTATTATTTAAATGATTCACGTATTGATGATAACCCCGCAAATAAAACGCCAACATCGTCATCATCTTGGGCTTTAGAGTCTAACTGGAAAATGAGTGATCATTGGCGTTGGCGTGGCAGTTATCAATATGATACGAATACGCACGCAACATCGTTAGCGAATACATCATTGGAATATAATCCTAAAAAGGATAATTTAATCCAATTAAATTATCGTTACGCTAGTCAAAATTATATTGATCAAAATTTAGGGCGATCAGCAAATGCTTATCGTCAAGATATTCAGCAGATAGGGCTTGTTACTGCATGGGAAGTTTCAGATAATTGGTCGGTTGTGGGCAAATATTATCATGATCTCGCACTTAAAAAACCTGTTGAACAATATCTTGGTATTCAATATAACACTTGTTGTTGGGCTGCCGGAATTAGTGCAAGACGCTATGTGACAAGCCGTCAACATCAAGATGAGGATTCTGTGCTCTATGATCATGGTATTGGTTTTACCTTAGAATTACGCGGTCTAGGTACAAATAATTACCAAAATGGCATTGATGATATGCTCGAAAAAGGTAAGTTACCTTACATCCGTGCATTTAGCCTTGAATAATCCATTCTAAAACCGATAGCGATTGCTGTCGGTTTTTCATTTTTTTAAACGAAAGCACTTTCACTAAAAATTAGTATAAATTTCACCGCACTTTCATCTCTTTTATTGACTGATGTCAAGATTTCATTATATTGACAGCTTTCATTCTAACTTATAGGAACAATTTATGGCGCAATCTGCACCAAAGCGTGAAACCTTCTCTGGTCGTAACGCGTTTATTATGGCTGCCATTGGCTCAGCGGTGGGCCTTGGTAATATTTGGCGTTTCCCTTATACCACTTATGAAAATGGTGGGGGCGCTTTTATTATCCCTTATCTTATTGCATTATTAACTGCAGGGATTCCTCTTTTATTTTTAGATTATGCGATTGGGCACCGTCACCGTGGTGGGGCACCATTGTCTTATCGTCGTTTTAGTCCACATTTTGAAGTGTTTGGCTGGTGGCAAATGATGGTGAATGTCATCATTGGCTTATATTATGCCGTTGTGCTTGGCTGGGCTGCAAGTTACACCTATTTTTCAATTAATGGTGCTTGGGGAGATAAACCGATCGATTTTTTCATTGGTGAATTTCTGAAAATGGGCGACATCAAAAATGGGGTGAGTTTTGAGTTTGTGGGAATGGTCACAGGCCCATTAATTGCGATGTGGATTATTGCCCTTGGTGTACTTTCACTTGGTGTACAAAAAGGCATTGCAAAAGTTTCATCGGTATTAATGCCGGTGTTAGTCATTATGTTTATGGCTTTGGTTATTTATTCCTTATTTTTACCTGGTGCGGAAAAAGGCTTAGATGCTTTATTTACACCAGATTGGTCAAAACTATCGAATCCAAGTGTATGGATTGCCGCATATGGACAAATATTCTTTTCTCTCTCAATTTGTTTTGGGATTATGGTGACATATGCTTCTTATCTTAAAAAAGAATCAGATTTAACCGGAAGTGGATTAGTAGTAGGTTTTGCAAATAGTAGTTTTGAAGTGTTAGCAGGCGTAGGTGTTTTTGCGGCATTAGGCTTTATTGCAACGGCACAAGGCCAAGAAGTAAGTGAGGTAGCAAAAGGCGGAATTGGTTTAGCATTTTTCGCATTTCCAACCATTATTAACAAAGCACCATTTGGTGAAGTATTAGGTGTCTTGTTTTTTGGTTCATTGACGTTTGCAGCATTGACTTCTTTCATTTCTGTTATTGAAGTGATCATCTCTGCTATTCAAGATAAGCTGCGTGTTCGCCGTGTGAAAGTAACCTTTATCGTGGGTGTGCCAATGATGCTGGTTTCAGTGCTCTTATTTGGTACGACAACAGGATTGCCAATGTTGGATGTCTTTGACAAATTCGTGAACTATTTTGGTATTGTTGCTGTTGCATTTGTATCATTAATTGCAATTGTGGCAAATGAAAAATTAGGGTTATTGGGCGATCATTTAAATGAAACCTCTTCTTTCAAAGTTGGCTTTTTCTGGCGTTTATGTATTGTGCTGACCACAGGTATTTTAGCATTTATGTTATTTAGTGAGGGGGCCAAAGTCTTCTCTGAAGGATATGAAGGATACCCAAGCTGGTTTGTCAATATTTTTGGCTGGGGAATGGCAATCAGTTTATTAATTGTGGCGTTTATGCTTTCTCGCTTAAAATGGAAAAATGATACCCAATTAATCCTTGATGAAAAAAAAGGAGAGTAAAATGAGTTTGAGTGCAATTATTATGATGATTGTGGCTTTTGGTGTTATTTGGGGCGGCTTTATCTACGCCTTGATACGCTTACCTAAAGAAAAATAAAGATAGTATTAACCGCACTTTAATCGTGCGGTTATTTTTTTAGCTCGCTTGATAATTTAATAACATCAGTTTAACTCATATCCTATTATTGGAAGGAGCATAAAATCCATTCATGCCGTAGGGGTTTATCTAAAAAAGCGAATCTTTACATTAATTTATAAATTTCTTATTCTCATTTCCATTAATATTATGTAGAATATCTATCCGATCCAATCTTTAACTTGTCTCTACCTAGTTTGGATTATTAATGGGCAAGTTAACTTATTGGAGTGAAGTCATTAATTTTTTAGTTGTATTTATCTTTGACAGATAAGTTCCTTTCTTTTTAAGAATAATAAAAATGTCTCATCCTAATAATGTAACATGGAATGTTGCCTATCATTTATTAACCACATACATTGCATTTAGCATATCAAAGAAAATACATTCATTTCACTTATTAACAATCTTAACGAGTTCTAGGTTTAGGTTTTAATCTTTTTAAGATGGAATTTCAGAGTGGAAATTTAAACATTCTGTTATTTCTTATTTTCCTTAACAATATAAAGGTATTTATACGCTTTTCCCGAGCCTTTATTTTTTTCACTTATCTCACGCCTGAGAGCGTACATTTAAATTAATATAGGATTATCAATATGAATCATATCTATAAAGTTATTTGGAATACGATCACACAAACATGGGTTGCTGTTTCCGAACTTAGCCGCGCAAAAGGCAAAACAAAATCAAGTAAAACATTAAGTGCGGTAGTTTTAGCTGCAACTTCTGGAATCCTTATTTCTGGTCAGGCTCAATCTGCTAATGAAGTAGGGAGCGCTAAAGATAATAGTTCTGTTGTATTTGGTATCCAAAGCCATGCTTCTCACGATGCAGTCGCCGTTGGCGGAGAATCAAATGCAAGAGCTTATGAAGATGTAGCAATTGGTTATAAGGCAACTTCAGGAGCTGAGTTAAAAATTGAAAACGGCAAAGAGGTCACTCATTCGTCAAATCAATCTAGCGTCGCAGTAGGTACACACGCCCAAGCCACTCATGTTGCAACAACTGCAATTGGTGCACATGCACAAGCAATCCACAATTTTGCAACTGCCGTAGGTGCTGGAGCAATTGCTAATCACGAAAACGCATCTGCATTTGGTGAAGGAGCTAAAGCACAGGGAACGTATTCAACAGCGTTAGGAAAAGGAGCGTTAGCAACAGAGGATTATGCCGTAGCATTAGGTAAAGAAGCATCCTCAACAAATACTTATTCAACATCTATAGGTACAAAAGCGAACGCTACAGGTCAATCTTCATTAGCTATAGGTGGAGCTGCAATAGACTCTCTACCAATCAAAACCAATAAGGAAGGTAAGCAGTATTCTGACTTAGAAGATGGTGTTGGCGCAAAAGCCACAGGGCAAGATTCTGCTGCAATTGGAGCCAGCGCCAACGCTACAGCAAAGGCAGCGCTTGCTGTAGGTAAAATGGCAAATGCGTCTGCTAACTCTACTATTGCTGTTGGCGATCAAGCCCAAGCTTCTGGGGAAAAAGCAACCTCTATTGGTGCTGGCGCTATTGCAAAAAATGAGGGTACTATTGCGATAGGTAATGGAGCTAAAGTGGGTGCAACAAATGGAAATGTTGCGGCAAATAATGGCATCGCTATTGGTACAGAATCCGAGTCAAAAAATGAACAAGCTATTGCCGTTGGTAAAAAAGCAATTGCAGCAGGTAATAACTCTATTGCTTTGGGGAATGCTACTACGACAACTGGAGGTGAGGGGGTTGCCATTGGTAATACAGCAAGTGCATCTCACCACTCTGTAGCCTTCGGCTCCCAAGCTAAAGCTACGGCAGAAGGCGGATACTCCTCTGCATTTGGTAATGAATCAGAAGCTAATAAAGCGGACTCGTCAGCCCTAGGTAATACGGCAAAAGCCTTAGCAAAAAATGCAACATCGGTGGGGGCACACAGTAAAGTAACAGAAACAGCTGAAAACGGTTCTGCATTAGGTCGAAGTGCAAATGTTAGTGCAACAAATGGTACCGCACTAGGAAGCTCATCAAAGGTGGAAGCTGAAAACGGCACTGCTGTAGGTACTAGCGCAACTGTAAGCACAGCAGGCGGCGTAGCATTAGGTCAAGGTTCAAAATCTACTCGAGCTGCATTAGATGGTAAAAACATCACAATTACCTCACAAGGCAACATCGTATCATCAAATCATATTACTGATAAGGATAACAGCCCGGTGAGTGATGTTTATGCCCCAGTTAAATTAATCAATGACTCATCAATCTTAGAAAGAGTAAAAAATACTATTAAAGGTACTGCTGGTGCAGTCTCCCTAGGTAACGACAGCACTACTCGCCAACTCACCAATCTGGCACCAGGTAGTGCAGATTCTGATGCTGTCAACGTGGCGCAGTTAAAGGCTGTTGTGGGTGGTATCGTAAAATATAATGTAACCTCTCCAGATAAATCTATCACTATCGACTCAAAAGATGAAACCACAGATGGAGTTCGTAAAACAACCTTCAATGTAACCATGAACACAACTGCAGTCAAAGATGCAGCTGCATGGAAAATCAAGGCAAATAAAGAGACTGATAATCAAGCCACTAGCGTAAAAGGCGGGGATATAGTTACATTTAAAACCAAGGATGGTGGCAATAGTGGCGACACAATCAAAATAACTCGCAATGGGAAAGAATTAACCTTTGAAGCAAATTTTGCAACTATCCGCACACCGGGCACAGGCATGGTTAATGTTGACGATACAGTTAAAGACAACTGGCTTGCCAAAGCAAAAAATGTTGCTGAAGCCATCAATGCAAGCGGTTGGATTTTACAAGCAAACGGCAATAAAGTTGGTTTAATAAACCCTGGAAATAAAGTAAATATTGCTACAGATGCTAATAGTGGTATTACCATCACCCCGACAAATGAAAATGCCGATGGCGTATCTACCATCAAATTAAAAGCTAACGTAACAGGTCTTACCGCAGGGAACAATGTCACTATTTCAAGCAAAGATGGCAACTATACCATTAACGCAATAGACACCAACACGCAAGCAAGTGTATCGCCAAAAAGTGGTAGCCCTATTACGGTAACAAAAACAACCACCACTCCAAATTCTCCTGATTATGCAGTTGGATTGAATATTGATGATAAAACACTTGAAATCAAAGGTGGAAAATTAGCAGCTAGAACCCAAGCTCAAGCAATCGAATCTGTTGAGAAAAAAGATGTAGAGGACAATATTGCTGAAGTTGATGTTAAATCTGGAAGCACTAAAGGTGCCGCAAATGCCGTCTACACAGTGGCTGTAACAAAAAGTGCGGTAAAAGATGCTGCCGCATGGAATATTAAAGAAGGATCAGAAACGACTTCTACAGCTGTAAAAGGTGGCGATACCCTTACCCTAAGCGATACAAACACAATTGATGTTGTACACAATGGCAAAGATTTCACATTTAATGCCAAAACTGCAACTATACAAACAGAACAAAAACAAGCTATTACTAAAATTGATGTATCAAATGCAGGCATAACTACTAAAACAACTGGAGGTAACAATACCCCAACGGGACGTTTTGTTGTACCAACAGGAAATGATGCTGATAAACATGCCTTAGCTACTGCTTATGATGTGGCAGATAAAGTCAATCAAACAGGTTGGAATTTATACTCTAATGGACTGTCTCCGACTTTAATCAATCCCGGTGATTACGTCAACTTTAAGTCAGGTAAGGCTACTAAAGCAAATATTGTGACCGAAGCAAGTGAAGGGGCAACGATTAGCTATGATGTAAACGTAGATAACACCACAATAAAAATTGACTCTGATGGTAATAAGCTTGCTGCAAATACTGGGGACGTAGATTCGGTAACAAGCACAGAAGGTAATAGCAAAAAAGGACAAGTTGTAATTCATAAAAACCCACTAGAGCCGTCAAAAACTGATTCAGGTAAACTTGCTACTGTTGATACTGTAGTAAAAGCGGTTAATAACGCCAAATGGTTTACCATAGCAAAAGACTCAGATGACAAGGTTACAGGTGAAACTAAAACCAATGAATCTGAAGGTACTGCAATGGCAGCAGGTGAAACACTAGGTTTAAATGCAGGCAAAAACCTACGTTTAAAACGCGAAGCCAACACAAACAACTTTACTTTTGCTTTGGATAGCAATTTGAAAGACCTTGATAGCGTTCACACAAAAGAAATTAAGTTGGGTGAGAGCAATAACCCTATCAGCATTAAAAATGATGGCGACCGCATCACCTATACGACGAAAGGTGGAGATAACTCCGACGTAACGCACAAGGTAGCAAATCTAGAAGATGAGAAACACATCAAGCCAACAACAGATGGCAACGAATATACTGTTGATGCAAGCGGCAACATTACCATGACCTATGCGGACGGCAACAATAAAGATGTAACAAATACGAAAGCAGTAATCAAAGGTGTTGCTAAAAACGATTTATCCAATATTACTAATGATGGTAAAAAGGCTATTACTACTTTAGGCTCGGTAGTAAAAGCAGGTGACAATGTGTTAGTTGACGAGGATACTGATGCAGTAACAGGTAAAAAAACTTACACCGTGAACGCCGTAACACCTGTGGTTTATACCGATAAGAAAGGCAATCGTGTTTATAAATTTAAGAAAGATGGCGTAGAAAAATTCTATACCAAACCAAATGGCGAGGGTGAAGAAGTCACCAATAAGGATGAGATAATTGCATCATTCTACGACGCCAATAATAGCACCACTGCAGGAGCTATGATTGTGAACAATATTGGTTCGGCAATCAAAAATGCGACTGTTCCAGCGGGTAAGGATGCAAATAACTTCTTAAATAAATTAGAGGTTGCTGCATCAGATACAGGTACACAAAATGCTGCGGTAAATGTTTCTGACTTACACAATACGGCTGACGCATTGCGTAGTAATGAAATCCATATTGCCCCAACGACTGATAAGACCGAGGGTAAAGAGGCAACCCATTACAAATACAATGCTACAACGAAACAAGTTGAAATGACGTATGAAGATGGCAAAGGCAATAAAGTGGCGAACAAAAAAGCTGTGATTGATTTAAGCTCACTGGCTGATTCTGTTCATAATTACGGCTTCAAAGCGAATGCAACAGGTCATCTAGAGACGGGTTCCACCGCTGCTGAAACAGAGGTTGAAAACGGCAAAACCGTCAACTTTGATGCAGGTAAAAACTTAACAGTGACACAAACAGTTGATGGAACATCGAAAAATCACACTTATAGTTTTGCATTAAGTAATAACATAGACCTAACTAACGCAGGCTCTATAACAATGGGTAACACCAAAGTTGACAATGGCGGCATTACCATTAATGCGACCACCCCAGTAGCTGGTGAAACCCGAAAACCAGATGTCACCCTAACCAACACAGGTTTAAGCAATGGTGACAACCACATCACGAATGTGAAGGGTAATCTTCCTGATACGTACAATACAACTGAGGGTGATAAAACCATCACTAAAAAACAGGATGCACCGACATCTATAACCAAAACCAATGCAGCCACTGTGGGTGATGTGCTAAATGCAGGCTGGAACCTTCAAGGTAATGGTAGCGACATTGACTTTGTTAAACCTTATGACACTGTCAACTTTGCAAACGGCACAGGTACAACTGCAACTGTCACCAACATGGATGGCAAAACCACTACCGTGAAATATGATGTAGCTGTTGGCAAAGGCTTAGAAGTGGATGGCGACAATAAAGTTACCGTTAAAACCGATGGTGACACCATTACCGTTGGGGAGGATGGCAAACTCAAAGCAAGCCTTTCAACTGAAAAAGTGAAAGCCGCTACAGGCGACGACAACATTGCAACCGTTACACCAAAAGAAGGTGAAGCAAACACCGAGTTTGGTAAAAAAGGTGCAACCTATGAAGTCGCTGTTACAAAAAGTGCGGTGAAACAAGTTGCCAAAACAGCAGTGAAAGTCGCGGCGGGTGATAATGTGATTGTATCTTCAGCTGACAATCAAGCTGGCGATGAAACCACTTACACTGTAGAAGCGGTAACGCCTGTGGTTTATACTGACAAGCAAGGCAATCGTGTTTACAAAGTGAAAGATGGCAATGGCTATAAATTCACTAAAAATGCAGATGGCACAGGGGCGGTTGTAAACAAATCAGACGTGATTGCATCATTCTACGATGGTAACAGCAGCGCCACTGCAGGCACCATGATTGTGAATAATATTGGTTCAGCAATCAAAAACGTGACTGTTCCAGCGGATAAAGATGCAAATAACTTCTTAAATAAATTAGAGGTTGCCACATCATCTACTGGCACACCAAATGCTGCAGTGAATGTTTCTGACTTACACAATACGGCTGAAGCCTTACGCAGTAATGAAATCCACATTGCTCCAACAAAAGATGCTGAAGGTCAAAACTCGGCAACTCATTACACATACAACGCTGCAACGAAACAAGTTGAAATGACGTATGAAGATGGCAAAGGCAATAAAGTTGCGAACAAAAAAGCCGTGATTGATTTAAGTTCACTGGCTGATTCTGTTCATAATTACGGATTCAAGGCGAATGCAACAGGTAATCTAGAGGCGAGTTCAACCGCTGCTGAAACAGAGGTTGAAAACGGCAAAACTGTCAACTTTGATGCAGGCAAAAACTTAACAGTGAAACAAACAGTTGATGCAACATCAAAAAATCACACTTATAGTTTTGCGTTGAAAGATGATGTAGTGATTGGTGCTAAAGGTGAGAATGGTAAAGACGGCATTGATGGCTCTATCGGCGTAAACGGTAAAGATGGTTCTGCGGTTGCAATCAACGGTAAAGACGGTTCTATCGGCTTAAATGGTAAAGATGGTAAAAACGGTTTAACCATTAAAGGTCAAGATGGCAAAGTGGGCGTGGATGGCAAAGATGGTGAAACACGTCTAGTTTACGTTGAGAAAGCTGACCCAACTAAACCGGGAAGCACTGATAAAACTCACAAATTGGCAACGCTTGATGATGGTATGAAATATGGGGGCGATATTGGCGAGGTTGCCAATGTCAAACTTAATAAACAAGTGGATATAAAAGGTGGCGTTACGGATAAAACCAAGTTGTCTGACAACAATATTGGTGTAGTTTCAACACCTAATGCAACGACAGGTGGTACAGAATTAACCGTAAAACTGGCAAAAGAACTGAAAGGTTTAACTTCTGCCGAGTTTAACGATGGCAAGGATAAAACCAAAACGGAAATTACCCATAATGGTATAGCCATTACCCCTGTGAATCCAGAAAATGGCAAAACATCGGTTACTTTAACTGATAAAGGCTTAAACAACGGCGGCAACACAATAACCAATGTTGCAGAAGGTAAAAATGGTACTGATGCAGTAAATGTGAACCAATTGAATAAAGTAGAAGCTAAAATCAATGAGGGCGGATTAACTTTCGCAGGTAATAGTGGTACACCTCATAAAGCGAACTTAAACACAACTGTTAATATTAAAGGTGGTAAAGATAATACTGATGCTACACAATTTGACGATGGTAAAAATGTAATGACAACAGTAAATAAGAATACTGTTACTGTCGCCATTAAGAAAACACCTGAAGTTGAGGGCATCAACATCATTGATAAAGACGGTAAGGTAAAAGTTAAATTAACTCAAACAAATGAAGGTTTGAAAGTATCTGATGGTAACGATAAGGAAACACGTATTACCAATGTTGCAGAAGGTAAAAATGGTACTGATGCAGTAAACGTCAAACAATTAAATGCTGCGAAAACTGAAGTTACCGCAGGGGATAATATTGATGTGGTTTCACGTACAGGTGCTAATGGTCAAACTATCTATAAAGTGAGTGCAAAAGGTATTAATGATACTTCTGCAGCAGTTAAAGCTGGTTCTAATCACGTTGAAGTGACAAAAGCTGCTAATACGCATAAAGATGGTTCAACAACTGTTACTGACTATACCGTTGATCTTTCAAAGGAAACGAAAGAAGATATCAAGAAAGGTGTAGATGCGCATACAGAAGTCACCACGAAAGGTTTAACCTTTAATGCAGATCACGGCACTACTGGTGTGAAAAAACTAGGTAGCAAGGTGGCTGTTAATGGTGATGGTAAAAACATTACCACGACTGCAGATGAAAACGGTGTTAAAGTATCGATGAAAGATGATATTAAAGTAAACTCTGTCACTGCAAAAGAAGTGAAAGTAGGTGACGTTAATATCAACGAAAACGGTATCAACGCTGGTGGTAAACGTATTACCAATGTTGCACCAGGTAAAGATGGCACTGATGCTGTGAATGTAAACCAATTGAAATATGTTGCAGGTAATATCAGCAATCAAATCAATAATGTTGATAAAGGCTTACGTGCAGGTATTGCAGGTGCTTTAGCATCCGGTGGGTTATATCATGTTACGACAGCAGGTAAATCTATGGTGTCTGTCGGTGCAGGTACATATCGTGGACAAAATGCGTTGGCAGTAGGTTACTCTCGCTTATCAGATAATGGTAAAGTTGGGGTTAAATTCACAGTAAACAGCAATTCACAAGGCCACTCTGGCGCAAGTGCAAGTGTTGGCTACCAATGGTAATTAACTTGTAAGTAAAATAAAAACCCGGCGAAAGTCGGGTTTTTATTTAATTGAGATTATCGCCTTCCATAGAAGGAGATAGACGGATTTCTATGTTACAATTCAGACCTTAAATTAAAGGGGGAGTTATGTGGGATATGTCGTTATTATGGGTGATGGGGGTTGTTTCTATTGTCTTGATTTTACTGCTGATTCTGTTTCAGCAGAAATATGCTTTACTTCATAAAACACTTCATAAAACCACAGAAGACTATAATCAACTGGCATCAAAATTTGATGGGATAAATAGCCTTAAAAATCAATTAGAACAGCAAATTATTAAAGCTCAAACAGAAAGCCAAGGGTTACAAATTCGCTTGAATGAACGAGATGAAAAAATTTACTATCTTACCCAAGAATTAGATGAGGAGCAGGCTCGCCATTCCGCCATCGCGGAGCAAATTACCGCATTAAAAGAACGCTTCGGGATTGCTTCTGCGCAAGCAGAAAGTTTGAATGCCCAATTGCAACATAGCCAAAGCCAGTTATCTCGTAAAGAACAGGAACAACAACATTTAACCGAAAAATTGACCGCACTTTCTCAAGAGTTAACAGGATTAAAAACAACTTTAGCAGAAAAAGAAAAACATTTTTCCGCGCAACAACAGAACTTTGAACAATCTAAGCAGCAGTTGAGCGTGGAATTTCAAAATCTAGCCAATCGGATTTTGGATGAAAAAAGTCGCTCATTTAGTCAATCAAATCAAACAGCATTGGAAACGTTGCTCAAGCCTTTCCGTGAGCAAATTGAAGGTTTTCAAAAACGTGTCAATGAAATTCACTCCGAATCCGTGAAAGGTAATGCAGGCTTGGAAGCTGAAATTAAAAAAGTGCTGGAAATTGGCCTGAATATGTCGCAAGAGGCGAGTAATTTGACTTCTGCGCTGAAAGGCGAAAAGAAAACTTTAGGTAATTGGGGCGAAGTGCAATTAGAACGAGCGTTGCAACTGGCTGGGCTTGAAGAAAATGTGCATTACCGCGCGCAAGCACATTTTAAAGATGAACAAGGCGGGCGCAATTACCCTGATTTTGTGTTGAATTTACCTGATGAAAAACACTTAATTATCGACAGCAAAATGTCATTGGTGGCTTACGAAAGTGCGGTGAATTCTGAGGATGATTTTGAACGTGAGCGTTTATTAAAAGAACATATATCCGCATTGAAAAGCCATATTAATGATCTGCATAAAAAAGATTACAGTAATTTGATTGGCATGCGTAGCCCGAATTTTGTTCTTATGTTTATTGCGGTGGAACCCGCATATATTGAGGCTTTAAAATCTGATCCTGCTTTATTTAATTACGGTTATGAACGTAATGTCATTATGGTCTCTCACACCACCTTAATGCCGATTTTACGCACCGTAGCAAATTTGTGGCGCATCGAACGTGGTAATGCCGAGGCAAAAGAAATCGCTGAAAAAGCGGGTGAAATTTATAACCAAATTTGCTTGGTCGCAGAACGTTTAAGTAAGCTCGGCAATACGCTTTCCACTGTTAGCAATCAATACAACAGCACAGTAACCGCACTTGTTGGTCAACAAGGCTTGGTGGGCAAAGTAGAACGATTTAAAACCCTTTCCGCAAAAGCGAATAAAACGATGCCCGATGTGGAGTTATTGAATAATCAGATCGATTTGGCTAGGTTGGATACGTTGAACTAAGATAATTTCAAATAATTTATTCTCCGATTGAATGTGAATTTGGTCGGAGAATTTTTTATTTTATCTAAACAAAAAATTTTGTGATTAATATCTCAAATTTGAAATTTCTCAGTTGTTTTTCTGTTTTTGTTCTTTATATTTATCTTATCGAAACGTTTCGATATGACGGTCAGCAGTTTATGACTATGAAAAATATAGGAGTAAAGAATGCGTAAAAAAATTATTTTAGATTGTGATCCTGGACATGATGATGCGATAGCTATGTTACTCGCTTATGGCAATCCAGAGATTGAACTACTTGCAGTCACTACTGTAGTAGGTAATCAAACATTGGAGAAAGTATCACGAAATGCTTTGGCAATTGCTGAAATTGCTCAAATGAAAAATGTTCCTTTCGCTAAGGGTGCAGACAGACCTATTGTCAGGGAAATTGAGGTCGCACCTAGTATTCATGGTGAATCAGGGTTAGATGGTCCAAAATTACCTGAATCTAATCGAACTTTCAATGAAAAGCATGCTGTGGAATTAATCATTGATCTTATTATGTCTCACCCTGAGAAAACAATTACTCTTGTCCCAACAGGAGGGCTGACGAATATTGCTTTAGCGGCAAGATTAGAACCGAAAATTATTGAGAGAGTAAAAGAAGTTGTATTAATGGGAGGCGGGTATCATACTGGAAATTGGAGTGCCGTAGCTGAGTTTAATATAAAAATTGATCCCGAAGCAGCACATATTGTATTTAATGCTGGATGGAAAGTGACTATGGTTGGATTAGATTTAACACATCAAGCATTAGCCACCCCTGATGTTGTTGAGCGTATCGCAAAAATTGATACTAAGCCAGCCGAATTTGTTGTCGAATTACTTAAATTTTTTGGAAAAATGTATAAACAAGCTCAAGGCTTTAATTATCCTCCAGTTCATGATCCTTGTGCGGTGGCTTATGTTATTGATCCAACATTAATAGAAACAGTAAGTGTACCAGTTAATATTGAATTAACGGGAACGCACACATTAGGCATGACAGTTGCAGATTTCCGTTATCCACCTAAACCTTGCAATACGCAAGTTGCTACAAAGTTAGATAAAGAACGATTTTGGAATTTAATTATTGATGCAATCAAACGATTAAATTAGCAATAAAGTTTATCTTTCCTTTTACTTTCAATGAGGTCAAATTATGGACGCATTTATTAGTATTTTAGGGATTTTTGTATTATTAGGCATAGCCTATCTCCTTTCCAATAATAGAAAAGCTATTCGTGTAAGAACGGTATTTGGTGCATTAGCAATTCAAATCGCTATTGGTGCATTTATTTTGTATGTACCTATTGGCAGAGACGCCCTCTTGGGTATGTCTAATGCAGTAAGTAAAGTTATTGCTTACGCAAATGAGGGTATTTCATTTGTTTTTGGTGGATTGGCATCAGGTGAAAGTGTTGGTTTCATTTTTGCTATTAAGGTGCTTCCTGTCATAGTTTTTTTCTCTGCATTGATTTCCTTGCTTTATTATATAGGTGTAATGCAATGGGTCATCAAATTAATTGGAGGTGGATTGCAAAAAGTCTTGGGAACATCAAAAGCAGAGTCTATGTCTGCTGCAGCTAATATTTTTGTTGGACAAACAGAAGCGCCATTGGTTGTAAAACCCTATATTAGCAAAATGACGGAATCAGAGCTTTTTGCTATTATGTGTGGAGGACTAGCATCCATTTCAGGTTCTGTTTTAGCTGGATACGCTGGATTAGGTGTACCTTTAACCTACCTAATAGCAGCCTCTTTTATGGCTGCACCAGCGGGTTTATTATTCGCAAAAATATTATATCCACAAACTGAAAAATTTAACGACGAAATCGAAAATGTTGAATTAGATAAACCATCTAATGCGCTTGAAGCCATTGCTTCTGGTGCTGGTGCGGGAATGACTATGGCATTAAGTATTGGGGCTATGTTAGTTGCATTTATCGCTCTAATTGCACTTATTAACGGTATGTTAGGAGGCATTGGAGAATGGTTTAATCAACCAGAACTCTCTTTAGGTATAATTTTAGGTTGGATTTTTAAACCATTGGCATGGGTTATGGGAGTACCTTGGAGTGATGCTGAAGTAGCTGGTCATATGATAGGTATCAAATTAACCGTAAACGAATTTGTTGGTTATTCTGAATTTTCAACTTACCTAGGTATCAATCCACCAGTAGAACTTTCTGATAAAACAAAGGCTATCATTACTTTTGCTCTTTGTGGCTTTGCTAATTTTGGTTCTATAGCTGTATTAATTGGTGGGGTTGGTGGTATGGCTCCAAATCGTCGTGGAGATATTGCTCGGTTAGGAATTAAGGCTGTTATTGCTGGCTCTTTAGCTAATTTATTAAGCGCAACTATTGCAGGTTTTTTTATTGGCTTAAGTGGTGTCGCTTTAGCTTAAGTTTCAAAAGTGCGGTAAAAATAGCCGCACTTTAGGTTTATAATTGCTTGATATATGCCTACTTTTATAGTGGAGAATAATTATGAAAGGGAAGACTCTCACAATTCTCGGTAGTATCAATGCTGATCATGTTATTTCAGTGCCTTACTTTGCTAAACCCGGTGAAACACTAACAGGTCAAAATTATCAAATTTCCTATGGTGGCAAGGGGGCGAATCAAGCGGTGGCAGCTGCTCGCTTAGGGGCAAAGGTAGCGTTCATTAGTTGCATTGGATCAGATAGCATTGGCGAAACAATGAAAAATGTGTTTGTTAAGGAAGGGATTGATACAACCTATATTAATACCGTTCCACAGGAAATGACGGGAATGGCATTTATTCAAGTTGCCAAGTCTAGTGAGAACTGTATTGTACTGGCTAGCGGTGCAAATGCACATTTGGGGGAGATGGTTGTTCGTCAAAGTGAGGCGCAAATTGCACAATCGGATTGCTTATTAATGCAATTAGAAACCCCACTTTATGGTGTGGAGCTGGCTGCTCAAATCGCTAAGAAAAATGGTGTTCAGGTTGTGCTAAATCCTGCTCCAGCGCAGATTTTATCGGACGAATTATTGAGTTTGATTGATATTATTACACCAAATGAAACAGAAGCTGAAATCCTGACTGGGGTAGCAGTAACCGACGAGCAAAGTGCGGTGAAAGCTGCGAGTGTTTTTCACGATAAAGGCATTGAAACTGTGATGATTACCCTTGGTGCGAAAGGCGTGTTTGTCAGTCGAAAAGGTAAAAGCCGCATCATTAAGGGCTTTTGTGTGCAAGCAATAGATACTACCGCAGCTGGTGATACATTTAATGGCGGTTTTGTTACGGCTTTATTGGAAGAAAAATCCTTTGATGAAGCCATTCGTTTTGGGCAAGCTGCCGCTGCGATTAGTGTGACAAAAAAAGGGGCCCAATCCTCTATTCCAACGCGTCAGGAAACTTTAGATTTTCTTGAACACGCTTAAAGTGCAGTGAATTTTTGAGGTGTTTTTATGGCGACAATGAAAGATATTGCACGACTGGCGCAAGTTTCGACTTCCACAGTTTCGCATGTCATTAATGGATCGCGTTTTGTTAGCGATGAGATTCGTGAGAAAGTGATGCGTATTGTCGCTGAACTGAATTACACCCCCTCAGCTGTTGCACGAAGCCTTAAGGTGCGCGAAACCAAAACTATCGGGCTACTTGTCACCGCAACAAATAATCCATTCTTTGCGGAAGTGATGGCTGGCGTGGAGCAATATTGTCAGCAGCATCAATATAATCTTATTATTGCTACCACGGGTGGTGATGGCAAGCGTTTACAGCAAAATCTACAAACCTTAATACATAAACAAGTAGATGGTGTATTACTGATGTGTGGCGATAGTCGTTTTCAAGCGGATATGGAGCTTGAAGTATCTTTGCCTTTAGTTGTGATGGATTGGTGGTTTACTGAGTTAAATGCAGACAAAATTCTAGAGAACTCAGAATATGGCGGTTATCTTGCAACGAAATCTATGGTTGATGCTGGACACCAGAAAATTGGCATTATTACGGGTAATCTCAGAAAGTCAGTAGCTAAAAATCGTTTGCAGGGATATAAGAAAGCTTTGTCTGAAGCTAATATAGTTTTAAATCCTGATTGGATTGTAGAAAGTCATTTTGATTTTAAAGGAGGGATCGTTGGGGCGCAAAAACTGCTTTCGTTATCTGATAGACCGACCGCTATTTTTTGTTGTAGCGATACTATTGCCATTGGTGCCTATCAGGCAATTCAGAATCAAGGTTTACGTATTCCGCAAGATATTTCTATCATGGGATACGATGATATTGAATTAGCTCGTTATCTTTTTCCTTCTTTATCTACAATCAGTCAACCTAAAGCTGAATTAGGTAAGCTTGCTGTTGAGACTTTATTGCAACGTATACAAGAACCCAATGAAAATTACCGCACTTTAGTGTTAGAGCCGGCCTGTATTTTGAGAGAATCAGTTTCCTCCCCTTCAAATGTATAAATAAAATAACAATAACTCGATTTCTTTATTGCTATTTTCAAAAAAACTGCTATCTTCCTGCAGTTTTTTTATTTATTTAACCAACTATTTAATTTAGGAATAAAATCAGATGGAAGAAAATAAACCTGTTGATCTTTATGCGAAATATAACGAACAATCGAATATTATCGCGAAAATAATTTTTGGTAGTCGCTGGTTGCAAGTACCGATTTATTTGGGTTTGATTGTCACCCTTGCGATCTACTCTTATAAGTTCATTAAAGGCTTGTGGGCATTGGTGATTAATGTCAATGAGATGGATTCCAACACGATTATGTTGGGTGTGTTGAATTTGATTGATGTCGTGATGATAGCAAACTTGCTTGTGATGGTGACTATCGGTGGCTATGAAATTTTTGTATCCAAACTGCGTACGCGTAATCACCCCGATCAGCCTGAATGGATGAGCCATGTAAATGCGACGGTATTGAAGGTTAAACTTTCTATGTCTATTATCGGTATTTCATCTATCCATATGTTGCAAACCTTTGTGAACGCAAGTAATACACCAGAAAAAACGATGATGTGGCAATTATTGTTACATTTGGGCTTTTTGGTGTCGGCAATTGCTTTGGCTTATACGGATAAAATTTTGTATAGCACAAGCCATAAAACGCATTAAAAAATTTATCATGTGATAACATTATTCAAAATTCATCTGTTTAATTATAAAAATCTGCACCTGAATGGTTATTTAGTCCAACATTTAGGTGCAGATCAATCTGTAAACGGTTATTGGTATTCTGAACTTAAAAATCTTTTTCCACAGAAATAAACCATTCCCCACTTTTTCTTGAATAAAATTCTGGAATATTGCTATCAATTTTACGATAACGATAATTCAACTTCGGCACAAAACCTAACCATTGCAAACGGTTATTCCCAATCGACACATTCAAGCTATATTCTTTATCTTGGCGTTTTTTGGTTGGAAAATAAAAATTCTCCGCACGAAAATCTCGCTTCACATAACGTAAGCTAATATGGCTGACAAACTCTTTAAGTTTCCACACCGAACCGATATTTACCCCACGGCGAAGCGAAGATTCCGCTTTATCTTTGCTACGATCAACACTGCCTTCCACACCACTAAAAAGCAACCAATTCGGCTTGGCTTGATAACTTAACGTAAGTGAAACACCGTTCAGATAACCATTATGACGACGAGCGACAGAAGCATCGGCATAGCGTTTTTGTGTATGCGAAAACGATCCTGAAATTGCCCAGTAAGCGGTCAATTCTCGACGAAAATCTGCAACTGCCCCGTAATTTTTGCTATAACGTGGTGAACCGAGCCAGTTCTGTTCAAAAAATGGGGAAAACCCGACCGCTTGCAATGCCGAACGGTAACGATAGCCAAGCGAAGCATAAAGTGATTTTTCGCTGTAATCTTGGTTATCCCAATAATGCACGCCACTAAAGCGACCATTTGCTGTAACAAAATGATTACCGGATATGTTCAATTCTCGGTTTACGCCCACACCGTAGCGGAAGCCGTGTGCCTTTTGTGGTAAAGATTCCTCATCTTTTTTAAATCTCAATCCTCTCAATATAATATCTTGCTGAGAAGATGCGTTATTTACGTTATCGGTTTGGGTATATTGTAGCTCCATATCAGGCTGCCAGCTTTGCCGCTCCGCCATTGCCTGCATATAACGTTCGGTAAGCTGCTGCATTTGTGGTGAAAGTTCGGGTTTAGCATGTTCCAACTCTGCTTTCGCTTGGCGATATTGCTTGTTTTCAAACAACATCACACCCAAATCAAAACGCGGATAAGCCAACTCTGGCTTCTCGTCTAAAATCTGCTGATAAAGTGAAATTGCCTGTGCGTATTCTTTTTCTGCCCACAACATCGCTCCCATTGCGTAACGATAAAGCGTTTCATCATAATTCGCCTGCTGTTGATACAACGGCAGAATCTGCTTCAATAAATGCCATTGTTGCTTTACTACACCATAGTTAATCAACTTCTCGAGCTTGGTTTTGGTGCTGTCTGCATTAGAAAGAGCAAATGAAGATGTGGGTACACTCTCTGCTTTAGACTGTGTTTTTATTTGCGGCTCTGCCTGTTTTGGCAAAACGTTGTTCTCAAAGAATACAGGTTGAGGAGCGTGAAAGGTTTCCGCTTGTGTTGCAAGCGGTAGAATAATAATGAAATTTGCGAGTTTTTTCATAGTAAATTTATTCGTAAGTAAACATTGTTTTACAATGCAAGACATTCTATCTATAATAATTTGTACCGCATTGTTAGACCAAGGAGATAATTATGGCAATAACACAAAATGCATCTTTTAGCTTTCGTTTATCAGAAAATTTAAAACAAGAGGCATTTAATGTAATTGAACATTACGGTTTTACCCCTTCACAGGTGTTTAATTTATTCTTAACAGAAATTGCGAATACAAAAACGATTCCAGTAAATCTTTCTTATTTGAAACCAAATGCTGAAACATTACGTGCTATGCAAGAAGCTGAAAATGGTGATGTTGATATCATTAGTGAAGCAAATTTCGAAGCCAATATTATGGAAAATCTATTAAAATCAGTGAAATAATGGATATGGGATCAGTTAAAACATTAAAAGTAACTGCAACTAAAACATTTCAACGAGATATTAAAAAGCTCACAGCTAAGCAACAATTCTCAGTAGAAATGACCGAGGTTTTGTATCTTTTACAAAGAAATCGACCGCTTCCAAAAAAATACTTAGATCACTCACTACAAGGTGAAATGCAAGGTTATCGTGACTGCCATATTTTTAACGATCTTGTGCTGATTTACCAAATTATTGATGACGAAGAACTAAAGCTCATTCGTATCGGTTCACATTCGGAAATTTCCTAATAGTTAAATGCCGTTTAAATCCACTTTAAACGGCATTTTCTTGTAGGGGTAAATCGCATTTGCTCTAAAACATCGCTGGAATATCAGGGCGAATGTAATTCGCCCCTACAGAAAGGTTATTTTTGAATTTCACCGCGGGTGCCGCCAAAGCCAAACACATCTTTTCCATCAAAGGAAACCTTACCACCAATTTCTTCTGCATTTTTGCCGAAGAAATCTAATGAGTAAGAGCCTGATTTATAGCTTTGTGTTGCAGTAGATGAAATACCTGCTCCAGAAATAGAGCCTTGTGCTAGTGCAATATCATTTCCTAAGCCTGTAATACTGCCTGAACCTGTTCTATCTGCGAAGTTTACCTCGTAAGATAAGTTCCCTTCTTTTGGTGAATCTACAAAGTCGTATTTATCACGAGTGCTACCAAACCATTCTTCAGTGCCTACTTTTTTATACTCTTGTGCTAAAGTGCCATTAAAGGCTTTACCAGTATATGTTGCAGTACCTTCAGTTGGAATTGCGGAAATTTCTGTTTTTAATCCTTTTACATTAATATCAGTAACTCGGTTATCTGAGAAGATATAGCCAGTGTTATTATTGTAAGATACTTGTCCATTATAATCGCCAATAACGACAGAATATTTTTGGTTATAAACCATATTACGAGAAATATTCTCGTTTGTTAGTCTATTGCTAATGCTTTTAGAACCACTGCCATCTCTATGTGTAATACTTCCTTCAGGATATGAATGAGAAGAAATACCTTTTAGTTGATCAATTTCTCGCTGTAATTTTTCTGCTTTATCTTGTTCAACAGCATTATTTAAAGCCGATTGCCACTCTGATTTATCAGTATTTAAATTCGATCCTGCAAATTTTTGAGCTTTATCATCATCTAAACCGGCCTGTTTAGCTAAAGCGGTCAATTCTTCTGTTAATTTAGCAATTCTTGCTTCTTCGGCTTTACGAGCTTCTTCAGCTTTACGAGCTTCTTCGGCTTTACGAGCTTCTTCAGCTTTACGAGCTTCTTCGGCTTTACGAGCTTCTTCGGCTTTACGAGCTTCTTCAGCTTTACGAGCTTCTTCGGCTTTACGAGCTTCTTCAGCTTTACGAGCTTCTTCAGCTTTACGAGTTTCTTCGGCTTTACGAGCTTCTTCGGCTTTACGAGCTTCTTCAGCTTTACGAGCTTCTTCGGCTTTACGAGCTTCTTCAGCTTTACGAGCTTCTTCAGCTTTACGAGCTTCTTCGGCTTTACGAGCTTCTTCGGCTTTACGAGCTTCTTCAGCTTTACGAGCTTCTTCAGCTTTACGAGTTTCTTCGGCTTTACGAGCTTCTTCAGCTTTACGAGCTTCTTCAGCTTTACGAGCTTCTTCAGCTTTACGAGCTTCTTCAGCTTTACGAGCTTCTTCAGCTTTACGAGCTTCTTCAGCTTTGCGAGCTTCTTCAGCTTTACGAGCTTCTTCAGCTTTGCGAGTTTCTTCAGCTTTCTTAGCATCATTTACTTGCTGACGACTTTGTTCATTTTGAGCGGTTGGTTGATTGGTGTTTAGTGTGCTTGAATTGCCACCACTACTTCCACAGCCTGTTAATACAGCTAAAAGTGCTGTTGCAATAGTTACATTTTTTAATTTCATAGAGCCTCAATAAATAAAAGTAGGAGAAAAAATCCAAAACCATTATAATTTGGCAAAAATTATGTACAATAAACCAACAGTTACAGTTAGTTACCTAATTAAGATAACAGTTTACCTTGAGAGGGCAATGTATGAAAATTAATGAGAAAATCCGTCAGTTACGCGAACAACACCAGTTATCGCAAGAAAATATGGCGGATAAATTAGGGATGTCAGTAACGGGATATGGGAAAATTGAACGAGGTGAAGTGCGTTCAAATCTATCTCGTTTAGAACAGATCTCTGAAGTATTTAATATGGATATTTGTGAGTTGCTCTCTATGGGGGGAGCTGAAAAAGTGTATTTTAATAATACAGTAACTGAATCAAGCAACTCAAATAATTTTTTGTTTGCAATTGGAAATGAAAATTTAGAAAAAACTATTCAACAATTACAATTAATATTAAGCCATAAAGATGAATTATTGGTTCAAAAAGATAAAATTATAAATGGGTTAGAAAGAGAAATTGCGTTATTAAGAAAATTAAAAGAAAATCAATGATTTAGTTTTTTATAAAGATAAGTAGCAGCTTATGGTGTAATTTTATTTGTTCTTCGTTTTAATAGCTAATATAAAGTTTGATGATTTCGTTTATTTATTCAAATTCCTTGCCATAAAAATATTCTTCTTTTCAGTCCAAGATTATAAAAAATCTGTACCTCAATTAGTTATTTAGCCTAACTTTTGGGGTACAGATTAATTGAATGATGTTTTTTGATATTTATATTATTAACCCACAACAAATGGCAAGTAGCCCGCACGAATCGCAAATGGAATGGATGTAATGATTACGCCTAATACCAATACGATAATTAAAGTTAGATTTCCTCCCCATACTTTGTATGGCAAATTGGTGTGAGCTCGACGAGCTTTCCAAACAAGACTAACTGGCAATACTACGGCATAGAATGCAAACATTTGACCTGCGTAGCCTAGCGCTAAAATAAAACCTTCAGGATAGAAAAGCGCAAAGACGAGTGGTGGAATGAACGTCATTAAGCCAAGTGAGATACGCCCTGCAGAAATATTAAAGGATCGTTTTAATAAATCTTCGATACATTCCAACAATCCAAGCCCTACGCCTAAGAAAGAAGTAACCAGCGCCAACGTTGAGAATAATTTTACCGCACCTGCGATAATGTTACTGCCAGTGATAGCAAGCGTTGCTTTTACTAAGCCATTTAAGGTGGCATCTTCTTTTAAGATTTGTAAGAACTCATTTTGTGTGAGCAAGCCGTGCGTCGACATTTGCCACAAAATATAAGCGCAAAGGGTAATTGCTGAACCCGCCAAAATAGAAATGCGTAATGCTTTTACGTTGCCATCTAAGTATTTATTTAAACTTGGAATCGAGCCGTGGAAACCAAATGCCGTGAAAAAGACAGGGCTTGCAGAGATAATTAAAGCGTTATCAATTGGCGTCGCCATTAAGTTATCAAATTTGATTTCTGGCAACATTAAGCTTAACACCACGGCAAAGGCTGTAAGCATCACAAAAAATAACACGCGATTAATTTTATCTACGCTATGTGTGCCGATGACAATAAATGAACCAAAAATAACGGTAAATAATAAGATGCTAACTTTATCGCCAAAACTTTCTGGTAATAAATCTTTTAGTAGTGAACCGCCACCGCTGACATAAGCGGCAATTAATGCGTACAAGAAAATAATTAGCACTGCCGTGGCAATAATGCGTCCTGCTTTACCAAAATATTGTTCAGCGAGTGTACCGATACCCGCATCACTTTCCGCAGTTTGATAGAGCTCAACGAATAAAAGAGCGCTAAAAGTTAATAATGCCCAAAGCCCTAATAATAAGACTAAAGTAAAGCCGAATCCGATACCAGCGGAAGTGAGTGGCATTGCCAACATTCCCGCTCCAATCATCGTACCGGCAACGAGAAGTGTGCTGCCTACAGTTTTGTTCATTTTTGTTCCCTTATAGTGTAATGCAAAATTTACATTGATTGTATTTTAAAATTTACATCATGTAAATAACAGAATACAAAATATCTTTATTATTTACCGCACTTTTCTTTTCCCTTTCTGTGTTCATCTCGTTAAAATACTTAGCGAATCAACTAAGACAAAGCTAAGACAAAATAGGAGAGCTTATGATTTACAGTATGACCGCCTTTGCACGCCTTGAAGTGAAAAAAGATTGGGGCGATGCAGTATGGGAAATTCGTTCCGTCAATCAACGTTATTTAGAAAACTTTTTTCGTTTGCCAGAGCAATTCCGAGGATTAGAAAACACATTGCGTGAGAAACTTCGTCAAAATCTTACTCGCGGTAAAATTGAATGTTCTTTGCGCATTGAAACGAAAAAACAAACAAATGCAGAATTGAATTTAAATAAAGAGCTTGCGAATCAAGTGATTCAATCTTTGCAATGGATTAAAAGCCAAGCTGGAGAAGGTGAAATTAATTTGACAGACGTGTTGCGTTACCCTGGTGTGGTGGAAGCGCAAGAGCAAGACTTAGATTCGATTAGTCAAGATTTGTTGACAGCCTTTGATGATTTGCTGACAGATTTTATTGCAATGCGTGGTCGTGAAGGGGAAAAACTGAACGACATTATTCAACAACGCTTAGATGCCATTACGGTGGAAGCGGATAAAGTGCGGTCACAAATGCCGGCAGTTTTACAATGGCAACGTGAACGTTTATTGCAGCGTTTTGAAGATGCTCAAGTGAATCTTGATCCGCAACGTGTGGAACAAGAAATGATTTTATTGGCTCAACGCGTTGATGTAGCGGAAGAGCTCGATCGTTTACAAATGCATGTGAAAGAAACCACGAATATTTTGAAAAAAGGCGGTGCGGTTGGGCGTAAATTAGACTTTATGATGCAAGAATTGAATCGTGAATCGAATACGCTTGCGTCCAAATCCATTAATGCGGATATCACGGCTTCTGCGGTTGAGCTAAAAGTGCTTATCGAACAAATGCGTGAGCAAATTCAGAATTTAGAATAGGAAAGTAGAATGTCTCAATTTATTTCTCTTACTCAATATCAACTGATTGAGGCACATGGTGCGGATGCAGAAAAATATTTGCAAGGGCAGTTAACCACGGATGTTGTTCGATTAGCAAGTGGCGCAACAACACTTACAGCTCACTGCGATCCAAAAGGTAAAATGAATGCAATTTACCGTTTGTTTAAAGTAAGTAGTGAACAATTCTTTTTGCTGATTAAGAAAGATATATTGCCAAGTGGGCTAGATGCCTTGAAAAAATATGCGGTATTTTCAAAAGTTAGTTTTGATTTACGTGATTGGCAAATCATTGGCGTGATAGGTGAAAAATGTGGAAAAATTACACCGCACTTTTCATGGGAAATTGATGGGCAACGTTCAATTTTATTGAATGAAGCCGAATTACCAGTGAATTTTAATGGTAATGAAAAAATTTGGGATGTAGCCGATATTCAATCGGGATTGCCAAATTTAAGCTCACAAACGCAAAATGAATTTATCCCACAAGCGCTAAATTTACAGGTAATTGAGCAAGCCATTTCTTTTACTAAAGGTTGCTATATTGGGCAAGAAACCGTAGCTCGTGCGAAATATCGTGGTGCGAATAAACGCTCAATGTTTGTCTTTAAAGCTCAAACCCAGCAGGAAGTGGAAATTGGCAGTGAAATCGAAATGCAGATTGAATCTAATTGGCGAAAAACCGGCACGATTACAAGTGCGGTTAATTTAGATGGTGTTTTATGGTTGCAAGTTGTGATGAATAACGACACGACAGCTCAACAAAAATTTCGCTTACTAAATGGGGTAGCGCTAGAGTATGTCGTATTGCCTTACTCACTGGGTGAATAAGGCAGTTTAAAAAAACAGGTGATCGAGTTGATTTTATCGATCACCTATTTTTTTATTTGGCTTCAGGTAAATTGATTGCGCCTTCATAGCCTAATTGTCGCCAAGCTTCATAAACCGTTACTGCGACTGAATTAGACAAGTTCATACTGCGACTATTGGCTGTCATTGGAATACGGATTTTTTGTTCCATCGGCATTTCATTTAAAATTGACATTGGAATACCACGAGTTTCTGGGCCAAACATTAAATAATCACCAAGTTCAAACTTCACTTGGCTATGTGCTGGACTGCCTTTTGTTGTAAGTGCAAAGAGACGTTTGGGTTTTTCGCTTTCTAAAAAGGCTTCAAAAGTCTTGTGGCGTTTGATTTCCGCAAATTCGTGATAATCCAAACCTGAGCGGCGTAAGCGTTTATCATCCCAAGTGAAACCTAGCGGTTCAATTAAGTGCAAGCGAAATCCTGTATTGGCGCAAAGGCGGATAATATTGCCCGTATTTTGGGGAATTTCTGGTTCGTATAAAACAATATCTAACATAATTTTTTCTCTAATTTTGATATAAACGATAACTCACCATTCCTGTCGTTTTTTCTTTCAATAACGTCCAGTTTTGAGGTGTGATGAGTGGTTTATCTTTCTCTGTTTCTACGTAAATTAACGCATTGGGTTTTAGCCAATTATTTTCACAAAGCAAATTAATTGCTTGTTCTGCCAAATTAAAATGAAAGGGTGGATCTAAAAACACGATATCAAAGTGCGGTTGATTTTGTGGCTGTTTTAGAAAATCCAAACTACTTTGATTAATCACTGTAGCCTGTTCTGATGAGCATTTGAGCGTTTGCAAATTCTTTTTTAATTGATTGGCGACGGTTTTATCTAATTCTAAAAAAGTCACCTTTTTCGCTTGGCGAGAAAGTGCTTCAAAACCTAATGAACCACTTCCCGCAAAGCCATCTAAACATTCAGACTGATGGATATAAGGCATTAACCAATTAAAAAGCGTTTCTTTCACTCTATCGCCAGTCGGGCGTAAGCCTTCTGAATTTAATACTGGAAGTTTTCGCCCTCGCCATAGCCCAGCAATAATGCGAACCTCGCCCTTTGCATTTGGCGTTTGTATTTTTTTCATAAAGATTCGATTTTTATTGAAAATTGTGCTTAGTTTAGACGATTTTTTGCTAGAATAAACGACATTTTTATCGGATTACAGTTAAGAGAGCATTTTATGGCTGAAGAAAATAAAAAAGGCGGATTTTGGGCGTCGTTATTTGGGCGTAATAAAAAGCAAGATGAACCTAAAATTGAGCCGACAATTGAAGAAGAAAAGATTAAAGATATCGAGCCATCTATTGAAAAACTTGAAACTCATGATTTAGTTGAAGAACCGTCTGAATTAGAGGCAGTAGAAAGTGCGGTGGATTCTAAGCCGTTTTTAGCTGAAAGTATTGAGACGAATGAAATAGTTGAAGAAGAAAAAATACAGGAAATTTCAACCGAATTTGAGCCAGTCGAAGAAATCATCGAATTAAAAAATTTAGAAGATGATCTTCCGGTTACAGAAGCCGTGGTTGAATCTGAAATTGTTGAAGATATTAAAGATGAGCTTCAGCCTGTTGTTGAAATTGAAACTCGCGAAAAGCCAAGTGAAGGGGGCTTTTTTAGTCGTTTAGTTAAGGGATTACTGAAAACCAAACAAAATATTGGCGCAGGTTTTCGTAGTTTTTTCTTAGGAAAGAAAATTGATGACGAGTTGTTTGAAGAATTAGAAGAACAACTTTTGATTGCGGATATTGGCGTGCCGACAACAAGTAAAATCATCAAAAATTTGACTGAACATGCAAGTCACAAAGAATTACAAGATGCTGAGCTTTTATATCAACAATTAAAAGCAGAAATGGCGGATATTCTTGAGCCAGTGGCACAGCCTCTTGTGATTGATACTACGAAGAAACCTTATGTTATTTTAATGGTGGGCGTAAATGGCGTAGGTAAAACGACGACAATTGGTAAGCTTGCACGTAAATTTCAGGCTGAAGGAAAATCGGTGATGCTTGCGGCGGGCGATACTTTCCGTGCGGCGGCTGTTGAGCAGCTTCAAGTTTGGGGAGAACGCAATCACATTCCAGTTGTTGCGCAAAGCACTGGCTCTGATTCTGCATCGGTGATTTTTGATGCGATGCAATCAGCGGCTGCACGCAATATTGATATTCTTATTGCGGATACAGCGGGTCGTCTACAAAATAAAAATAACTTAATGGACGAACTGAAAAAAATTGTTCGTGTTATGAAAAAATATGATGAAACTGCGCCACATGAAATTATGCTTACGCTGGATGCTGGGACAGGACAAAATGCTGTTAGCCAAGCGAAGTTATTTAATGAGGCTGTCGGTTTAACAGGGATCTCTCTAACTAAATTAGATGGCACGGCAAAAGGCGGCGTGATTTTTGCCATAGCCGATCAGTTTAAGTTGCCTATTCGCTATATCGGTGTAGGTGAGAAAATTGAAGATTTACGTGAGTTTAATGCCAAAGAATTTATTGAGGCATTATTCGTTCATGAAGAAGAATAAAAAGAATAAGGAAAAATTGTGATTAAGTTCTCAAATGTTTCTAAAGCCTATCATGGTGCAACGCAGCCCGCGTTACAAGGCTTGAATTTTCATCTTCCAGTGGGAAGTATGACTTACTTAGTTGGGCATTCAGGCGCAGGGAAAAGTACATTACTCAAGCTTATTATGGGGATGGAAAAAGCCAACGCGGGTCAAATTTGGTTTAACGGACACGATATTACTCGCTTGTCAAAATATGAAATTCCATTTTTGCGTCGCCAAATTGGTATGGTTCACCAAGATTATCGTTTATTAACAGATCGTACGGTGGTGGAAAATGTGGCATTGCCATTGATTATTGCAGGTATGCATCCAAAAGATGCGCATACACGTGCGATGGCATCTTTAGATCGTGTAGGGTTGCGTAATAAAGCGCACTATTTGCCACCACAAATTTCTGGAGGGGAGCAGCAACGCGTTGATATTGCACGTGCGATTGTGCATAAACCTCAACTCTTACTAGCGGATGAACCAACGGGTAATTTAGACGATGAACTTTCTTTAGGCATTTTTAATTTGTTTGAAGAATTTAATCGCCTCGGAATGACCGTGTTAATTGCTACTCACGACATTAATTTAATTCAACAAAAACCAAAACCTTGTCTTGTACTTGAACAAGGTTATTTACGTTATTAAGGAATAATCATGAGCCGACCAACGGATGCATCCTTTTTTGTTCAAATAGCCTATACTTTGCGTGCAGTATGGACGGATTTATGGCAACGTAAATTTGGCACGCTGCTCACGATTTTGGTGATTGCTGTATCTCTGACAATCCCAACCGTGAGCTATTTAATGTGGAAAAATTTACATTTAGCAACCACTCAATTTTATCCTGAAAGTGAATTGACGATTTATCTTCATAAGAATTTAAGTGAAGAAGATGCGAATTTAGTGGTAGAGAAAATCCGTCAACAAGATGGAGTGGAATCACTGAATTATGTCTCTCGCCAAGAAAGTTTAAAGGAATTTAAAAGCTGGTCTGGCTTTGGTGAAGAATTAGAAATTCTAGATGATAATCCATTACCTGCGGTCGTTATGGTAAAACCAACGAGCGACTTTAATGTTTCAGAAAAACGTGATGAGTTACGTACCAATTTAACTAAAATTAAAGGGGTACAAGAAGTTCGCTTGGATAACGACTGGATGGAAAAATTAACCGCACTTTCTTGGTTAATTGCCCATGTGGCAATTTTCTGTACTGTATTAATGACGATAGCGGTATTTTTGGTTATTGGTAACAGCATTCGCTCTGATGTGTACAGTAGCCGATCAAGTATTGATGTGATGAAATTGCTTGGTGCAACAGATCAATTTATTCTTCGTCCTTATCTTTATACAGGGATGATTTATGCGGTGTTAGGCGGGTTAGTTGCAGCAATTTTTAGTAGCTTTATTATCAGCTATTTTACTTCTGCAGTGAAATATGTAACGGATATTTTTGCCGTTCAATTCAGTTTGAATGGATTAGGCGTTGGCGAATTTGTATTCTTATTAGTGTGCTGTTTAATTATGGGATATGTTGGTGCGTGGATTGTAGCAAAACGACATATTACGCTATTAGATAACCATCATTAATTTTAATATGTGAAGTGCGGTGATTTTTCTAAGTGTTCGATGAGAAAATATGGTGATAAATGACCGCACTTTTTATTTGCTTTGAATAAATCCCTTGCAATTTGTTTAACTTTTGTGTAGTATTTGCAGGCTTTCAATGTGAAAGCCGTTTAATGTAATCATTTATTAAACGTGCATGACGATATGTCACGCTAAACAATGTTTCCGATTTGGAGACTATATAACAGGTAACTTGCACCTCCTTTTCTATTTTGAAGTTAGAATTGTGATTGGTGTTAGTTTTTTATTAGCTAAATTTTATTGGAGCTCTGGTCTAATGCAGAACCAAAGAATCCGTATCCGCTTAAAAGCTTTCGATCACCGTTTGATCGATCAATCTACTGCGGAGATCGTAGAAACAGCTAAACGTACTGGTGCACAAGTTCGTGGTCCAATTCCTTTACCAACTCGTAAAGAGCGTTTCACCGTGTTGATTTCTCCACACGTAAACAAAGACGCACGTGACCAATACGAAATTCGTACTCACAAACGTTTAGTAGATATCGTAGAGCCAACAGAAAAAACTGTTGATGCATTAATGCGTTTAGATTTGGCTGCCGGCGTGGACGTGCAGATCAGCCTAGGTTAATTAAGAGGTTATTACAATGATTGGTTTAGTCGGTCGTAAAGTTGGTATGACCCGTATCTTCAATGAAGACGGTGTTTCTGTACCAGTTACCGTTATCGAAATCGAAGCCAACCGCGTAACTCAAGTTAAAACTCTTGAAAACGATGGCTATACTGCAGTTCAAGTTACTACTGGTTCTAAAAAAGCGAATCGTGTAACTAAACCTGAAGCAGGCCATTTCGTGAAAGCAGGTGTTGAAGCTGGTCGCGGTTTATGGGAATTTCGTACTGAAGGTGAAGAATTCACTTTAGGTCAAGAAATCAATGTTGACATCTTTGCAGATGTTAAAAAAGTAGATGTTACCGGTACTTCTAAAGGTAAAGGTTTCCAAGGTGGTGTTAAACGTTGGAACTTCCGTACTCAAGATGCGACTCATGGTAACTCTTTATCACATCGTGTACTTGGTTCTATTGGTCAAAACCAAACTCCAGGTCGTGTGTTTAAAGGTAAAAAAATGGCAGGACATTTAGGTGCTGAACGTGTAACTGTTCAATCACTTGAAGTTGTTCGTGTAGATGCTGAGCGTAAATTGCTATTAGTAAAAGGTTCTGTACCTGGTGCTATCAATGGCGATGTTATCGTTAAGCCAGCAGTTAAAGCATAAGTCTAGGAGATAGAGATGGAATTACAAGTTGTAGGTGCAAACGCACTAACTGTTTCTGAAACTACCTTCGGACGTGAGTTTAACGAAGCGTTGATCCACCAAGTTGTTGTTGCTTATGCAGCAGGTGCGCGTCAAGGTACTCGTGCGCAAAAAACTCGTGCTGAAGTGTCTGGTTCAGGTAAAAAACCTTGGCGTCAAAAAGGTACAGGTCGTGCTCGTGCTGGTGATATCAAATCACCAATCTGGCGTTCTGGTGGTATAACCTTCGCGGCTAAACCACAAGATCACAGCCAAAAAGTGAACAAGAAAATGTACCGTGGTGCTATCAAAAGCATTCTTTCTGAATTAGTTCGTCAAGACCGTTTGGTTGTTGTTGAAAAATTCGAATTAGATGCACCAAAAACTAAAGTTTTAGTACAAAAATTAAAAGATTTAGCAGTTGAAGATGCATTAATTATCACAGCAAGTTTAGATGAAAATCTATTCTTAGCAGCACGTAACTTATACAAAGTTGATGTACGTGATGTTCAAGGTATCGATCCAGTTAGCTTAATCGCTTTCGATAAAGTGATTGTTACTGTTGACGCTGTGAAACAAATTGAGGAGATCCTAGCATGAGTCAAGAACGTTTGCTAAGCGTGCTACGTGCACCGCACATCTCTGAAAAAGCAACTAACAATGCTGAAAAATCTAACACTGTTGTACTTAAAGTTGCTTTAGATGCGAACAAAGCTGAAATTGCTGCTGCTGTTGCTCAATTATTTGAAGTAAAAGTTGACTCTGTTCGTACCGTGGTTGTTAAAGGTAAAACTAAACGCCGTGGTAGCAAAATGGGTCGTCGCAGCGACTGGAAAAAAGCTTATGTAACTTTAGCCGAAGGCCAAAACTTGGACTTCGTGGACAGTGCAGAGTAATCGGAGGAAATTAGAGAATGGCTATCGTTAAATGTAAGCCGACCTCCGCTGGTCGTCGTCACGTTGTTAAAATCGTGAACCCTGAATTACACAAGGGTAAACCTTACGCACCTCTTCTAGATACTAAGTCTAAAACTGGTGGTCGTAACAACTATGGTCGTATTACTACTCGTCACATTGGTGGCGGTCACAAACAACACTACCGTTTAATCGATTTCAAACGTAACAAGTTAGACATCCCAGCGGTTGTTGAGCGTTTAGAATATGATCCAAACCGTTCTGCTAACATTGCTTTAGTGCTTTATAAAGATGGTGAACGCCGTTATATCTTAGCACCTAAAGGTCTGTCAGTAGGCGATCAAATCCAAGCTGGCGTAAACTCACCAATTAAAGTGGGTAACTCATTACCAATGCGTAATATCCCAGTTGGTTCAACAGTACATAACGTTGAATTAAAACCAGGTAAAGGCGGTCAAATCGCTCGTTCTGCTGGTGCTTATGTACAAATCATCGCACGTGAAGGCAACTATGTAACTTTACGTTTACGTTCTGGCGAAATGCGTAAAGTATTAGCTGAATGTGTTGCAACAATCGGTGAAGTTGGTAACTCAGAACATATGCTTCGCGTATTGGGTAAAGCTGGTGCTAACCGCTGGAGAGGTATTCGCCCTACAGTTCGTGGTACTGCAATGAACCCAGTAGATCACCCACATGGTGGTGGTGAAGGTCGTAACTTTGGTAAACACCCAGTAACTCCTTGGGGCGTTCAAACCAAAGGTAAGAAAACTCGTCACAACAAACGTACTGATAAATATATCGTACGTCGTCGTGGCAAATAATAGATTAAATTAAAGAGGATTAGCCATGCCACGTTCTCTCAAGAAGGGTCCTTTCCTTGACCTACACTTGTTGAAGAAGGTAGAGAAGGCGGTGGAAAGCGGGGATAAAAAACCAATCAAAACTTGGTCCCGTCGTTCAATGATCATTCCATCAATGATCGGATTGACCATCGCAGTCCATAATGGTCGTCAGCACGTTCCTGTTTATGTATCTGATGAAATGATCGGTCATAAGCTTGGTGAATTTGCACCGACTCGTACATACCGCGGTCACGCGGCAGATAAGAAAGCTAAGAAATAAGAGGTAAATAGATGGAAACTATCGCAAAACATCGTTACGCTCGCACTTCTGCCCAAAAAGCTCGCTTAGTTGCCGATTTAATTCGTGGTAAAAAAGTTGCGCAAGCATTAGAAATCTTAACTTTCACTAACAAAAAAGCAGCAGCTTTAGTGAAGAAAGTTTTAGAGTCAGCTATTGCAAACGCAGAGCACAATGACGGTGCAGATATCGATGATCTTAAAGTTGCTAAAATCTTCGTTGATGAAGGTCCTAGCATGAAACGTGTTATGCCACGTGCTAAAGGTCGTGCAGATCGTATTTTAAAACGTACTAGCCACATTACTGTGGTTGTGTCAGATCGTTAATAAGTAGAGGAATAGCAATGGGTCAAAAAGTACATCCACATGGTATTCGCCTAGGTATTGTTAAACCTTGGAGCTCTACTTGGTTCGCGAATACACAAGACTTCGCTGACAATCTTGAAGGCGATTTCAAAGTACGCAAATTCTTAAATAAAGAATTAGCAAATGCTTCAGTTTCACGTATTACTATTGAGCGTCCAGCTAAAAGTATTCGTGTAACTATTCACACAGCTCGTCCTGGTATCGTAATCGGTAAAAAAGGCGAAGATGTTGAAAAATTACGTAACGCAGTGTCTAAAATCGCTGGTGTTCCTGCTCAAATCAACATTGCTGAAGTGAAAAAACCTGAATTAGATGCGAAATTAGTTGCAGATAGCATCGCTTCTCAATTAGAACGTCGCGTAATGTTCCGTCGTGCAATGAAACGTGCGGTACAAAGCGCAATGCGTTTAGGTGCTAAAGGTATCAAAGTTGAGGTTAGTGGTCGTTTAGGTGGTGCAGAAATCGCACGTTCAGAATGGTATCGTGAAGGTCGTGTACCTCTACATACTCTTCGTGCGGACATCGATTATAACACTGCAGAAGCTCATACAACTTACGGCGTAATCGGCGTTAAAGTATGGATCTTCAAAGGTGAAATTCTTGGTGGAATGGCTGCCGTTGCGCAATCAGAACAACAACCTGCCGACAAGCCTAAAAAGGCTCCTCGCGGTAAAGGTCGTAAGTAAGGAGAAACGCTAAATGTTGCAACCAAAACGTACAAAATTCCGTAAAGTTCACAAAGGCCGCAACCGTGGTATCGCGGGCGGTACTGAAGTTAGCTTCGGTACTTACGGTTTAAAAGCAGTTGGTCGTTGTCGTTTAACCGCTCGTCAAATCGAAGCGGCACGTCGTGCAATGTCACGTGCAGTAAAACGTCAAGGTAAAATCTGGATTCGTGTATTCCCAGATAAACCAATTACTGAAAAACCATTAGAAGTCCGTATGGGTAAAGGTAAAGGTAACGTTGAGTACTGGGTAGCCTTAATCCAACCGGGTAAAGTGCTTTATGAAATGGATGGTGTGTCTGAAGAAGTAGCAAGAAACGCATTTGCATTAGCAGCTGCTAAATTGCCAGTTAAGACCACTTTCGTAACTAAGACGGTGATGTAATGAAAGCTCAAGATTTACGTACAAAAAGTGTTGAAGAGCTGAATGCTGAATTAGTAAACCTTTTAGGTGAACAATTCAAGTTGCGTATGCAGACAGCCACCGGTCAGCTTCAACAAACCCATCAGGCTAAACAAGTGCGTCGTGATATTGCACGTGTAAAAACTGTATTAACCGAAAAGGCGGGTGAGTAATGACTGATAAAATTCGTAGCGTACAAGGTAAAGTTGTTAGCGACAAAATGGAAAAATCTTTCGTTGTTGCTATTGAACGTAAGGTAAAACACCCTTTATATGGTAAATTTATCCGTCGTACAACTAAATTACACGTACACGATGAGAACAATGAAGCCAAAGTTGGTGATACTGTAGAGATTCGCGAATGTCGCCCTCTATCAAAAACCAAATCTTGGACTTTAGTTCGTGTTGTTGAGAAAGCGGTAATCGCTTAATTCACAATGTAACAATAAAAGGCCAATGGTTAATTCCATTGGCTTTTTTACATTTAAGTATTGTAAATTTCAACCGCACTTTTAGTAAATGGGTTTAGAGGATAAAGGTAAATTATCATTGCCTTTCTCTTTTTCTTTTGATAAAATCCGCTACCTATCCGCCGTTCTATCCGAGTAGTGCGGATAGGTTCGTCCCGAAAGGGTGTTTTTTTAATCTTAACGGAGCACTAATATGATCCAAGAACAGACTATGCTGGATGTTGCTGATAATTCAGGCGCTCGCAGCGTAATGTGTATCAAGGTTCTAGGTGGATCGCACCGTCGTTATGCTGCGATTGGTGACATCATCAAAATTACTGTAAAAGAAGCAATTCCACGCGGTAAAGTAAAAAAAGGTGATGTATTAAAAGCAGTTGTTGTGCGCACCAAGAAGGGTGTTCGTCGCCCAGATGGCTCAGTTATTCGTTTCGATGGTAACGCTTGTGTAATTTTAAATAATAACACTGAGCAACCAATCGGTACTCGTATTTTTGGACCAGTGACTCGTGAACTTCGTTCTGAGAAATTCATGAAGATCATTTCTTTAGCTCCAGAAGTACTGTAAGGGGAATGTAATGGCTGCTAAAATCCGTCAAAATGATGAAGTAATTGTTCTTACTGGTAAAGATAAGGGCAAACGTGGCAAGGTAACTAAAGTGTTACCAAACGGTAAAGTGTTTGTTGAAGGTATCAACATTATTACTAAACATGAAAAACCAGTTCCTGCATTAGGAAAAGCTGGTGGTTTAGTGAAAAAAGAAGCTGCAATTGACGTTTCAAATGTTGCGATTTTCAATCCTAAAACAAATAAAGCTGACCGTGTAGGTTTTAGATTCGAAGACGGCAAAAAAGTACGTTTCTTCAAATCTAACAATGAAATTATCTAACAAACTGGAGTAATGCGATGGCGAAACTGCATGATTACTACAGAGATCAAGTAGTAAGCGAATTAAAAAATAAATTCGGCTACAAATCTGTCATGCAAGTCCCACGAATCGAAAAGATTACCCTGAATATGGGTGTGGGTGAAGCATTGACCGACAAAAAATTGCTAGACAACGCAGTAGCGGACTTAGCAGCAATCAGCGGTCAAAAACCTTTAGTAACTAAAGCTCGTAAATCTGTTGCTGGCTTTAAAATCCGTCAGGGATATCCAATCGGTTGTAAAGTAACACTACGCGGTGAGCGTATGTGGGAGTTCTTTGAACGTTTAATTACAATTGCTGTTCCACGTATTCGTGACTTCCGCGGTTTAAGCGCGAAATCATTCGATGGTCGTGGTAACTATAGCATGGGTGTGCGTGAACAAATCATCTTCCCTGAAATCGATTACGATAAAGTAGATCGTGTACGTGGTTTAGATATCACTATCACAACTACTGCTAAGAATGATGAAGAAGGTCAAGCACTACTTGCTGCCTTTAATTTCCCATTCCGTAAATAAGGCAGGTTATAATGGCTAAACAATCAATGAAAGCACGCGATGTAAAACGCGTTAAATTGGCTGAAAAATTCTACGCAAAACGTGTTGAATTAAAGAAAATCATTTCTGATGTCAATGCCTCTGATGAAGATCGTTGGGATGCAGTGTTAAAGTTACAAACTTTACCACGTGATTCTAGCCCATCTCGTCAACGTAACCGTTGCCGCCAAACTGGACGTCCTCATGGCGTTTTACGTAAGTTTGGTTTAAGCCGAATTAAGGTTCGTGAAGCTGCAATGCGCGGTGAAATCCCAGGCCTTAAAAAAGCGAGCTGGTAATATACCACTTTATTTTGGAATCGGAGAAAAAGTACAATGAGTATGCAAGATCCAATCGCAGATATGCTGACCCGTATTCGTAACGGTCAAGCTGCGAACAAAGTTGCAATCAATATGCCTTCTTCCAAGCTAAAAGTGGCAATTGCCAACGTATTAGCTGCTGAAGGTTATATCGAAAGCGTAAAAGTTTTAGAAGGTGCTAAACCTGAATTGGAAATTACTTTAAAATATTTCCAAGGCAAACCAGTTGTAGAAAGCATCCAACGTGTAAGTCGTCCTGGTCTTCGTATTTACAAACGTAAAGATGAATTACCAAAAGTTATGGGCGGTTTAGGTGTTGCAGTTATTTCTACATCTAAAGGTGTTATGACTGACCGCGCTGCTCGTCAAGCAGGTTTAGGCGGTGAGATCATCTGTTATGTAGCTTAATAGAGAGGTAGGAAAATGTCTCGTGTTGCAAAGGCACCTGTTAATATTCCTGCCGGCGTTGAAGTTAAACTCGACGGTCAGCTATTAACAGTAAAAGGTAAAAATGGCGAGTTATCTCGCACAATTCATGAATCAGTTGAAGTAAAACAAGATAACGGACAATTTACGTTCACTCCACGTGAAGGTTTTGTTGAAGCAAATGCTCAATCGGGTACTGCTCGTGCATTAGTTAATGCTATGGTTATCGGTGTTACTGAAGGTTTCACTAAAAAATTAGTATTGGTGGGTGTAGGTTACAGAGCTCAACTTAAAGGCAATGCAATTGCATTAAGTTTAGGCTATTCTCACCCAGTAGAGCACACTTTGCCGGCAGGTATTACTGCAGAATGTCCATCTCAAACCGAAATCGTGTTGAAAGGTGCAGACAAACAGTTGATCGGTCAAGTTGCAGCAGATATTCGTGCTTATCGCCGTCCTGAACCTTATAAAGGTAAAGGGGTACGTTACGCTGATGAAGTGGTACGTATCAAAGAGGCTAAGAAGAAATAATTAAGGTAACACTATGGATAAGAAATCAGCTCGTATCCGTCGTGCAGCTCGTGCTCGTCATATGATGAGAGAGCAAGGTGTAACTCGTTTAGTTATTCACCGCACTCCACGTCATATTTATGCACAAGTTATTGCACCAAACGGTTCAGAAGTGCTTGCCGCTGCTTCAACTGTTGAGAAAGCAATTCGTGAGCAAGTAAAATACACCGGTAATAAAGATGCTGCTGCTGCAGTAGGTAAAGCTGTTGCAGAACGCGCATTAGCAAAAGGCGTTCAAGCTGTTGCTTTTGATCGTTCCGGTTTTAAATATCATGGTCGTGTCCAAACTTTAGCGGACGCTGCACGTGAAGCTGGTCTACAGTTCTAATGAGGTAAATTGAGATGTCAAACATCGAAAAACAAGTTGGTGAACTGCAAGAGAAGCTAATCGCAGTAAACCGTGTATCAAAAACTGTAAAAGGTGGTCGTATTATGAGTTTCACTGCATTAACTGTGGTGGGCGATGGTAATGGCCGAGTAGGTTTTGGTTATGGTAAAGCACGCGAAGTTCCAGCAGCGATCCAAAAAGCAATGGAAAAAGCACGTCGTAATATGATTAACGTTGCTTTGAATGAAGGTACATTACAGCATCCAGTTAAAGGTGTTCATACTGGTTCACGTGTATTTATGCAACCAGCAAGCGAAGGTACAGGTATCATCGCTGGTGGTGCAATGCGTGCAGTATTGGAAGTTGCAGGTGTACGTAACGTTCTTTCTAAAGCGTATGGTTCTACCAACCCAATTAACGTTGTTCGTGCAACTATTGATGCGTTAGCAAACATGAAATCACCAGAAATGGTTGCTGCAAAACGCGGTAAAACTGTTGATGAAATCTTGGGGTAATGAATAATGGCTAAAACTATTAAAGTAACACAAGTTCGTAGCTCAATTGCTCGTTTACCGAAGCATAAAGCTACCTTGCGTGGTCTTGGTCTTCGCCATATGCACCACACTGTTGAGTTAATTGATACGCCTGCAGTACGTGGTATGATTAACCAAGTTTCATACATGGTTAAAGTGGAGGAGTAAGAGATGCGTTTAAATACTCTATCTCCGGCTGAAGGTGCAAAGCATAGCGTTAAACGCCTCGGTCGTGGTATTGGTTCAGGTTTAGGCAAGACTGGTGGCCGTGGTCATAAAGGTCAAAAATCTCGTACTGGTGGCGGTGTTCGTCGCGGTTTCGAAGGTGGTCAAATGCCGTTATACCGTCGTTTACCAAAATTTGGTTTTACTTCAATGAAGGCTGCAGTAACTGCAGAAGTTCGTTTGAATGAGTTAACCAAAGTTGAAGGTAATGTAGTAACCTTAGAAACATTAAAAGCAGCAAATATCTTAACTAAAGATATCCAATTCGCTAAAGTAGTTTTAGCGGGTGAAGTGAAATCTGCAGTAACAGTTCGTGGTTTGCGTGTAACTAAGGGTGCAAAAGCAGCAATTGAAGCTGCTGGCGGTTCAGTTGAGGAATAATTAGCAAATGGCTAAACAACCAGGTTATCAAGCAAGAAGTACTAATAGCGGTAAAGGTGAATTAAAAAGCCGATTACTTTTCGTTTTAGGTGCGCTTATCGTTTACCGAATTGGTTCTTTCATTCCGGTTCCTGGTATTGATGCGGCTGTGCTAGCTCAATTAGTTGAACAACAAAAAGGCACCATCATTGACATGTTTAACATGTTCTCTGGTGGTGCATTAAGCCGTGCATCTATCTTAGCATTAGGTATTATGCCGTATATCTCGGCATCTATTGTAATTCAGTTGCTTGCAACGGTTTCTCCTGCTTTAGCAGAATTAAAGAAAGAAGGTGCTGCTGGTCAACGTAAAATTTCTAAGTATACTCGGTATGCGACAGTTGTTTTTGCGACCATTCAGGCAGTAGCTATTTCAACAGGTTTACCAAATATGTTACCTGGCTTAGTGCCAAATGTTGGATTTGGCTTTTACTTCACTTCAGTTGTTAGCTTAGTAACTGGAACTATGTTCCTCATGTGGTTAGGTGAACAAATTACTGAAAGAGGTATTGGTAACGGTATTTCAATTCTTGTTTTTGGCGGTATCGTAGCTGGTTTACCATCAGCTATACTTCAAACTATTGAGCAGGCTCGTCAAGGACAGATGCATCCATTAGTGCTTCTTCTGATCGCAGCTATTGTATTTGCAGTAACTTATTTCGTTGTTTTTGTTGAAAGAGGACAGCGCAGAATTCGCGTTGAATATGCAAAGCGTCAACAAGGTCGTCAAATTTTAGGTGGTCATTCGACACATTTACCATTGAAAGTAAATATGGCAAACGTAATGCCGGCAATTTTTGCCTCAAGTATTATTTTATTTCCAGCTACCTTAACTCAATGGTTTGGACAAAATGATAAGTTTGAGTGGTTAAATAACTTATCTATGTTGTTGAATCCTGGTCAGCCTCTTTATTTACTTGTTTATGCTGTAGCAATTATTTTCTTTAGCTTCTTTTACACTGCAATGCAGTATAATCCGCGAGATACAGCAGATAATCTAAAAAAATCTGGTGCATTTATTCCAGGAATTAGACCAGGGGAACAAACCTCTCGTTATATTGATAAAGTTATGACTCGTCTTACACTGATTGGCGGTCTTTATGTAACGTTTGTGTGTTTAGTTCCTTATATTATGACATCGGCTTGGGATGTTAAATTTTACTTCGGTGGAACATCTCTTTTAATTGTAGTCGTTGTAATTATGGATTTCATCGTGCAGGTTCAGAGTCACTTAATGTCGTCTCAATATGAGTCTGCGTTGAAAAAAGCAAACCTTAAAGGTTTTGGACAATAATTGTTCATTTAGTAGAAAAGGATAAGCAATGAAAGTTCGTGCTTCCGTAAAGAAAATGTGTCGTAACTGTAAAATTGTTAAACGTGAAGGTGTTGTACGTGTATTGTGCAGCGATCCTAAGCATAAACAACGTCAAGGTTAATTCATATTTTTTCTTGCAAAGAACCAGTTGAGCAGTTATACTGCTCAACTCATTTATGTCCTTGGTATTCTGTTTGAGTATCCTGAAAACGGGCTTTTCAAGATCAGAATACCAAATTAGTTAAAATAATAGGAGTGCATAGTGGCCCGTATTGCAGGCATTAACATTCCTGATCACAAACACGCTGTAATCGCTTTAACTGCAATTTACGGTATTGGTAAGACTCGTTCAAAAGCTATTTGTGCTGCAGCGGGTATTGCTGAAGATGTTAAGATCAGAGAATTGTCTGAAGAGCAGATTGACAAACTGCGTGACGAAGTTGGTAAATTTACCGTTGAAGGTGATTTACGTCGTGAAGTAACACTAAACATCAAACGTCTTTTAGACTTAGGTTGTTATCGTGGTTTACGTCACCGTCGTAGTTTACCGGTACGTGGTCAACGTACTAAAACTAATGCGCGTACCCGTAAGGGTCCACGTAAGCCGATCAAAAAATAGTCGGGGTAAATAAAGAATGGCTAAAACACCAGTTCGTGCACGTAAACGTGTAAAAAAACAAGTCGTAGATGGCGTAGCACATATTCACGCATCTTTCAATAATACAATCGTTACTATTACTGACCGTCAAGGTAACGCTCTAGCATGGGCGACTGCAGGTGGTTCAGGTTTCCGTGGTTCTCGTAAATCTACCCCGTTCGCTGCGCAAGTTGCTGCTGAACGTTGTGCTGAAATTGTTAAAGAATTCGGCTTAAAGAACTTGGAAGTTATGGTTAAAGGTCCGGGTCCAGGTCGTGAATCTACAATTCGCGCGTTAAACGCAGCGGGTTTCCGTATCACGAATATTACTGATGTGACTCCGATTCCTCATAACGGTTGTCGTCCACCGAAAAAACGTCGCGTTTAAGACGTATATAGGATAGTTGGAGAAAGAAAATGGCAAGATATTTGGGTCCAAAACTCAAGCTCAGCCGTCGTGAAGGTACTGATTTATTTCTTAAATCAGGCGTGCGTGCGATTGATTCAAAATGTAAAATTGATACAGCACCTGGTCAACATGGTGCTCGTAAACCGCGTTTGTCTGACTATGGTAGTCAATTACGTGAAAAACAAAAAGTTCGTCGTATCTATGGTATTTTAGAACGTCAATTCCGTAACTACTATAAAGAAGCAAACCGTTTAAAAGGTAACACTGGTGAAAATTTATTAGTGTTATTAGAAGGTAGATTGGATAACGTTGTTTATCGCATGGGATTTGCTGCAACTCGTGCAGAAGCTCGCCAATTAGTGAGCCATAAAGCGATTGTTGTAAATGGTCGTGTTGTTAACATTCCATCTTTCCAAGTTTCTGTAAATGATGTTGTTGCTGTTCGTGAGAAATCTAAAAAACAAGCACGTATTAAAGCATCATTAGAATTAGCAGAACAAAGAGAAAAACCAACATGGTTAGAAGTTGATTCTGCAAAAATGGAAGGTGTGTTCAAACGTGTTCCTGAGCGTTCTGATTTATCAGCAGATATTAACGAACATCTGATCGTTGAGCTTTACTCTAAATAATAGTTAAGCTTAAAAGCAAAGAGAGGATAAAATGCAGGGTTCTGTTACAGAATTTTTAAAACCACGTTTAGTAGATATTGAACAAATTAGTTCAACTCATGCTAAAGTGATCTTAGAGCCGTTAGAGCGTGGTTTTGGCCATACTCTAGGTAATGCATTACGTCGTATCCTTCTGTCTTCAATGCCAGGTTGTGCTGTAACTGAAGTGGAAATTGATGGCGTATTGCACGAATATAGTAGTAAGGAAGGTGTTCAAGAGGATATTCTTGAAGTTCTTTTAAACCTTAAAGGTCTAGCGGTTAAAGTACAGAATAAAGATGATGTTATTCTGACACTAAATAAATCTGGAATTGGCCCTGTTGTTGCAGCGGATATCACCCATGATGGTGATGTTGAAATTGTGAATCCGAATCATGTAATCTGTCACTTAACTGACGAAAATGCATCAATCAGTATGCGTATTCGAGTTCAGCGTGGTAGAGGATATGTTCCAGCTTCAGCTCGCACTCATAGTCAAGCAGAGGAGCGTCCAATTGGCCGCTTACTTGTTGACGCTTGTTATAGCCCAGTTGATCGCATTGCATATAATGTTGAAGCAGCTCGTGTTGAACAACGTACTGATCTAGATAAACTTGTTATTGAGTTAGAAACTAATGGTACGCTTGAGCCTGAAGAAGCAATTCGTCGTGCTGCAACAATCTTAGCAGAGCAACTCGATGCATTCGTTGATTTGCGTGATGTTCGTCAACCTGAAATTAAGGAAGAAAAACCGGAATTTGATCCGATTTTATTACGTCCTGTAGATGATTTAGAGTTGACAGTTCGTTCTGCTAACTGTTTGAAAGCAGAAACAATTCATTATATCGGTGATTTAGTACAACGTACAGAAGTTGAATTATTAAAAACACCTAATCTTGGTAAGAAATCTCTTACTGAAATTAAGGATGTGCTCGCTTCACGTGGCTTGTCACTTGGTATGCGCCTTGAAAATTGGCCACCAGCAAGTATTGCTGAAGACTAGTTTGGTCATAGGTTAAGATTTTTCTGAGAAGGATAAGATCATGCGCCATCGTAAGAGTGGTCGTCAACTAAACCGTAATAGCAGCCATCGCCAAGCGATGTTTCGTAACTTAGCAAGTGCTTTAGTTAGTCATGAAATCATTAAGACTACTTTGCCTAAAGCTAAAGAATTACGCCGTGTAGTTGAACCGTTAATTACATTAGCAAAAGTAGATAGCGTTGCAAACCGTCGTTTAGCATTCGCTCGTACTCGCAACGTTGAAACTGTTGCAAAATTATTCAATGAATTAGGTCCACGTTTTGCTCAACGTGCAGGTGGCTACACTCGCATCTTGAAATGTGGTTTCCGTGCAGGTGATAATGCTCCAATGGCATATATTGAGCTAGTTGACCGCCCAGAAGTTGTTGATGCAGCATCTGCGGAATAGTAGTTGATATTTTAAGAAAAACCCACTTTATAGTGGGTTTTTTTATATATTTAGAGAATTAATGATATAAAGTAGAAGAGCGTTAGTTTCTAATATGTTTTTATGGATTTTTAGAAAATTATTTAATAGTCCATGATTATTATTTCTTAAAATGAATGAGAGAATCTTCTCTTAACTCTAAGATAGATGCATATTCCTTGCGCCAGTCTCCCAGCACAATTCTAGTCATTCCCTCTTCTTTATGAATATTTTCTCTATGGGTATGTCCGTGAATTAGCAAATCCACATTAAACTCCTGCATTTTTTGTATAGTGAATGTTTTATTTACATCCATGATTTTTACTGATTTTTTTTGTTTATCTTGATTACTTTTAGAGCGGATTTTTTCAGCAATTTTTATTCGAAGTTTTAATGGTAAACATAGAAATGTTCGTTGTAGCCACTTATTATTAACTTTGTTACGAAATTTCTGATAGGCAGTGTCATCAATACAAAGGCTATCACCATGACATAGTAAGATATTTTTTCCGTAAAGATTGATGAGCTTGTATTCTGGTAATAATTCAACTCCCGTTTCTTTTGAAAAACGCTCTCCAATAAGAAAATCGCGATTTCCATGTTGGAAATAACATTGCACTCCTTTATCATGCAAGGATTTTAGTAGGTTCTTTATTTTTATAATTAGTGGGGACTGTTCATCATCACCAACCCAGAAATCGAATAAATCACCTAATATATAAACTTGTTCAGTTTCTGGTTCGATGTTTTGTATAAAGCTTATAAAAAGTGCGGTTAATTCAGGTTTTGTTTCACTTAAATGCAAATCAGAAATAAAATAAGAATGTTTCATAAATATTCCATTAATCTCTTCTAGATAGACGTAAACTATAACTTAATTTGTTATAATTTGAAAAATATAACTATATTTTAGTTTATTAACTATAGATGTGAATTAAAAAATTAAATAGGATCAAGATATGTTAAAACTGCTTAGAATTTTTATTGTTACAGTTTGTTGTATTCTGATTTGTGTATTGGGTACAGTTTATTCATTTATTAGGTTTAAAAATCCGAGTAATGTAGGGATTATGGCTCGTTGGTTTGGGCGCTTACATCCGTTGTTTGGTTTGAAAGTAGAATATCGTTTTCCAAATTCTATCAATAAATTAAGTCCAGCTATTTATATTGGCAATCATCAAAATAATTATGATATGGTGACGATATCTTATATGGTTCGTCCGAGAACTGTGAGTGTTGGTAAGAAAAGTTTAATTTGGATTCCTTTTTTTGGGATCCTATATTGGATTACAGGTAATATATTTTTAGATCGTGAGAATCGGACTAAAGCTCATAGTACTATGGCGCAACTTGCTCACCGGATTAATGAAGACAATTTGTCTATTTGGATGTTTCCAGAGGGTACTCGTAGTCGAGGCCGTGGGTTATTGCCTTTTAAGACAGGGGCGTTTCATGCAGCAATTTCTGCGGGGGTACCAATTATTCCAGTTGTTTGTTCAACAACACACAATAAAATTAATTTAAATCGTTGGAATAATGGAATAGTGATTTGTGAAATGTTAGATCCTATTGATGTTTCAGGTTACAACAAAGATAATGTGCGTGATCTTGCTACTTATTGTCATGATTTGATGGAGAAACGCATTGCTGAACTAGATATGGAAATTGCGAAAAGGAATTAAAATGCAAACTTTCTCTCGTCGTCAATTATTAAAAAATACTACTATTTCAGCTGCACTTTTTAGTTTACCAATGCCATTATGGGCTGCTGTACGTGATAAATTAATTGTTCCACCTTTGATAGAAGTTCGTCGAGGACGTCCAATAGTGCTTACTATGCAGGAAGTTAATTATGAATTAGATGGAAAGCATAATGTAACAGCATGGGGATTCAATGGCAATTATTTGGGGCCAACGATAAAAATCAAATCAACTAATTTTGCTAAACTAAATTACCATAATAATTTGCCGCAATCGATAGCTTTGTCCATTCAAGGGTTGCAGGCTTCAGGGGAGCTTTTTGGAGGTGCTGCTCGGGTATTAAAAAAAGACGAGACTTGGGCTCCGATAGTACCGATTGAGCAAGCTGCGGCAACGTGTTGGTACCGTTCTTCTATATTAGCGAATTCGGCTTATCAAACATACCGAGGGCTTGTAGGAATGTGGTTAGTTGAAGATGAGCAAAGTATTCAGGCGAATATTCCTCATAAATATGGTGTAGATGATATCCCTTTGATTTTACAGGATATGTCATTTAATAGTAATGGCCTTCAACTTTTTAAGCAAAATCAACCAAATTTTGTTGGAAATCGTTTATTAGTTAACGGTATAGAAGCACCCTATTTAAATGTTGTTCGTGGTTGGGTTCGTTTACGATTATTAAATGCATCTTTAGCGCGAGCTTATGATTTACGTCTAGATAATGAGCAGAGTATGCTATTGATTGCTAAGGATCTGGGGTTTTTACCTAAGGCAAAAAGTATTCAGTCTGTGATTCTTGCTCCAGGAGAACGAGTTGAAGTACTTATTAATATGAGTGAGGTTGATTCTGTTTCATTGATTGATGGTAAAAAACGAGACGTGTTAGATAAGATAAAAAATATTTTTAGCAGTGGTGATGATTTACTGGATAATACAGTTATTGAGTTACGAGCACAAGGTGAAGCTACAGTTTTTAGCAAGACATTAAATCTTACTTTTGATACAGATGCACCAGAAATGTTAGTTCAACCTATAGCGCAAATTCGTGAGTTCAATATTGATGTGACGAATGGGCTAATTAATCAAAGACGTTTTGATCCTAGAAGAATTGATGTAGTGGTTCGAAAAGGTACGGTAGAGCGTTGGATTTTAAATGCTAATTTACCTGTGGGGTTTACTATTCAGGGGGCAAAATTTGTCGTAGAAAGTCAGGATGATCATATTTATCAAGCGGATGAGTTAGCCTGGAAAGATACTGTTTGGGTAAAAGGAAAAACACATATATTAGTTCGGTTTGATCAGGTTTCTTCAAATAATTACCCATTTTTATTTGGTGTATCGAATTTAATGTTAGCTGATATGGGATGTATTGGTGTTATGGTTGTTCAGTAAGTGAAATGAAAGTGCGGTAGATTTTTGTGCGATTTTTTGTATAATCAGTACCTCTATTAAGAGGGGTATAATGATGAAAAAAGCTTTAATTATTGCTGCATTATCAGCAAGTCTAAGTGCTCAGGTGGCTCTTTCTGAAACACCAAATGCTCAAGAACAACAATCTCGTCTTTATTTAGGTGTTTATGATGTATCAAGTAAACTGCCAGTTTTATTGGATAAATTAGAAATTTCACGTTCTTCTAAAAAACAACAATTATGCTGGCGAATAAATGGCTCATTTGGAAAGAAAGTTCAAGCCACAGAGATTTTTACATCTCCAGCTAAAGCAAATTTTTATATTTCATCAGATATAGGAATGGTAACTTCATCTGAAGATAAAAAAACACATACAATAACGAGTCAGCGCGATTCCTTAAACGATGGGAAATTAGTAATAAATTGTTGGAGTTTTGATCAAAAAGATCCTCGAGGTAAATATACTATCTTTATTAAGTTAGGAGAGATGGAATATGGTCCTTTAACATTTACGGTTGTGAAATAATTAGATGATAACCCAGGTTTTACTGGGTTTTTTTATTATTGTGAATATATCGTATTTGATAAATTACTTGTTTTAGTGACGACCGATGTAATCAAAAATGAACAAAAATAATATGTTTGCGTATCTTGTTCCTAAAAGTTCGGTTATTTTTGAAGAAGAAATTAAGAAAAGCCGTTTTATCACTTATTTACAGAGGACTACAGGGATCGCTGAAGCTAAAGCTTTTTTGGAAGAGATTAAACGAGAGCATAGAGCAGCGCGCCATCATTGTTGGGCTGCGGTAATGGGAAATCCAGTAGATTCTTTACAATGTGCTTTTTCTGATGACGGCGAACCATCAGGTTCGGCGGGTAAACCAATGCTTAGTGTTCTTCAAGGTAGTAATATTGGTGAAATTAGCGCTATAGTGGTACGTTATTATGGTGGAATTTTGTTAGGTACAGGAGGATTAGTTAGAGCCTATAGTAATGGAGTACAGCAAGCATTGAAATTATTAGAAACAGAAATAAGAGTAGAACGTTCCCTTTTTGGTTTAGATTGTCATTATAGTCAATTGAGTCTAGTACAGTTACTTTGTGATAAGTATGAAGTAGAAATATTAGCTCAAAATTTTCAGTCCCAAGTATTTTTAACATTGGGTATTAGTAAACAAACGGTTGAATCTTTTGTTAGAGAATTGAGAGATAAATCAATGGGAAAACTAGTGATTAAATCAATTGAATAGGCGAATAACTGTGCATATTTTATCTATAATACGAATTATTGGTATCCTGATTATCTGTTTTTCCGGAACGATGCTTATTCCGGCATTCATTGCATTGATTTATGGTGATGGAGGCGGAAAAGCTTTCATACAGGCATTTACTTTTAGCTTGACTGTTGGCGTACTGCTCTGGTGGCCTTGCCATCACTACAAACAAGAATTGCGTTCTCGTGATGGTTTTTTAATTGTTGTCGCATTTTGGTTTGTTCTAGGTGGTTTAGCGACGTTACCATTTTTATTATTTGATGTACTAAATTTAACAGTTGCTTCAGCAGCATTTGAAGCCTTTTCTGGATTAACGACAACTGGTGCAACAGTGATGAGAGGATTGGATAACCTTCCAAAAGCGATGTTATTTTATCGTCAATTTTTGCAATGGCTTGGTGGAATGGGAATTATTGTACTCGCAATAGCTATCATTCCATTATTAGGTGTGGGGGGGATGCAACTTTATAGAGCTGAAATGTCGGGGCCAATGAAAGAACAAAAAATTAGACCAAGGATTACTGAAACAGCAAAAGTTCTTTGGGTGATTTATATTTCTTTAACTGTTTTTTGTGCATTAGCATATTGGTTGGCTGGGATGGGAGTTTTTGATGCTATAACTCATAGCTTTTCTACTGTTTCAATCGGTGGCTTTTCAACTCATGATGCGAGTATCGGCTATTTCAATAGTCCATTAGTTAATTTGATCACCGTATTATTTTTACTGATTTCCGCCTGTAATTTTGGATTACACTTTCGTGCGTTTTCGACCATTGGCCATGAGAATTTTTTTAAGATTTATCTACGTGACCCTGAATTTCGTTTTTTTATAAGTATCCAGACTATACTAGTAATAATCTGTACATTAGTGATGTGGAGTCATAATTATTTTACTTCATCATGGAAAGATTTTGAGCAAGTATTGTTCCAGACGGTATCTATTTCAACGACAACGGGCTATACAACTTCTGATTTCACTGTTTGGCCTTCTTTTGTACCTGTTCTTTTAATATTGGCTTCATTTATGGGCGGTTGTGCTGGTTCTGTCGGTGGTGGTTTACGTGTTGCACGTATACTTGTACTGTATTTACAAGGGAAACGAGAACTTAAACGTGTTGTTCACCCTAATTTAGTTTATCCCATCAAGTGGGGAAGAAATGTGTTAGATGAAAGAGTGATTGGTAGTATTTGGGCATTCTTTTCAGCTTATCTTCTAGTGTTTATTATCTGTTTACTTGGTGTCGTTGCTTGTGGTGTTGACCCTTTTAATGCCTTTAATGCCGTATTGGCAACCCTAAATAATTTAGGACCTGCACTAGGGGAAGTAAATAGTAATATGGTGAGTATACCCGATAGTGCTAAGTGGATTTTAATTATCGCAATGGTATGTGGGCGACTTGAAATTTTTACTCTTCTCGCTTTATTTACACCTACTTTTTGGAAAAACTAATGAAAACGTTAATATTATATTCAAGCCATGATGGACAGACGAAAAAAATTGCTGATTTTTTATCTAGATATATTGATGGAGAGGTTTATGTAGATGCATTAATGGAAAATTATACGATTGAGTCTTTTGATCGTGTAATAGTTGGTGCATCTATACGATATGGGCACTTTAATAAAGCGCTTTATCGCTTTGTTGAAAGCAATCGTTATCAACTTGAACAAAAAAGTGCGGTTTTTTTTGGGGTTAATTTAACTGCTCGTAAAGAAGGCAAAGATAATCCAGAAAGTAATACTTATGTACGTAAATTTTTACAACGTACAGAATGGAAACCTAAATTAGCCGCAGTATTTGCAGGTGCACTCTTTTATCCACGATACAGATGGATTGATCGTGTTATGATTCAGATTATTATGAAAATTACTGGTGGCGAGACAGATCCTAAGAAAGAGATCGAATATACAAATTGGGATAAAGTGAAGAAATTCGCTAATCAAATTAATGAAATGGGCGTTTAGCTTTGGAGAAAAATTTATATAAATTGATTGAGGTTTAATCAAAAGATCATTTTTTTAAATATTTTTACAAAAAAGTACTTGCAAGGGTTTTGAAAATCCCTATAATGCACCGCACACAACGACGCACTGTTGTGAAGTCTTTAAGTTTCCAAGTGCGTCGTTGTTTTTTGCTCTTTAACAATATATCAGACAATCTGTGTGGGCACTTGTTGATTGACTTGTTTTAAAATATTTTAATTTTGAAGTCTTAATAGGTGCTTAACTGAAAATTCATAATTACTTTTTTAAGTAG
>NZ_JAHKKB010000006.1:0-59471 GCF_018829685.1 Haemophilus sp. SZY H68
AAAGAATTATCCTGGCGGCGATAGTGCGGTGGAACCACCTGACACCATACCGAACTCAGAAGTGAAACGCTGTAATGCCGATGGTAGTGTGGGGCTTCCCCATGTGAGAGTAGGGCACCGCCAGGTTTATTTTTTTAGTTTATTCCTTGAGTAAATTAAAAAAATAAAAAATTTTTGGCAGAGATAGTGCAATAGATCCACCTGATACCATACCGAACTCAGAAGTGAAATGTTGTAACGCTGATGGTAGTGTGGGGTATCCCCATGTGAGAGTAAGGCACTGCCAATTACCATACTTAGCGGAGTGGTAGTTCAGCTGGTTAGAATACCTGCCTGTCACGCAGGGGGTCGCGGGTTCGAGTCCCGTCCATTCCGCCAATTTATTCATACCAATAGGGGCGTAGTTCAATTGGTAGAGCACCGGTCTCCAAAACCGGGTGTTGGGAGTTCGAGCCTCTCCGCCCCTGCCATTAAGATATTCTTTTCAATTGATCATAAAATATCTTTATATTCATACCTTTTTCATATTATTTAATAATTCTTTTTATTTTTCTTTTTGAATTAGATATATAATTATTGAGTTCAAAATATAAAAATAATTAGTATGAAACCTCAATATTATCTTGGCATGATGTCTGGAACTAGTCTAGATGGAGTGGATGTTGCTCTCGTTGATTTTTCTGTAGATCCTCGACTTATCTTATCTGATTTTTTTCCTATGCCAGAAAATTTACGTCAGAAATTAACTAAACTCATTCAAGTTGGTGAAACTACTCTACAAAATTTAGGCGAACTCGATCATGAACTTGCTTTACTGTATTGTGATTGTGTAAATACTTTTCTACAAAAATATAATCTTATTCCAAGCCAAATTGAAGCTATTGGTTGTCATGGACAGACAGTATGGCATTCTCCTGTTTCTGCATTTCCTTTCACGATGCAACTAGGTGATATGAATTTATTGGCATCTAAGACGAGAATATCGGTTATTGGTGATTTTCGTCGTAAAGATATGGCTTTAGGCGGACAAGGGGCTCCTCTTGTACCCGCTTTCCATAAAGCTGTATTCTCAAATGCTAATTTTGCTACAGTTGTTTTAAATATTGGTGGGATTAGTAACGTTTCTATATTGTTGCCTAATCAACCTGTAATTGGGTTTGATATAGGTCCAGGTAATACATTATTAGATCAATGGATAGAAAAACACCAAGGCCTTCGCTATGACAAAAATGGTGACTGGGCTTCAAAAGGCAACATGAATCAAGTTCTGCTTGATGAATTATTAAATGAACCTTTTTTCTCTTTACCTGCTCCAAAAAGTACAGGGAGAGAATTATTTAATCTTGATTGGTTAATTGGCAAAGTAGAAAAAACATCTGAAAAACTTACCGCGCTTTGCTCCAAAATCACATTATCCCCAGAAGACGTGCAAGCGACGCTTGTTGAATTGACTGTAACAAGCATTGTCAATGCACTAAATCAACTCCAAACAGATTTACCAAAACGTTTATTAGTATGTGGCGGCGGCGCAAAGAATAGCTTTATTATGCGTGAATTGCATGATAATTTACTCGATTGGCAGGTTGGTACAACGACAGAGCAAGGTTTTGATATTGATTATGTAGAAGCTGCTGCCTTTGCTTGGTTGGCTTATTGCCGAATGAACAATTTACCAGCAAACCTGCCTAGCGTAACTGGCGCAAAAAGTGCGGTTAGTTTGGGGGCTATTTTTCCTAAAGACTAAGGCCAAAATATGAATGACATTATATTAAAAAGTTTATCCACATTAATTACTGAACAACGAAATCCGAATTCAGTTGATATTGATCGTCAAAGTGCTTTAGATATTGTTCGATTAATGAATAAGGAAGATAAACAAGTTCCTTTAGCTATTGAAGCATGTTTGCCTGAGATTTCGTTAGCGGTAGATAAAATCGTTTATGCTTTTCAACAGGGAGGGCGTCTAGTATATATTGGGGCTGGGACGAGCGGTCGTCTCGGCGTATTGGATGCGTCAGAATGTCCTCCTACATTTGGTGTATCTTCGGAAATGGTCAAAGGTATTATTGCGGGGGGGGAACGTGCTATTCGTCATCCTGTTGAAGGTGCGGAAGATAATACTAAAACAGTACTTGATGATCTACAGCGTATTCATTTTTCAAAAAATGATGTATTAGTTGGTATCGCTGCAAGTGGCCGCACACCTTATGTTATTGCAGGTCTTCAGTACGCTAAATCTCTTGGTGCTTTGACAATTTGTATTGCGAGTAATCCAAAATCTGCGATGGCTGAGATAGCCGATATTGTGATTGAGACTATTGTTGGCCCTGAAATATTGACGGGTTCTAGCCGCTTAAAATCTGGCACCGCACAAAAAATGGTACTGAATATGCTGACTACGGCAAGTATGATTTTATTGGGTAAATGTTACGAAAATTTGATGGTCGATGTACAAGCCAGTAATGAAAAGCTTAAAGCACGCGCTGTACGCATTGTGATGCAAGCAACGGATTGTGATAAAGTGCTCGCTGAGCAGACATTAATTGAAACAGATCAAAATGCCAAGCTTGCAATTATGATGATTTTAAGTAATTTATCAAAATTAGAGGCGAAGGCATTATTAGAAAGACATCAAGGTAAATTAAGAAATGCACTTTCTAAATAAGACAAAAACCTGATTTTAAAATCAGGTTTTTATTTTGGAATTCCACGTAGTAATCCTACGGGTTCAAAAGGTCCCATTGAGGTTGGTGCAGGCATTTCTGTAAATAATAAAATAAATGGTTTAGGCGGGGTTACTTTTTCATTATGCCATAAGTTGCCCATTCCAACAAGTTGGATATCTTCAGGTAAATTGTTAATTCCTGCTTGTAACACTGCTATTGTATTTGGGCGAGGATGTCCTATCGCAATCGCTGTACCATGTTTCCTTGCATATTGAATTGCTGCTTGAAATTGATGTTGAACCGCAGCTAGTTCGTTACTGTCATCTAAAAATATATGACGATCTAATGAACGAACCCCTTGTTCTTTTGCTATTTTTCCTGCTACAGATTTTCCTATTGTTCGGCTATCTAAAAAGAATAAATGTTTTTCTTGAAGTGCGGTCATTAAATAAGTCATTAATTGGGGATCGGCCGTAGCCGCACTGCCCATGTGATTATTCATGCCAATTGCATAATTCACGATATTTTTGGCTGTATTTACCCGATCATTGACCTGCGCTGAAGACATTCCTAAATGTAGTCCTCCATCCTCTATTTTCACCGCACTTACTGGTTGCATCGGCATATGAATTAAAATGTCTCGACCTTGAGATTTTGCTTCTTGATTTCGTGCTCGAGCATGAGGTGCAGCAGGAATAATTGCTACGGAAATTTCTCGCGGCATTGCAAAAATAGCCGCATCTTCTTTGAGATGATAGCCTACATCATCAATAACAATAGCAAGTTTATTTTGCGCAAGGGAGATAGAAGTATAAAGTGCGGTAGAAAAAACGATGAAATTTTTCACCGCACTTTTTATGAGAAGTTTCATTAACGGATCCATCCAGCTGGATTCACTGGTGTGCCTTTTCGGCTAATTCCAAAATAGAGTGCGGAACGAGAGATTTCACCAGTATTACCCACTTGAGCAATAGTTTGTCCAGCAGAAACAAGTTGACCAATTTTTACCAATACGGCTTGATTGAAACCATACAAACTTAAGTCGGTTTCTCCATGTTTAACGATGACCATATAACCGTAGCCATTCAAATACCCAGCTAAAATTACACGTCCAGCTGCAATGGCTTTGACTGCAGTTCCAGCGGAGGCACCAATAACCATGCCTTTCCAACGAACTTCACCGGCCTGAATAGTTCCAAAATTATGTAAAGTTGGACCTGAAACTGGTGCAGAATATTGTTTTTTTGCAATCCCTAAACCACTTGTGCTGTTAAGCAATTGACGTTCTTGTGCTGTCGGTTGATAAGGCTTGGAAGTCCGTTTTTCTTCAGCTTTTTGTCGTTGTGCAAGTGCTTCTCGCTCTCTTTTTTCTTGTTCTAAGGCCGCTTTTTCTGCTCGTTGAATTTCTTGACGGAGTGCTTGCTCATTAGCCTTTAGGCTATCTAATTTATTTTGATCTCTCGCTAAATTTTTATTAAGTTCATTTAGTGTAGATTGACGTTCTTGTTGTGATTTTTGTAATTCTTGTTGCTGTTTTTTTTGCGTTAAAAGTTGATCTCGATGATTTTTTTGTTGGCCTAAAATTGATTCTTTTTGGGATACAATTTGAGCTTGTGTTGCTTTTAAACTATCAATTATTTCGATTCGAACTTGGTTTAAATGTTGATAGTACACTTTCATGCGTTCTGCTTTTTCCGCATTTTTAGAAAACATTCTTTCAATGACGGAAGGATTTAAACCTGAGCGATAAATCATATCCATTTGTTTCGCTAAGCGTGATTTTTGTTCAGATTCTTGTTTTTCCAATTGTTTGAGTTGTTTATCTGAATCAGAAATTTGCTTACGAATTTCTTTCAAGCTCATTTCTGTTTCATGTAACTCACCCACGACAGCATTAATTTTACTTTCATGGTTTTTTAAATTAGCTTGTAACTTAGCTTGCTCGCGTTTTTGTTCAGCAATTTTAGATTCTTGTTGCTTAATTTGCTTTTGAATCTGGTTAAGATCGGAAGCATGACTTATTGGGGAAAAAATCAACAACCCGCAGCTAAAAAGTGCGGTGAAAAATGGCGATATTTTTTTGTTTAATCCCGAAGACTGCATAATTTTTCCTAAATTCTTAAAATCGCACAAATCTTATCATATTTGTTAAAAGGCGAAAAAGTTTAGCCTCTATTTTTTGCTAAAGATCAGGAAAACTCGCCTTTTTGCTTTTAAACATACTCAATTTTTGCTATAAAGTGTGAATTATCTTTTACTTAAATTTTAGGAGATTCTTATGGAATTAGTATTTATCCGTCACGGTTTTAGTGAATGGAATGCGAAAAACTTGTTCACAGGCTGGCGTGATGTAAATTTAACAGAACGCGGTGTAGAAGAAGCAAAAGCAGCGGGCAAAAAATTATTAGATGCTGGCTATGAGTTTGATATCGCATTTACATCTGTGCTAACTCGTGCAATCAAAACTTGTAACATCGTGTTAGAAGAATCCCATCAATTATGGATTCCTCAAGTGAAAAACTGGCGTTTAAATGAACGTCATTATGGTGCTTTACAAGGTTTAGATAAAAAAGCGACTGCGGAACAATACGGTGACGAACAAGTTCATATTTGGCGTCGTTCTTATGACATTTCTCCACCAGATTTAGATCCACAAGATCCAAATTCTGCACATAATGACCGTCGTTACGCAAATATTCCGTCTGACGTTGTGCCAAATGCAGAAAACTTAAAAATTACTTTAGAGCGTGCACTTCCATTCTGGGAAGATCAAATTGCACCAGCAATGCTTTCTGGTAAACGCGTTTTAGTTGTTGCTCACGGTAATTCACTCCGTGCATTAGCAAAACATATTATTGGTATTTCTGATGCTGAAATTATGGATTTTGAAATCCCAACAGGTCAACCTTTAGTGTTAAAACTAGATGATAAATTAAATTACGTAGAACACTACTACCTTTAATTTATCGCTTTATTTTTTAATTTAACATTCAAAGTGCGGTTAATTTTAACCGCACTTTATGTTTAAGGAGACATGAATGAGAAAATTGATAATGTTCATTTTGGTATTGTTGCCATTTTTTACAACATCAGTTATTGCAGCACCAGTACATAAAAATCAAATAAATAAAAAAATTGTAGTAACTAAATCTTTGGATAAAAAACAACAAACTAAAAAAACGAAAGAAACTAAATTAGTTCTAACCAAGAAAAATAGTACTAAGAATAAAAAACAAGTTGAGAAATTGACAGACAAAAAGTCTAAAGCTTTGGTAAAGCAAATTAGCTCGAAACCTAAGGTATCTATTGAGAAAAAACCGACAACAGTTGTTTCAACAAAACATGAAAAAACAGCAAAGGACAAATCAGTTTATAAGCCAGTGATCGTGCCACAGTGTAATGATTTTTCTGTATCAAAAGTGTTATCTGATGCATTTAAGCAGCAAGGAGATGCAACTAAAACCAGTATGATGGTGAAACAAATTTTTCAAGCAAGAGAAACGCAATTTTATCCACAAAAAGGCATTCGAAGCTGCCATGCTTTAGTGGTGACGGATGGAAAAAGTTATCAAACAGATTACAGCGTTATTTTGAATGATAAAGGATTCTTTATTCAAGTAGAAAATGCTCAGTAGAAAAATGCGCTTGGCTTTTTAACCTTGCGCATTTTTGTAAACTATTTATTGTTTTGTTCAAAAAAGAGTACAGTTGCGGCTACACGAGAGTGCACATTGAGTTTACGTAATAAATTACGAATATGTACTTTCACGGTTTCTTCTGAAATAAAAAGTTGGGCTGCAATTTGTTTGTTTGATAATCCTGTCGCAATTTGACGAAGTACATCCATTTCACGATCTGTTAAGCTATCTAATGGATTTTGCTCATGTCTTCGTTCAAGTAATAAATCTTTAATAGAATCACTTAAGATCACTTCACCTTGCGCTATTTGCTTAATTTGTTCTAGTAAGGTTTCGGGTTCTGTATCCTTTAGCAAATAGCCATCAGCGCCGGCGTCAATTAACGTATAAATATCATTTTTAGCATCAGAGACAGTTAAAATTAGGATCCGCGCATCAACGCCTTCTGCGCGTAATCCTTTGAGCGTATCTAACCCTGAAAGTCCTTTCATGTTGAGATCTAAAATGATCACATCAGGTGATGTTTGTAATGCCACGGAAATCCCTTCTGTGCCACTGCCTACGTCAGCCACCACTTCAAAGTTATCGTCTAATTCTATAAGTTGTTTAATGCCACGACGCATTAATGGATGATCGTCAATTAATAAAACGCTTAGTTTTTCTTGCATAAATTCCCCCTTAGTGACGATAAACGTGCCATTTTATAAATAATTTCTATTAGTTCCAATGACGAACCGATAGAAATTTGATTTTACGCATAAAGTTACTGTTTTTTAGGTATATTATAAGTGAATAAATTATATGGTTAGATTAAAATTTAATCAAAAGGTGATTAAATGGTTGACTCTAATGCCCAAAGTTCCTGTAAGGTTTCTCGACGACGAATTAAATAAGATTTATCGCCATCTACTAAAACTTCTGCAGTACGAGGTCTTGAGTTATAGTTTGATGACATGCTTGCTCCATAGGCGCCAGCTGAGCATTGAGCAATATAATCACCTTCAGAAATAGAAAGTTCCCGTTGTTTACCCAAGAAATCAGACGTTTCGCAAACTGGCCCCACAACATCATAAATGGCTTTTTCTCTTGCTAAAGTGCGGTCAATTTCTACGATATTCATATAAGCCTCATACAATGCAGGGCGGATCATATCGTTCATTCCAGTGTCGGTAATCGCGAAATTACGACTTTCATTATTTTTTAGGTATTGCACTTTGGCCACTAAAATTCCCGCATTTGCAGAAATCGCTCTGCCAGGTTCAAGAATAATTTCAAGTTCAGGATAATTTTGTAGTTTTTCTAACAATGCATTCGCGTAATCACTTGGATGCGGTGGTGTTTCATCCGTATAAGTCACGCCTAAACCACCGCCCAGATCGAGATGTTTTAATTTTATTCCATCTTCTTTTAATTGTTCCATTAGGACAATTAAGCGATCCGTTGCATCTAAAAATGGTTGTAATTCAGTGAGCTGTGATCCTATGTGGCAATCCATCCCTGTTATTTTTATATTTGGCAACGTTGAGGCTAATTTATATACCTCTCGAGCTTCATTTACGTTTACACCAAATTTATTTTCTTTTAATCCTGTTGAGATATAAGGGTGTGTATGCGCATCAACATCTGGATTTACTCGTAAAGATATTGGCGCTATTTTCCCCATCTCGCCTGCGATATGGTTAATGTATTTGAGTTCAGAAACTGATTCCACATTAAAGCAACGTATTCCAACTTCTAGTGCATGAATAATTTCTTCTCGGGATTTGGCAACGCCCGAAAAGACTACTTTTGATGCATCTCCATCTGCGGCGAGTACACGCTCAAGTTCGCCTTGCGAGACAATATCGAAACCTGAACCTAGTTTTGCCATGATATTTAATACGCCGATATTCGAGCAAGATTTTACGGCAAAGCAAATTAAGTGAGGATGCTTACCGAAGGCTGAGTCAAAAGCATGCCAATGGCGTTCAAGCGTTGCACGAGAATATACATAAAGAGGTGTACCGAATTGTTCAGCAAGTTGTTGAACCGGAATATCTTCAGCATAAAGCTTATTATTTTTATATTGGAAGAAATTCATATTGTGTTCCTGTTTTTTATTTTTGGATTGTAACTGGATAATGGTTTATTTAGTTTGTTGTGCTTGTTCTTTTTCTGGGAAATATAAAGGACCTTTCACGCCACATCCTGTTGCCATAATGCAAATTGTACTAAGCACTAAAATTGATAGTAGTTTTTTCATTTTTCTCTCTCTTACTTATCGGTAAATCCGCCTTTCACAAGTTTAAGAAAGGCTTTATAATTTGCCGCATTCTATCAGATTTAAATAGGAACATTTTATGAATATTGCAGAATTTCACCAAAATATTGAACAAGTTTGGCAAAAAATTGAAGAAGAATTAGAAGAGCAAGGTGCGGATGTAGATTGTGAAACGCAAGGTTCAGTATTTACCATCACCTTTGATAATCGCACACAAATAGTGATTAACAAGCAAGAACCATTACTTGAGCTTTGGATTGCGAGTAAATTAGGTGGTTTTCATTTTGCTTTTAAAAATGGCGACTGGGTTTCTAACGACGGAAAACGTTTTTGGGATTGTTTAGTAGAAGCTTGTGCTGCACATGGCGAGAACGTGCAGTTCTAAGATGCTTGATTCTCCTTTATCACCAAAAATAATAGAAAAACCGACCGCACTTTCTGTTTTGAAATCGGTTTTCGGTTATCAATCTTTCCGTAAAGGACAGGAAGAAGTCATCAATGCCGCATTAAACGGACAAGATGCTTTGGTGGTAATGGCAACAGGGAATGGCAAATCGCTTTGTTACCAAATTCCCGCGCTTTGTTTTGAGGGGTTAACTTTAGTGATTTCTCCGCTGATTTCCTTGATGAAAGATCAAGTAGATCAGCTTCAAGCTAATGGAATTGAGGCAGATTTTCTTAATTCTAGTCAGACTTTAGAACAGCAGCAACAAGTACAAAATAAGCTTATTTCTGGGCAACTTAAACTGCTTTATGTGTCGCCAGAAAAAGTGATGACGAACAGTTTCTTTCCACTTATTTCTTATAGTAAAGTCAGCTTTATTGCGATTGATGAAGCACACTGCATTTCTCAATGGGGGCATGATTTTCGCCCTGAGTATACCCAGCTTGGCGGTTTAAAAGCTAGTTTCCCTCATGCGCCAATTATGGCGCTCACCGCGACAGCAGATTATGCCACTCGCCAAGATATTTTGACTCACCTCAAGCTGGAAAATCCGCATAAATATATTGGTAGTTTTGATCGACCAAACATTCGTTATACCTTGGAAGAAAAATATAAACCAATGGAGCAATTGACGCGTTTTGTGTTGGTTCAAAAGGGCAAGAGTGGGATTATTTATTGCAACAGCCGGAACAAGGTTGAGCGAATTGCGGAAAGTTTACGCAATAAAGGCGTCTCTGCTGCAGCTTATCATGCGGGAATGGAAACGGCACTGCGTGAGCGCGTGCAACAAGATTTTCAGCGTGATAATGTTCAAGTGGTGGTCGCAACCATTGCTTTTGGAATGGGGATTAATAAATCCAATGTACGGTTTGTTGCCCATTTTGATTTACCTCGTAGCATTGAATCTTACTATCAGGAAACGGGGCGAGCGGGACGTGATGATTTACCAGCTGAGGCGGTTTTGTTTTATGAGCCAGCGGATTACGCTTGGTTACAAAAAATTCTTTTAGAAAAAACAGAAACGCCACAGCGTCAGATTGAGCAACATAAATTAGAAGCTATTGGTGAATTTGCAGAAAGCCAGACCTGTCGCCGTTTAGTGCTTCTCAATTATTTTGGTGAGCATAGACAAACACCGTGCAATAATTGTGATATTTGCCTTGATCCTCCTAAAAAATATGATGGATTAGTCGATGCGCAAAAAGTAATGTCTACTATTTATCGAGTGGGACAATGTTTCGGTGCACATTATGTGATTGCGGTGCTGCGTGGCATGCACAATCAAAAAATTATTGAACGCCAACATGATAAACTTTCAGTATATGGCATTGGAAAAGATAAAAGCAAAGAGCATTGGCAGTCTGTCATTCGTCAGCTTATCCATTTGGGTTTTGTGCAACAGGTCATTAGCGAATTAAATACAACGTTACAACTTACTGAAAGTGCAAAAGCGATTTTGAAAGGTGAGGAACCATTGGAACTGGCAATGCCTCGTATTTCTGCAATTAGTAAGATTGCCCATAATCCACAACGTCAAGGTGTTGCAAATTACGATAAGGATTTATTTGCACGCTTGCGTTTCTTACGCAAACAAATTGCCGATAAAGAAAATATTCCGCCGTACATTGTCTTTAATGATGCGACGTTGCAAGAAATGGCACAATATATGCCAACAAGCAATATTGAAATGCTGCAAATTAATGGTGTGGGCTCTATCAAATTAGAACGGTTTGGCCAGCCGTTTATGGTATTGATTCAGGAACATAAAGCAATTTTGGCGAAATCGCAAAATAATCAGTAAGTATCGAAAGTGCGGTTAAAAATCACCGCACTTTTTGTTATACTTACGCCAATTTTTTCAGTTCTTAGAATCTAAGGTTAAACAATGCGTACAAGTCAATATTTATTTTCCACCCTTAAAGAAACGCCAAATGATGCTCAGGTAGTGAGCCACCAATTAATGTTGCGTGCGGGTATGATTCGCCCAATGGCATCAGGTTTATATAACTGGTTGCCGACGGGTATTCGCGTATTGAAAAAAGTAGAAAAGATTATTCGCGAAGAGATGAACAAAGGTGGTGCAATTGAGGTATTAATGCCAGTGGTGCAACCTGCGGAATTATGGGAAGAGTCTGGTCGTTGGGAGCAATATGGTCCTGAGCTCCTTCGTTTCGAAGACCGCGGAAACCGTAACTTTGTACTTGGTCCAACTCACGAAGAAGTAATTACTGATTTAGTGCGCCGAGAAGTTTCTTCATATAAACAACTTCCACTTAATTTATACCAAATTCAAACCAAATTCCGTGATGAAGTACGTCCTCGTTTTGGTGTGATGCGTTCACGTGAATTTATTATGAAAGATGCCTACTCGTTTCACACTACACAAGAAAGTTTGCAAGAAACCTATGATGTGATGTACCAAGTGTACAGTAACATTTTTAACCGTTTAGGCTTAGATTTCCGTGCGGTACAAGCGGATACAGGGTCTATTGGTGGTTCTGCTTCCCATGAGTTCCAAGTGTTAGCTTCAAGCGGTGAAGATGACGTGGTATTCTCAACAGAATCGGATTTTGCCGCGAATATTGAGCTTGCTGAAGCGGTAGCTATCGGTGAGCGTCAAGCGCCAACCGCAGAAATGACATTGGTGGATACGCCAAATGCGAAAACTATTGCAGAGTTGGTTGAGCAATTCAACTTACCAATTACGAAAACTGTAAAAACCTTGATTGTGAAAGGCGCAGACGAAAATCAACCGCTTGTAGCGTTAATCATTCGCGGCGACCACGAGTTAAACGAAATCAAAGCACAAAAACACCCATTAGTAGCAGATCCTCTTGAGTTTGCAGATGAAGCTGATATTAAAGGGAAAATTGGTGCGGGAGTTGGTTCATTAGGTCCTGTGAATTTAAATATTCCAGTAATTATTGACCGCACTGTGGCGTTAATGTCTGATTTTAGTTGTGGCGCGAATATCGATGGAAAACATTATTTCAATGTAAACTGGGAACGCGATGTAGCAATGCCTGAAGTGTTCGACTTGCGTAACGTGGTGGAAGGCGACCCAAGCCCAGATGGTAAAGGCGTGCTTCAAATCAAACGTGGGATTGAGGTTGGACACATCTTCCAACTGGGCAAAAAATACTCCGAAGCAATGAAAGCGACCGTGCAAGGCGAAGACGGCAAACCGCTTGTAATGACCATGGGTTGTTATGGTATCGGCGTGACTCGCGTGGTAGCTTCTGCGATTGAACAGCACCACGACGACCGCGGTATCATCTGGCCTTCTGATGAAATCGCCCCATTCACCGTGGCAATCGTGCCAATGAATATGCACAAATCTGAAACCGTGCAAAAATACTCTGAAGAACTTTACCGCATTTTACAATCACAAGGCGTAGATGTGATTTTTGATGATCGTAAAGAACGCCCGGGCGTGATGTTCGCTGATATGGAATTGATTGGCGTGCCACATATGGTGGTAATTGGAGAGAAAAACCTAGAGAACGGTGAAATTGAATATAAGAACCGTCTTACCGGTGAAAAGAAAATGATTGCTAAAGATGAGCTATTGGCATTTTTGGAAGAGAATGTGAAGGCATAGTTTTCTTATCAAGTAAAATGCGGTAAACGTTCACCGCATTTTTATTTTATGGCTTAATATCTCTTAAAATTGGATTTTGCATTGAAATCAGTGTTTCTGTAGATTGAATCTCATCAATTAGCTGAATTTTAGTTGCCAGAACGGAATGTAATTCTGCAATAGTATGTGTCATTACTTTCAGAAAAATTGAATAATTGCCAGTTGTGTAATAGGCTTCAACAACTTCATCAAAACTTTCTAACTTTTTAATAACTTTTTCGTAGTCTTTTGCACTTTTCAAAATAATACCTATAAAGCAGCAAACGTCATAACCTAATTTTTGTTCATCAATAATGACTTTTGTGCCTTCAATAATGCCGGATTGGCGCATTTTTTCTACACGTACATGGATTGTTCCTGGGCTTACACCAAAGTTTTTAGCCATTTCGGCATAGGGAGTTCTCGCATCTTTGGTGAGTACACGTAAGATTTGCTGATCTAAATTATCAATGTTGTGCATAAAATCATCTCCTTTAGATTTTATTTAATTTTTATAACTTAGATTAGATAATATTTAACTTATAAAAGAAAGTAAATAAAATACTTGAAATAATGCTCGATTTTATTAAATAATGCTTAACAAATAAAACAACAGATTAAAAAGGTTATAAAAATGAAAAAGACATTTATTTTACAACAACAAGAAATCAGCTTTGTGAAGAATACCTTCACCCAAAACCTTATTGAACAACTTGGCATTATTGAAGTACAAGGTCCGATCTTGAGCCAAGTGGGTAACGGAATGCAAGATAACTTATCTGGTATTGAAAAAGCCGTTCAGGTTAACGTGAAATGTATTCCAAATGCAGTATTTGAAGTGGTGCATTCCCTAGCTAAATGGAAACGCCATACCCTTGCTCGCTTCAATTTTAAAGAAGGCGAAGGCTTGTTTGTTCATATGAAAGCATTACGTCCAGATGAAGACTCTCTTGACCCAACTCACTCTGTTTATGTGGATCAATGGGACTGGGAAAAAGTGATTCCTGAAGGTCGTCGTAATTTTGAATACTTAAAAGAAACGGTAAATTCTATTTATCGTGCTATTCGCTTAACGGAATTAGCCGTAGAAGCACGCTTTGATATCCCTTCAATTCTTCCAAAACACATTACCTTTGTGCATAGCGAAGATTTAGTAAAACGCTATCCAGATTTAAGCAGTAAAGAGCGTGAAAACGCAATTTGTAAAGAATACGGCGCAGTATTCTTGATTGGGATTGGCGGTAAACTTTCAGATGGCAAACCTCATGATGGTCGTGCACCTGACTATGATGACTGGACAACTGAATCTGAAAACGGCTACAAAGGATTAAACGGTGATATTTTGGTATGGAATGATCAATTAGGCAAAGCATTTGAACTTTCCTCAATGGGTATCCGCGTAGATGAAAGTGCATTACGTTTACAAGTTGGTATAACGGGTGATGAAGACCGTTTAAAAATGGATTGGCACCAAGATTTATTAAACGGAAAATTACCATTAACTATCGGCGGTGGTATCGGCCAATCTCGCTTAGCGATGCTTTTACTTCGTAAAAAACATATTGGTGAAGTACAATCAAGCGTATGGCCAAAAGAAATGTTAGAAGAGTTTGCCCATATTTTATAAGATAGGTATTAATACAAAGATACAAAAAAACACGATGATTTCTCATCGTGTTTTTTATTTCAGAAAGCAATAGCAGACTTCATTGCTAAAGTGCGGTAATGTTTTCGGCTGTTTTTAATTAATGACCGCCACAGCCACAGCTGCCGTGACCGTGTCCATGCCCGTGACCACCGCCGCAGCATCCGCTGTGCTCGTGATCATGGTCGTGATGGTGGTGATGACCGCCACAGCCACAACCGTGACCTTCTTCGTCATCATCGTGGTGGTGGCTATGTGCGCCATGAACGTGGCCGTGTGCGATTTCTTCTAATGTTGCTTCACGCGTTGCGACAACTTCAACGGTGAAGTGTAATTCTTGACCCGCTAACATGTGATTTCCATCAACGACAACTTCATCACCATCGATTTCAGTAATCACCACTGGAACTGGACCAATGTCTGTATCCGCTAAGAAACGCATGCCTACTTCAAGCTCATCAACACCTTGGAATACATCCTTTGGTACACGTTGAACCATATTTTCGCTATATGCACCGTAACCCTCTTCAGGTTGTACACGTACTTCAAATTTGTCGCCTACTTCTTTACCTTCAAGCGCTTTTTCAAGACCGATCACTAAATTATTATGGCCCTGTAAATATTCTAGTGGTTGATTCGCTGGAGCTTCATCTACCAATACGCCATCTTGTGTGCGAACTTGGTAAGCAATGCTCACCACTACATTTTTTGCTACTTTCATTATGTTTTCCTTATAAAAAAATCGGTTAAAAAAGTCGTACCATTGTAGCGAAAATTATTCCGCACGCAATGCAATTCGCGCACTAATGCGTGCTTTTATTTTCTCTTTACTATTTTCAAGATAAGCATCGCTAGAAGGATCCACCGCACTTATATCGGCAGATTTTGCCATCGCCATCATATAAGGTCGTGGGCTCATGGTTTGTTCATTCACGGAAGACACATCTAAATCTAAAATTTGATAGCCTTTCATATTCAATGAATTTTGAATTAATGTAGCTTTGTTTTTAAATTTATCCAATGCGGCTTGAGTTAATTCATTTTCTAAACTCATTAATTTTTCTGATGAAATAAGTGTATTCGTACTTTCCACCGCCATAACACCATCAAGCTCGCTAATCACTTTGGAGATAGCTTGGAAATCTTTGCTTTCTAATACAAGTTCCACACGATCAATCCAGCCAGATTGCTTGCCTTGATTGTTATAACGCACACTGGTATGACGAAAATGATCTTTGATTTCTACGGCACTTTCGTTTTTCGCGATAGAAAGCGCTTTGCTTAATTTCTCATTGATTGTTTTATTTAGGGTTGAAAGTGATGTGCCTTCTGCCTGATAAAAAAGCGTAACTTGTAACAAATCTCGTGAAACTTCTTTTTCGACTTCAGCATTAAAAGAAACAATATTATTTTGCACCGCACTTTGAGAATTATCTGCCAATGCAGGCAAAGCAAGAGGCAATGCCAATAATGCCAAGGAAAGAGATTTTAATTTCATATTGAAACTCCTAAAAAAATAACCGCACTTATCAAGTGCGGTTAAAAAGAATGATTAATGCACACGAGGCTCTTCGACATCCTCGTCATCAAAAAATTCCCCATCATCACCGTATTCATCGTCATCAGCATTCGGGTCTTCAAAATAGGTGCCCCAACCATCATAAATGCCTTTATGTTTTTCTAATAACGGAAGAATTTCTTTTTGTTGCGCATCAATAATTTCCGCTTTTAATTCTACTTCACTGATAATGTCAAAACAAAAAATTGGTTTGCCATCATCATCTTCAAATTCTTCTGCTTCGGAAACTTCATAACCGGCTTTAAAAGCATCTACGGCGATTTTTTCTAATAAATCAAAATCGTGATGAGCAATGTGATGCTCAATAATGTAAAGCGCATCCGGGTCACTACCATCGTTAAGTAAATCAGCGATAATTTCACGGGTTTCTGCTTGTAATTCAGCCAATTTTGACATAATAAAATCCTTCAACAAGAACAAAAGTGCGGTTATTTTAGTGGATAAATCACTAAAAGTCGCATAAAATTTCGTGCAATTGTTTTCTATAAAAAAGAACCCTAACCATGCTCGAACAACTCCCTTATTTGGCATTAAAAACACCGCCAAAAACCACCGCACTTTTAAAGGCTGAATGTGTGGATTTTATTGTAAAAGAGCATTTAGGCTATGAAATGTCAGGCGAAGGTGAGTTTGTTGCGTTGTATGTACGTAAAACAGATTGCAACACCTTATTTGTTGGCGAAAAATTAGCTAAATTTGCCGGTGTTTCTGAACGCAATATGGGATATGCGGGGTTGAAAGATCGTCGAGCGGTGACAGAACAATGGTTTTGTTTGCAAATGCCAGGAATGGAAACGCCCGATTTCAGTCAATTTGAATTAGATGGCGTAGAGATTTTAACGGTTACTCGACATAACCGAAAAATTCGCACGGGTAGCCTTGAGGGAAATTATTTCGATATTTTATTGCGCGGTGCGGAAGAATCAGATGAGCTTAAAGCTCGGTTAGATTTTGTGGCAAATTTTGGTTTCCCCAATTATTTTACGGAACAACGTTTTGGTCGAGATGGTCATAACCTCACGCAAGCATTGCGTTGGGCGCAAGGGGAAATCAAGGTAAAAGATCGCAAAAAACGTAGTTTTTATCTTTCCGCCGCGCGCAGTGAAATTTTTAATTTAGTTGTGGCAGCTCGTATTGAAAAGAGCGCAACAAATCAAGTTTTGCCAAATGATATTGTGCAATTATCCGGTTCGCACAGTTGGTTCAAAGCGGATGAAAAAGAAGACTTAAATGCCTTGCAAGTGCGGTTAGAAAATCAAGATATTTTACTCACCGCCCCTTTAATTGGCGAAGATGTGTTGGCCGCAAGTGATATTGAAAATGAAATCGTAAATCAACATTCAGTTTTCGATCCTTTAATGAAACAAGAGAGAATGAAGGCAGCGCGTCGCCCATTATTAATGAAGGCAAAAGCGTTTTCTTGGGCATTTGAGCCTGAAGGATTGCGTTTGAAATTTTATTTGCCTGCGGGCAGTTATGCCACGGCATTAGTTCGTGAGTTAGTAAATTATACAGAAGCATAAGGAAGTACAATGCGAATTTTAGTCAGTAATGATGACGGTTTTCACGCGGAAGGCATTCAAGTTTTAGCAACTGAATTAAGAAAAATTGCAGAAGTTATTGTTGTTGCACCTGATCGTAATCGAAGTGCAGCATCAAGCTCGCTTACATTAGTGGAGCCACTTCGCCCACGCCATTTAGACAATGGCGATTATTGTGTGAATGGTACGCCAGCAGATTGTGTACATTTAGCATTAAACGGATTTTTATCTGGCAAAGTGGATTTAGTGGTATCGGGCATTAATGCGGGTTGTAATATGGGCGATGATACGATTTATTCAGGCACATTAGCAGCAGCTCTTGAAGGGCGTCATTTAGGCTTGCCTGCTATTGCGGTTTCGTTAGATGGTCGTCAACATTATGAAACAGCAGCACGAGTGGTGTGTGATCTCATTCCAAAATTACATCATCAATTATTAAATCCTCGTGAAATTATTAATATTAATGTGCCGGATTTACCTTTTGAAGAATTAAAGGGTTACAAGGTATGTCGCTTGGGTTACCGTGCGTCGTCTGCAGAAGTCATCAAACAAAGGGATCCTAGAGATGAAACCATTTATTGGATTGGCCCTTCAGCATTACCCGAAGATGAAAGCGAGGGAACAGATTTCCATGCGGTGAAAAATGGTTATGTGTCTATCACGCCAATTCAGGTAGATCTTACTGCACATCATTCACTTTCAGCTTTACAAGATTGGTTAGAGCAGGAATAATGGCGCGTTTTACCAAATAGAGAAGAAATATGAAAATTTTCGGCACGATGTACGATAAAACCATGCAATGGTCAACGCACCGTTTTGCGACTTTCTGGCTCTCTTTTGTTAGTTTTATCGAGGCGATATTTTTTCCTATTCCGCCTGATGTGATGTTGATCCCAATGTCTATGTCAAAGCCAAAAAGTGCGGTGAAATTTGCATTTTATACGGCAATTTCTTCTGTCATCGGTGGGGTTATCGGTTATGCAATTGGTTATTATGCAACGGACTGGGTGGAAAACATTGTACAACAATGGGGATATAGTGCGCATTGGGCAAAAGCCATAAATTGGTTTGAGCAATGGGGCGTATTAGTTGTGTTTGTGGCTGGGTTTAGCCCAATTCCTTATAAGGTGTTTACTCTCTGCTCTGGCGTAATGCAAATGGCATTTTTCCCTTTTGCCATCACGGCATTTGTTTCACGTTTAGCGCGTTTCTTGCTGGTGGCAAAATTAGCCGCGTGGGGCGGTGAAAAATTCGCAGCAAAATTGCGAAGATCTATTGAAATTATTGGTTGGTCAGTCGTTGTGCTGGCTGTCATTACTTACTTTATATTGAAAAACTAGGATAAAAAATGAATAAATTAGGTCTTATTTTAATGACTGGATTAGTATTAGCTGGATGTGCATCAGAACAAGTAAAAGATCCAGACGCGTTGCCAAACGGCATCATGCAACCAGTAGAAGGCACAGGTGCTGTTGCTGGCGGTAGCTTTATGCCAGAAATTCAAAAAAACACAATGCCAGCGCAAACGAAATAATAGAGGAACAATAAGGAATTACTATGAAAAAATCATTTCTCTTACTCCCTTTGAGTCTTGTTGTATTATCGGCTTGTACCTCTAATTCTCCCGCTCCAATCAGCAATGCTGATGGCAATCTTTCACCTGGTATCATGCAACCCGTAAATGGTGAAAGTGCGGGTGGTTCTTGGCAACCTGAAATTCAAAAAAACACGGTACCCGCGATGGGTGGCGTACCAACAGGCATGCAAACTCCACAGCCAAATTTCCAACCAACCTATCAACAGCCTACTATGCCAGCGACGCCTGCTCAGCCGGCATTTAAACCTGCACAGCCAGCGTTTCAGCCAGCTCAAAAACCAGTAGCGCCAACACCAGCTCCAGCGCCAGCTGTGCAAACAAAAACCATCACTAAAACTGTTTCTGATTGCGTAGGTTCGCAACATATTAATGTTCCACGCAATCCAAATACCAATGCACCAGATTATAGCCAAATTGAAAAAGGCTCTTACAAAGGCAATACCTATAAAGTGAACAAAGGCGATACCATGTTCTTAATAGCCTACTTGGCGGGGATTGATGTAAAAGAATTAGCTGCATTGAACAACATGACTGAGCCTTATAGTTTGAGTCTAGGACAAACTTTAAAAATCTCTAATTGTGGTACAAAAACCGTGACAACAACGGTTCCTGTAAAACAACCTGCGGCAGCAACGACAACAACTACTGCGGCTGTACCGACAGCACCAGCAGAATCGGTAGTCACCTATACGCCAGGCGCAAACGGTACGCAAATAGGATCAGATGGAACAATCATTGGCCCAATTAAATCTGGTGCAGGTGTAGCGAATAGCGCACCAGCAATGGTACCGGTTGCGACAACACCAGTTGCTCCTGCGACAACGCCATCAGTACCAACTACGCCAGTAGATAACACCAATAGTACACCGATTAATGCCAATGTTGTTGCGCCAATCGCATCGAATGTTGCATGGCAATGGCCGACTTCAGGTAATATTATCCAAGGTTTCTCAGATACTGATGGTGGAAATAAAGGAATTGATATTAGTGGTTCTCGTGGACAGTCTGTAAAAGCAGCTGCATCAGGTCGCGTTGTGTATGCTGGCAATGCTTTACGTGGTTACGGTAATTTAATCATCATCAAACATAATGATGATTTCTTAAGTGCTTATGCGCATAACGACAAAATTCTTGTAACCGATCAACAAGAAGTCAAAGCTGGTCAAGAAATCGCAAAAATGGGTAGCTCCGGTACAAATACTGTGAAACTTCATTTTGAGATTCGTTATAAAGGTAAATCAGTTGATCCTATTCGTTATTTACCAAGACGTTAAGCTAAGTTATATAGGGCGGTAAAAATACTGTGGTTTTTACCGCACATTTTTAATGATAAAAAAGAAAATGTCTGAAATTATTATTACTCAAACTCTTGATACTATGGGGCTTCGTTGCCCAGAACCGGTCATGCTTGTACGTAAAAATATTCGTCATTTAAATGAGGGAGAGGTATTACTTATTATTGCTGATGATCCGGCCACAACACGTGATATTCCTAGTTTTTGTCAATTTATGGATCATACGTTGTTGCAAAGTGAAGTAGGAGCACCGCCATTCAAATATTGGGTGAAGAAAGGAAAATAAAAAAATCGGTCATCATGAAAGGGTGACCGATTTTTTATCTATTTTTTAAAGATTACGTAATGCTTCAATGCGTTTTTCAAGCGGTGGATGACTCATAAAGAGTTCACTACGTTTACCGTTAATCATGAAAGCATTGAGTGAGCCTTCAAGGTTTTGTGGTTCATGTAATTGTTGTAAACGCTGTAATGCCATAATCATTTTTTCTTTGCCGACAAGGCTTGCAGAACCCGCATCGGCTCGAAATTCACGATAACGTGAGAACCACATTGCAATAATGCTGGCAAGTACGCCAAATACCATCTCTAACACCATTGACACTAAAAAATATAAGCTAGAACTACGCGTTTCCTCACCGTTATTATTACGTGAGCTTGCGACTGCTGTTGCAATAATACGTGATAAGAAAATTACAAAAGTATTTAACACACCTTGTAATAAAGCCATAGTTACCATATCACCATTTGCTATATGAGAAATCTCATGAGCAAGTACGGCTTCCGCTTCGGCTTCTGTCATGTTATTCAATAAGCCAGTACTCACTGCGACTAATGAATTACTTTTTGTTGCACCTGTTGCAAAAGCGTTGACATCTGGTGAATGGTAAATTGCTACTTCTGGCATTGGAATCCCCGCAAGTTGTGCTTGTCGAGCAACGGTGTCCATTAACCAATGTTCTGTTTGGTTACGAGGTTGAGTAATAACTTCGCCATCAACTGAACGCAATGCCATTGTTTTTGACAGAAATAAAGAAATCAAAGATCCGGCAAAACCAAATAGTAAGGCCATAATTAAAATACCACTGGTACTGTTTCCAGCTATACCTGTGACACTTAAAATAATTCCCAACACCAACATAACGGCCATATTGGTAGCAAGGAAAAGAAGAATACGCATCATAATATGTTCTCTCTAAGTTAGGATTAATCTTCCTCTTTTAGTGGGGAAGGGTTATTAAAATTCAAGGTAGAATAGAAATATTTATATAAAAATGCGGTCAGAAACACGCAAGTTTATGACCGCATTTTTGATAATTGGTTGCAGAAGTTATTATTTTCGTATTGCAATGGCTTCAATTTCTAACCCTACATCTTTTGGTAATCGCGCTACTTCTACGCAAGAGCGTGCGGGAAAGTGAGGATGATGATTTTCTTTGAAAAAACGTTCATATTCAGCATTTACTGCTGCGAAGTCATTGAGATCTTTTACAAAAACTGTTGTTTTGACAATATCTGCTACAGTTAAACCTGCTTGTTCAATGATTGCTTTTATATTTTCTAAGGATTGGCGTGCTTGCGCTACGATATCTGTTGGTATATCTCCTGTTGTTGGATTGACAGGAATTTGACCCGATGTAAGTACTAAATTGCCTAAATCAATGGCTTGAACATAAGGGCCAATTGCTGCAGGGGCATGCTCGGTATGAATAATTGTTGTCATGGTTTTCTCCTTGATTGATGAAAGTGCGGAGAAAATTACCGCACTTTTGTTTATTGATCAATTTCTTTTAGCACATCATCAGGAAGTGTCTCTTGATGATCTTCAGATTTTCCATTACTGACCTTGAATTGAAGATTTTGGTAATAAGCCTCGCGAAATGTTACGTATGGATCTTGGGCTTGACGTAATAGCTCTGCGTTATCGAGATTTTTAGCACGGGTATCTACAGCTTGAACACCATATTTAACGAGGGACCATGGCCCGCCTATCCATTCCCAGAAAGGATACATATAAGCGGCATCTACTACGGCACCAGTTAATTGGCGCGGTGTAGTGGCATTATAGATAGGTAAAACAATATATGTGCCAGCATCAACGCCATAGCTTCCAAGTGTTTCACCAAATCCGCGTTGGTGATCAATGCGTAATTCTTTACTTGCACTCGCAAAATCAACAAAACCACCTAAACCAAATATAGTGTTGATCCAAAAACGGTTAAAATGTACAAAGGCTTTTTTCGGTTCACCTTCAATTAATCGGTTTACAAAGCTTACAGGCTCATCAAGATTGTTCGCCATACTTGTAAGGCCTGAAGAAACGCGCTTAGGGACGTAATTATTCCAGCCCTTAGCTACAGGTTCAAGAACATAACGATCCATCACATTATAGTTAAACTTCCACATTGTTCTATTGAACCCTTCAAGGGAGTCATTACGTTCTCCATCAGGTTTATTTGCACATCCTGTTAGTAAGAATGTACCTAAAAGTGCGGCTAAAATTGCTTGTTTTTTCATTCATAATCTCCAGTATAAAATTTGGCTTATTCTACCTAATTTGCCTAGTAACAACAAAATAAATCTGCCGTAAGTAGTTATTTCTTACTGATTGAAATTGATTTTGTAATAAGTTTTGCATATTGAACATAATGTTGCAAAATAAGCAAAAATTAAGATGTGTTTTAGAAAAATGATTGTATTTAATAATATTTCCTTAAAGCGTGGACAAACGGAATTACTCGACAATGCGGTAGCTACGATTACCCCTAAACAAAAAGTTGGTTTAGTGGGTAAAAATGGTTGTGGTAAATCCTCTCTTTTGGCGTTGTTAAAAAAAGAACTTCAGCCAGAAGGCGGAGATGTGACTTATCCATCAAATTGGGCGGTATCTTGGGTGAATCAAGAAACGCCTGCACTGGATGTTTCTGCAATTGATTATGTAATTCAAGGTGATCGAGAATATTGCCGCTTACAGCAAGAATTAGCTTGGGCGAATGAACAAAACGATGGTAATGCGATTGCACGTATTCACGATAGACTTGATGCTATTAATGCGTGGACAATTCGCTCTCGTGCGGAAACACTTTTACATGGTTTGGGCTTTACTCAGGTAGAAACCAGTCATGCTGTGAAATCCTTCTCCGGTGGTTGGCGAATGAGATTGAATTTAGCACAGGCGTTGCTTTGCCCGTCAGATTTATTGTTACTTGATGAGCCGACGAACCACTTAGATTTGGAGGCAGTGATTTGGTTGGAACGTTGGTTAGTGAATTATCAAGGTACATTGGTGCTGATTTCTCACGACCGTGATTTTCTTGATCCGATCGTGAATAAAATTTTGCATATTGAACATCAAAAACTGAATGAATACACCGGTGATTATTCGTCTTTTGAGGTGCAGCGCGCGACTAAACTTGCACAACAGGTTGCGATGTATCGACAGCAACAACAAAAAATTGCTCATTTACAAAACTATATTGATCGCTTTAAGGCAAAAGCGACTAAGGCAAAACAGGCGCAAAGTCGAGTGAAAGCGTTAGAACGAATGGAACTTATTGCACCAGCTTATGCAGATAATCCCTTCACCTTTGCATTTCGTTCCCCTGCTACTTTGCCAAGCCCTTTAGTGATGATTGAACAAGCTAGTGCGGGTTATGGAGAAGGGGAAAGTGTGGTTGAAATTTTGAGTAAAATTAAACTTAATCTTGTGCCAGGTTCACGCATTGGTTTATTGGGGAAAAATGGTGCAGGTAAATCAACTTTGATTAAACTTTTAGCTGGAGAGCTGACCGCACTTTCAGGCAATGTTCAACTTGCTAAAGGTGTACAGCTTGGTTATTTTGCTCAACATCAGTTGGATACGCTTCGTGCGGAAGAATCTGCGCTTTGGCATATGCAAAAAATCGCACCAGAACAAACTGAACAACAGGTACGTGATTATCTTGGTAGTTTTGCTTTTCACGGAGATAAAGTGAATCAAGCGGTGAAGTCCTTTTCCGGTGGTGAAAAAGCGAGATTAGTTTTAGCATTAATTGTATGGCAACGCCCAAATTTGCTGTTATTGGATGAGCCAACTAACCACTTGGATTTAGATATGCGCCAAGCTTTAACAGAAGCCTTGGTTGATTACGAAGGTTCGCTAGTTGTTGTCTCTCACGATCGTCATTTACTACGTAATACGGTAGAAGAATTTTATTTAGTACATGATAAACAAGTGGAAGAATTTAAGGGGGACTTAGACGATTATCAGAAATGGTTAACCGAACAAAATAGTCAATTGATATCCAAATCTAATGATGAAATTGAAGCTACAGAAAATGCTACTTCTAACCAAAATCGTAAAGAACAAAAACGCCGTGAGGCGGAATTACGTCAACAAACCGCACCATTTCGTAAAAAAATTGTTCAGTTGGAAGACAAAATGGATAAGTACTCTCAACAACTTGTAGAGATCGAAAATCAGCTGTCGGATTCAGAGCTTTATAATGCAGAAAATAAAGAAAAATTAACCGCACTTTTGAATGAACAAGTGACAGTGAAAAAGTCGTTAGAAATAGTGGAAGCAGATTGGATGATTGCGCAGGAAACGTTGGAAGGAATGTTGAATCTTTAGATTGAGTTAGGGCGGAAAACTGCCGCCCTATTTTAAAGATATCTTACAAAATTGTTAGTAACTGAGAAAAATCATCGAATACCCAATCTGGGTTGGAATCGCTAATAGGCATATTATAGTTATACCCATAGGTTAATCCGACAGCGGGGCAACCTGCTGCGTGTGCAGCAAGAATATCATTTTTAGAATCACCAACAAAAAGTATTTGGCGTGGTTCAACACCGAATTTCCCACATAAATAATAAAGTGGCCCTGGATGGGGTTTGATTGCAGGTAGTGATTGTCCACCAAGCATTTCGCTAAATAAATGATCAATACTAAATGCGGACAACACAGGTTGAACATGACGTGTTGGCTTATTTGTTACGACTGCAAGCGTATAGCCTTTTTCTTTTAAATTTTCTAAAGTTTCCTTCACATTGGGATATAAACGGCTGATATTGCATAAATTTTCACCGTAGTAAAAATTAAACCGCGCTTTTACTTTTTCAATCTCAGACACTGTTAATTCTCGACCGCTTTGAGCACAAGCCCAATCTAATGCTCGGGCAATTAAGACAGGTGCACCGTTGCCAATCCAAGTGAGTACTAATTCTTCGGATGCTTGAGGTAAGCTAAATTCAGTTAATGCAGAGTTTACTGATAAGGCTAAATCTGGCAGGCTATTTACTAAGGTTCCGTCTAAATCAAATCCAATAAGTTTAAATTGTGTATTCATTTGTTATCTCTTCTAAAAATATTATTGGGCTTTCATATTTGATAATTGTGTACGCATTTGATCTATTACTTGTCTATAATCGGATTTTCCAAAAATGGCTGAGCCCGCCACAAACATATCAGCACCTGCAGCAGCAATTTCTGCAATATTATCGACTTTAACACCACCATCAACTTCGAGACGAATATCATAGCCACTGTTATCAATAATTTTACGTGCTTGTTGAAGTTTTTGTAAGGTTGCAGGAATAAAGGATTGACCACCAAAACCTGGGTTTACTGACATTAATAATACAATGTCAATTTTGTCTAACACATAATCTAAATAACTTAGTGGTGTTGCGGGGTTAAAAACTAAACCAGATTTACAACCGTGATCACGAATGAGTTGTAAAGTGCGGTCAATATGTTCGCTAGATTCTGGATGAAATGTAATATAGTTTGCCCCAGCTTTGGCAAAGTCAGGAATAATTCTATCCACAGGTTTTACCATTAAATGTACATCAATTGGCGCGGTAATCCCATAATCCCGTAAGGACTGGCATACTGCGGGGCCAAAAGTGAGATTAGGCACATAATGGTTATCCATCACATCGAAATGAATGACATCTGCGCCAGCATTAAGCACACGTTGTACATCATCTCCAAGTCGAGCAAGATCGGCAGACAGAATAGAGGGGGCAATGAGATAAGGTTTCATGATGATTCTCCATTGAGAAAATAATATCTTTAGTTTACTGATTTGAGATAAAAAAACCAATAAAAAACGACCGCACTTACGATCGTTTTGAAGTAATGAACATTTGAAAATAGGCAATAAAAAATTATTCTTCATCCTCTTTTGCCCATTCTAATGAGCGTTTAACGGCTTTTTTCCAGCCTTTGTAGCGACGTTCGCGTTTTTCATTGTCGCTGTCTGGGCTGAAAGTGCGTTCTACACGGGCTTTATCACGAAGCTCGTCTAAATCTTTCCAGAAGCCTGTTGCTAAACCTGCAAGGTAAGCGGCGCCTAGCGCAGTCACTTCTTTTACAACTGGGCGCTCAACATTTACATCTAAAATATCAGCTTGGAATTGCATTAAGAAGTTATTGTTGGTCGCGCCACCATCTACACGGAGGTATTGTAAGCGTTCACCTGAATCTGATTGCATAGCCTCTAAGACATCGCGGGTTTGGTAAGCAATAGATTCTAATGTTGCACGAACAATATGATTACGGTTTGCACCGCGAGAAAGGCCAAAAATTGCACCGCGCGCATATGGATCCCAATATGGTGCACCTAACCCAGTGAAAGCTGGAACAACATATACGCCATTACTATCAGTTACTTTTTGTGCAAAGTATTCAGAGTCAAAACTATCGTGAACAATTTTGAGTTCATCACGGAGCCATTGGATTGATGCACCCGCGATAAATACTGAACCTTCTAAGGCATATTCTGGTTCGCCTTTTGCATTACAAGCAATGGTTGTGAGAAGTCCATTTTTGGATGTAATAGCTTTGTTACCTGTGTGGAGCAACATAAAGCAACCTGTGCCGTAAGTGTTTTTGGCTTGGCCTGCATGTACGCAAAGATGTCCGTAAAGTGCAGCTTGTTGGTCACCTGCAATCCCTGCAACAGGAATACGAACACCGCCTTTACCACCGATATTGGTTTGGCCGTAAATTTCAGAAGAGTTGCGTACTTCAGGTAACATTGAACGTGGAATATTCAAGATTTCAAGCATCTTGTCGTCCCATTGTTTGGTATGAATGTTGAATAACATGGTACGAGATGCATTGGTGTAATCGGTTACGTGCACTCGGCCTTGAGTCAGTTTCCATACAAGCCAAGTATCAACGGTACCAAATAATAATTCGCCTCGTTCTGCTTTTTCTCGAGCACCTTCAACATTATCCAAAATCCATTTCACTTTTGTACCAGAGAAGTAAGGGTCAACCACTAAGCCTGTGGTATTGCGAATGTATTCTTCATGACCATCGGCTTTTAATTTATCGGTAATGTCTGCAGTACGGCGACATTGCCATACGATAGCGTTATAAACAGGCGTACCAGTTGCTTTTTCCCATACAATGGTGGTTTCACGTTGGTTGGTGATACCGATAGCAGCAATTTCATCAGATGTAATGCCCGCTTTGGCAACGACTTCGTTTAAGGTTGAGCTTTGAGTTGCCCAAATTTCCATAGGGTTATGTTCTACCCAGCCTGCTCGAGGGTAGATTTGGGTAAATTCACGTTGTGCAATTTCAACCACATTCGCATTATGATCTAATAATACTGCGCGAGAGCTTGTTGTGCCTTGGTCTAATGCAATGATGTATTTTTTGTCTGTCATAGTATTACTCCTTCAAATAATTATTCGCAGCCGCAATTACAAGGTAAATTGCCGCCAATTGCTTTTTTGTATAACCATGCACCAGCTAATGCGCCTAAAACGGGTGCAACCATTGGAACGATAAAATAAGGGATTTCGCGTCCGCCAGTTAAAGCGAGTTCGCCCCAGCCAGCGAGATAAGCAAAGAATTTTGGTCCGAAGTCACGTGCTGGATTCATGGCAAAACCTGTTAATGGGCCCATAGCACCGCCGAGAACCGCGATTAATACACCAATTAATAATGGGGCAAGTGGACCACGAGGTACACCGTTTCCATCGTCAGTTAATGCCATAATTAATGCCATAAGAATTGCAGTAATCACAAATTCCACAGCAAAGGCGCCACCAACGCTTAAACTTGGATGAGGATAAGTGGAGAATGTACCCGCAAGGCTTAAACTTTCTTGTGTACCGCGAACAATATTGTGGGCTGTTTCATAATCGATAAAAACATTGCGGTATAAGGCATAAACTAATGCTGCAGCAAAGAATGCGCCGAGCATTTGTGAAATGATGTAAGGAATTACTTTTTTGCCATCAAAGCAAGCAAATTTCCAAAGGGCAATGGTTACTGCTGGGTTTAAATGTGCGCCAGATAAACCAGCTGTTGCATATACTGCAAGTGCAACGCCCATCCCCCACATAATGCTGATTTCCCACAAGCCAAAACTAGCGCCTGCTACTTTTAGTGCTGCAACGCAGCCCACACCAAAGAAAATCAATAAGGCTGTACCTAAAAACTCGCCAATACAGTTCGCTTTTAATGATTTATCCATAGATCACTCCTTAGAAGTGCGGTTGAAATGAAGAGTGTTTTCCCTAAATAAAGGGGAAGAATTTATTAAAAAGAATACGGAGTGTTTTGAAATAGCCTCCTTATTTGAATTCTAGGTTAGAACACCTAGATTGATTATGATGTTACTCTGTTAGAGTAAATTTTTAGCTTCTACAATATAGAAACCTAGTTAACCGTGGGTATGTTTACCCACGGTTGTGAGGGATATTATTTTTTCCCTTTTAAGAATTCCACGCCAGTATCTGGGAAATCAGTAAATACGCCTGTTGCACCTGATTTATTCAATAATGCATCGTACATTTGATTTACATCTGTGAAGAATTCTGGCAATGCGTCTTTACGCACTGTATATGGATGAAGTTCAACTTTGTATTGAGCAAGCTCTTTTACTAATGGTGTGTATACAATGTTGCCTGGTTTAGATTTTTCTTTATCTACTAACATATACCAACCCGGACCAACACCATCAGCATATTTTACCACTTCTGCCATTGCACCTGGTTTAAACATCCAATCGTAATCGTAGTTTACCCATTTACCTTTCGCATCTTTTTCTTGCGTTTCTTTCCAATCTGTATAAGCCACTAATTGAACTAATTTCAAATCCATGCCCATTTTTGGAAGTAATTCAGTTTTGATACGTTTTAACTCATTAAAGTCGAAAGTTTGTAAGTAAACCATATCGGTTTTCTTATCATAGCCATATTTTTTCAATACTTTGAGCGTTTCTACGGCAATATCTTTGCCATTTTGATGGTGGAACCAAGGTGCCTTGATTTCTGGATAAATCCCTACTTTTTTGCCTGTAGATTTTTCCAAGCCTTGGATAAATTCAATTTCATCTTCAAAGGTGTGAATTCTGAAGTGTGATTTCCAAAGTGGGAAACGACCAGGATAAACTTGTGCTTGTTTGCCATCTTTGGTTTCAAAGTTTTCTGTCATTTCTAAACTTTGAATTTCTTTCAAGGTAAAGTCGATGACATAGTAACGACCGTCTTTACGGTGACGATGTGGGAATTTTTTCGCTACATCAGTCAAGCCATCTAAAAAGTGATCGTGAATAACCACTAAACGACCATCTTTAGTCATGGCTAAATCTTGCTCTAAATAATCAGCATGTTGTGCAAACGCAAGTGCTTTAGATTCTAAAGTATGCTCTGGTAAATAACCGCTAGCACCACGGTGAGCAATAATGATTTTGTCTGATTTCATTTGGGTGTTTGCCATGCTTGATGAATGGCTGCTGCAACCTGCAAGTACGCCAGCTGCTAATAAAGAAAGCGCTAAAGTTTTAAGTTTCATAAGTATTTTCTCCTTAAGAGTGCGGTAAATTTTTATGGTTTTTTTAGATTTTAGTTACAAAAAAGGCGACTAAGCAATTTGCCCGTCGCCTTTTTTAAGCTAATTATTTAGTACCGTAAGTATCGCCTAATTTCGCTTTGTGTTTTCCTTCTTCAACCATTACGATTAAGAGTAATAACACAGCTAATACGCCACCGCCGATCATTACGTAGAAACCACCGTCCCATCCGTAATGTTGAGCAGCCCAACCGATAACTGCAGATGCAGAAACTGTACCACCTAAGTAACCGAATAAACCGGTGAAACCTGCTGCAGTACCTGCTGCTTTTTTCGGTGCTAACTCAAGAGCATGTAAACCGATTAACATTACAGGACCATAGATTAAGAAACCGATTAAAGTCATTAAAATGAAGTCAGTTAATTGGTATGGGTTTTGATACCATGCGCTGTAGTTTGCTAATTCAGCTTCTGGTGTAGCAGGGTTCATCCAGTACGCAATAACCGCTGCAGTTGTTAAGATCATGAAGATGAAACCAGTTAAACCACGTTTACCTTTGAATACTTTATCTGATACCCAACCACATAATAATGTACCTGGAACCGCTGCTAATTCATAGATTGTATACGCCCATGCGGTACCTTTGATGTTGAAGTGTTTTACTTCGCTCAAATAAACCGGAGACCATTTTAATACACCGTAGCGGATTAAATATACGAACACGTTAGCAAGTGCGATGTACCATAACAATTTGTTTTTCAATACATAAGTAACGAAGATTTCTTTTGTGCTTAAATCGTTTTCGTAAGTTTTTTCGTTATAGTCATCAGGGTAGTCATTACGCCATTTTTCGATAGATGGTAAACCACAAGATTGTGGAGTATCACGCATCACGAAGTAAACTGGAATTGCACAGATCATTGCTGCAATACCCGGATAGTATAGGGATTGTTGCCAAATGTCTTTTGCTTGTGCTTCGATACCATGAGTGCTGAAGAAGACGGCACTTGCTAATAGCACCATTGCACCAGGCATCATACCACCGATATTGTGCGCAGTATTCCAAATTGACACGATAGTACCGCGTTCAGATTTAGACCACCAGTGCACCATAGTACGACCACATGGAGGCCATCCCATACCTTGGAACCAACCATTTAAGAAGATCATCGCCCACATGATAGCGATGCCAGAGGTTGCCCATGGGAATAGACCCATTAAGGTCATACATAAACCAGATAGTAATAAACCAAATGGTAGGAATACACGAGGGTTAGAACGGTCAGACATACCAGCCATGACGAATTTTGATAAACCGTAAGCAAGACCAGCTGCAGAACCGATTACACCAAGCTCAGCTTTTGTATAAAGACCTGCTTGAATTAAACCAGGTTGTGCTAAGTCAAAGTTTGCACGCACGAAATAGTATGCGGCATAACCAAAGAAGATCCCTGCGAATACTTGCCAACGTAAGCGTCTATACGTGGAATCAATTTTTTCCGCTGGAAGTTCCGCAATATGCGGAGCGGGTTTAAATGGACCAAACATAATTTTTCTCCAACTTTGTAATTATGTGTTATTGAAATTTACCCTTCAGATAGTAAGGGATGTGCTGCATCATAAAAGAAAATAAAAAATAAGAAAGTAGTAAAATGCAAAAATGTGAAGTGTTTCACAAAAATTTTACTTTGTCTGAGCGAATGCGAAAATTATTGTGATCAACTTCACAAATTCATTTTCTTTTCCGCTCAAAATGTTGTTAATTTAAGCATACTTAAATACAATACTCTCTGTATTTTTTATATTACTTTTTTGTTAAATTTTGGGAATTGGGGGTAAACATGGGATTATCGCCTAGCATGTACAAAGATGTTGGAGATTTTTCGCCACTCAGTACCGATGTCATTATTATTGGTGGTGGCGCAACGGGTGCTGGTATTGCGCGTGACTGTGCACTTCGTGGTATTGATTGTATTTTATTGGAACGCCGAGACATCGCAACGGGTGCGACAGGACGTAACCACGGATTATTACACAGTGGTGCACGTTATGCCGTAAACGACCAAGAATCTGCTGAAGAATGTATTAAAGAAAACCGCATTTTGCGCAAAATTGCGCGCCATTGCGTAGATGAAACGGAAGGCTTATTTATCACTTTGCCTGAAGATTCTCTCGACTATCAAAAAACCTTCCTTGAGAGTTGTGCAAAATCTGGAATTGATGCGCAAGCCATTGATCCTGACTTAGCTAAAATTATGGAGCCTTCTGTAAATCCAGATTTAGTGGGCGCTGTTGTTGTGCCAGATGGTTCTATTGACCCATTCCGTTTAACTGCCTCTAATATGATGGATGCGACAGAAAACGGCGCAAAAATGTTCACTTATTGCGAAGTAAAAAATTTGATTCGTGAAGGTGGAAAAGTGATTGGTGTGAATGTGTACGATCATAAAAATCGTAGAGAACGCCAATTTTTTGCACCGTTGGTTGTGAATGCTGGTGGTATTTGGGGACAAGGGATTGCGGAATATGTCGATCTCAAAATCAAAATGTTCCCTGCGAAAGGTGCATTGCTCGTAATGGGCCATCGTATTAATAAACTTGTCATTAACCGCTGCCGTAAACCAGCTGATGCGGATATTCTTGTTCCAGGCGATACAATTTGTGTTATTGGTACAACGTCAAGTCGTGTGCCTTATGATCAAATCGATAACATGCAAGTGACGCCAGAGGAGGTGGATATTCTTTTCCGTGAAGGTGAAAAACTTGCACCGAGTTTACGTCATACTCGCGTATTACGTGCTTATGCAGGGGTGCGTCCATTAGTTGCGAGTGATGATGATCCATCAGGTCGTAATGTGAGTCGTGGTATTGTGTTACTTGACCACGCAGAACGCGATGGCTTAGATGGCTTTATTACTATTACAGGCGGTAAGTTAATGACTTATCGTTTAATGGCTGAATGGGCGACCGACCTTGTTTGTAAAAAACTCAATAAAACGGCTCGTTGTGTCACTGCGGAGCAACCTTTGCCAGGCTCTACTGAAAGCCGTCAAGAGACCAATCAAAAAGTCATTTCATTACCAAGTACTATTCGTTATTCCGCCGTGTATCGTCATGGTTCACGTGCTACTCGTTTGCTTGAAAAAGAACGTTTAGATCGTTCAATGGTTTGCGAATGTGAAGCGGTGACGGCGGGCGAAGTGCGCTATGCGATTGATGAACTGGGCGTAAATAACATTGTGGATTTACGTCGCCGTACTCGTGTTGGTATGGGTACTTGCCAAGCTGAGCTTTGTGCATGTCGTGCTGCTGGCTTAATGAACCGTTTTGAAGTGGCAACACCAACTCAATCAACGACTCAACTTTCTGCCTTTATGGAAGAACGCTGGCGCGGTATTGAGCCGATTGCTTGGGGTGAAGCTATTCGCGAAGCCGAATTTACATCTTGGATGTATGGTAGCGTATTAGGTTTAAATGATGTGAAACCGCTTGATGAACAAGCACAACAAGGGACGGATAGCAATGAATTTTGATGTAGCCATTATTGGCGGTGGTTTAGCGGGTTTAACCTGTGGTATCGCTCTTCAACAACGCGGCAAACGTTGCGTGATAATCAACAACGGTCAAGCAGCCATTGATTTTGCATCCGGCTCTTTAGATTTATTAAGCCGTATACCATCAACTCCAAATGGAGAAGGTCGCGCGGTAGAAAATTTAAAAGAAAATATTACCGCACTTCGCAATGAATTACCTGCTCACCCTTATAGTTTATTAGGTGCAGAGAAAGTACTTGCTAAAGCGCAAGATTTTGAACGTTTAGCTAATGAATTAAATCTTGATTTAATTGGTTCTACGGAAAAGAACCATTGGCGTGTAACTGGCTTAGGCAGTTTGCGTGGTGCGTGGCTTTCACCAAATAGTGTGCCAATTGTACAAGGCAATGAACGTTTTCCGCATAAACGTATTGCTGTGCTTGGTATTGAAGGTTATCACGATTTTCAACCGCAACTTTTGGCGGCAAATTTGGTGTTAAACCCACAATTTGAGCATTGTGAGGTGACTAGTGGTTTCTTAAATATTCCACAATTAGACGAGCTTCGTAAAAATGCTCGTGAGTTCCGCAGTGTAAACATCTCTCAACTTCTAGAGCACAAACTTGCGTTTAATGATCTTGTTAAAGAAATTATTGAATCAGCACAAGGTGCAGAAGCAGTATTTTTACCGGCTTGTTTTGGTTTAGAAAACCAAGAATTTATGACCGCACTTCGTGATGCAACTAAACTCGCATTATTTGAATTACCAACGTTGCCACCATCATTACTTGGTATGCGTCAACGTATTCAATTACGCCGTAAATTTGAATCCCTTGGTGGTTTAATGATTAACGGTGATAGTGCATTGAGCGCAACATTTGAAGGAAACCAAGTACGTTGTATCAACACTCGCTTGCTCGAAGATGAAGAAATTACTGCAGATAACTTCGTACTAGCTTCAGGCAGTTTCTTCAGTAAAGGACTCATTTCTGAATTCGATAAAATTTATGAGCCGGTTTTTGAATCCGATATTATCGGTGTTGAAGGGTTTAACGATAAAGATCGTTTTACTTGGACTGCTCATCGTTTTGCTCATCCACAACCTTATCAATCTGCTGGTGTGGCAATTAATGCGCAATGCCAAGTGCAAAAGAGCGGTCAATATTTAACGAATTTATATGCCGTCGGTAATGTAATTGGTGGTTTTAATGCGCTTGAACTAGGTTGTGGTTCGGGTGTCGCAGTTGTAACTGCCTTGGCGGTTGCTGATGAAATCTTGGCGAAATAAGGGGGAATAATATGGATAATAATATTCAACGACTCATTGATAGTGCAAAACAATCCCTAAATTCACCTGAAAGCCATAAATATATCGACGAAAGTTTTGAAAGCTGTATTAAATGTACGGCTTGTACCGCTGTTTGTCCGGTTTCACGCAACAATCCGCTTTATCCTGGTCCAAAACAATCTGGCCCAGATGGTGAGCGTTTACGCTTAAAATCTGCTGAACTTTACGATGAAGCACTTAAATATTGTACCAACTGTAAACGTTGTGAAGTGGCTTGTCCGTCTGATGTGAAAATCGGTGATTTAATTGTGCGTGCACGTAATAACCACTTAGCACAATCTAAAAAACCGTTAATGAATAAATTGCGTGATGCGATTTTAAGTAACACGGATGTCATGGGGAAAATCAATACGCCATTAGCGCCGATTGTAAACACTATCACAAGCCTAAAAGCTACCAAATTTATGTTGGAAAAAACGCTTAAAATTAGTAAAGAACGTACTTTACCTAAATATGCGTTTGGCACGTTCCGCAGCTGGTATATGAAAAATGCGTTACAAGGCCAACAAAAATTTGAGCGTAAAGTCGCGTATTATCATGGTTGTTATGTGAACTACAATAATCCGCAGCTTGGTAAAGAATTCCTTAAAGTATTCAATGCGATGAACATTGGAGTGATGTTACTAGAAAAAGAAAAATGCTGTGGTTTACCATTAATGGTGAATGGTTTCCCAGAACGTGCACGTAATATCGCACGGTTCAATACCGATTACATTGGAAAAATGGTAGATGAAAATGGACTAGATGTGATAAGTGAGGCATCAAGTTGTTCACTTAATCTGCGTGATGAATACCATCATATTTTAGGTATCGATAATGCTAAAGTGCGTCCGCATATTCATATGGTGACGCCATTCTTATACCAACTGTTCAAAGAAGGTAAAACATTACCGTTGAAACCACTTAAACTTCGAGTGGCTTATCACACCGCTTGTCACGTAGATAAGGCGGGTTGGGCACCTTATACTTTGGAAGTGTTGAAAAAAATTCCTGGTTTAGAAATCATTATGTTACCTAGCCAATGCTGTGGTATTGCTGGGACTTACGGTTTTAAATCAGAAAACTATGAGGTTTCACAATCTATTGGTAAAAACCTATTCGATAATATTAACGAAGGTGGGTTTGATTACGTCATATCTGAATGCCAAACCTGTAAATGGCAAATTGATATGTCATCCAATGTGACCTGTATTCACCCATTAACCTTACTCTGTATGTCGATGGATGCTTAGTTAAGAAAATGTTACACCTTAATCATCTATATTCTAGATTAAGGTGTAATAAATCGAATGATAGAATAGTACCGCGCTATTTCGTTTAATTCTTTTGCTTTCCTACACCTCAAGTGGTAAATTACTTAGTAATTTTTGCTGTTCTGGTAAGGACGCCGCTTGGAATATAATCTTGAACGAGCCAAACAATGGGTAAAGGCTTTAGATAAACGTCGTTTTGAACGAGCGTTACTGGGTTCTGGCGATGCGTTTCAACATGTGTTATCAATAGTTCCTTTACTTTTACAGAGTAATCACCCACAGCTTCCTGGCTATGTCATTCATGCTCCATCAGGGGTTTCCGGTTTCCATATTTCTGATTATCAAAAGCGATGGCTTGTTAATGAATACGGTATTAATTATGCCGATTGTAAATATATAAATCATCAAAGTGCGGTAAATTTTCAATCTGTTTTGCCTCCTATTTTAGGTGTGTATGTGATGGGGAGTTTTGGTTCTATTAGCCAAACTTCATCTTCTGATTTAGATACTTGGATTTGTGTCCGTGATGGCCTTAGTTCAGATGAATGTGCACTTATTACCAAAAAAGCTAAACGTATTTCTGAATGGGCGACTCAGTTTAATGTAGAAATTAATTTCTATTTAGTAGATCAGCAACGCTTTCGCCATGAACATTATGCTGATTCACTCACCGCCGAAAATAGTGGATCCGCACAGTATATGTTGCTGTTGGATGAATTTTATCGGTCAGCAGTTCGTTTAGCGGGTAAACCTTTGTTATGGCTACATTTATGGGTTGAAAACGAAAAGGATTATGAAAAGGAAGTTGAACGACTGATTGAATCTGGGGAACTCGATCCAAATGATTGGGTTGATTTTGGCGGTTTAGGTCAATTCTCGGCGAGTGAATATTTTGGGGCTAGCTTATGGCAGCTTTATAAAGGAATTGATTCTCCTTATAAATCAGTACTCAAAATTTTACTGCTAGAAGCTTATTCTAAAGAATATCCTAATACCTGTTTAATTGCACGCACCTTTAAACGCGATTTACTTTCAGGTTGTGCTAATCCAGATCACCATTTTGATCCTTATATTGCTATCCTTTCAAAAGTTACTCAATATTTAACCGCACTTTCTGAATTTAAGCGCCTTGATTTTGTACGTCGTTGTTTTTATGTGAAAGCAACGAAGGATCTTGCACTTTACCAAGCAGATAATTGGCGTATCCGTTATATGGAAATTTTGGCTCGGGAATGGGGATGGTCTGATGAAACTGTACAATTCCTTAATTGTCGCCCACTTTGGAAAATCAAAGCAGTCAAAGAAAATCATGATAATGTGGTGAAGTTTTTGATGTTGAGTTACCGTAACTTAGTTGAGTTTGCTCGAAAACATCGAATTCACTCAAGTGTTGTACCACAAGATATTAATATTCTTTCACGTAAACTTTATACGGCCTTTGAAGCAATTCCGGGTAAGGTCACTTTACTCAACACGCAAATTTCCCATAATTTGTCGGAAGATCATATTACCTTCTTAGAAGTACGAGGAAATAAGCATTTTAAAGATGGCTGGTATCTTATTAATCAGTCGCCAAATCATATTATGTTTTCTAAAGAGCGAGTGATTGAATATGGTGAGAGCTTAAATAAACTCGTCGCATGGGCATATTTTAATCGTCTTTTAACTGAGAAGACGCACTTATCTATTTTCAGTAAAAAAGTGAGTTCAGCAACATTATATCGTTTTGTAAGTAATCTTCGAGTGGCATTTCCAAGTACTGTCGCACCTCAACCAAGTAATAGTGATTTATTAAATCAGTGTGAAATTCGTAGTTTGTTTATTGCTATTAATCTGACGTTAGATCCAACAGCGAATGTAGAAGAAGTATTAACAGATATTTCATCAAGAGATTTATTTAGTTTTGGTGCAATGGAGCAAAGCCTTGTAGGAAGTATTGATTTTACTTATCGTAATATTTGGAATGAAATTCGTACCCTTCATTTTGAAGGTCAAAATGCGATTTTGCTTGCTCTAAAAGTGCTTTCTAACAAAATTTATCGTGGAGTGAATCGACCTGATTCGATTCAAGTATATTGTTATAGCAAACGTTATAGACAAGATTTATGCCAGCTTGTTAGCGGGTTAGTTAATCGTTGTGTGAGTATTCAGGTTGGAGAGACGTCATTAAGTCATTCCTCTCGTTTACGTGTTGCCGGTAAAAATTGGCAATTCTTCTTTGAAGAGCGTGGTATCACTTTACAAGAAATCCAGAATGATTCTGCGCTTGATGATATAAAAAGTGCGGTAGATTTTGATGAAGTTTTACAAAATCCTATTAAGGATAGTGAAATGACCCAAGAAAGCCGTTGTTATCCAGCAGAAATGGATGCGTTTGCTCGAGAAGGTTTCTTACAGTTTTTCTTTGAAGATAATCCAGATCACAGTTTTAATGTTTATATTTTAGATGAAGCTAATCGTCTTGAAATTTATCGCCGATGTGATGGTGAAAAGGATGATAAAGTGCGTGAGATTAATCAACTTTACCAAAATGCTAAGCATGAGGGAGATAATAATCCTTATAATATCATTTTGCGTAATTTTAATTATCCGCAATTTTATCAATTACAAAATAGTGAAAAAGGAAGGGTGATAGTGCCTTTTCAATTTCGTTTAGCTAATGTTTAGTTGATATTGCGTTATAATTTTGTTGGATAAATTAAGATATGGCCAGGCTTGCCAATAAAATGGGCGGAGAAAGGGGATATAATATGACATTAGAGGTATGGCAGTACATCCGTCAAGAGGCCAAAATGCTCGCAGAGCATGAGCCTATGTTAGCAAGTTTCTTTCACTCTACTATTTTGAAACATCAAAATCTTGGTAGTGCATTGAGTTATTTACTTGCTAATAAATTAGCGAATCCTATTATGCCAGCGATCTCTTTACGAGAAATCATTGAAGAAGCCTATCAAGCTAATCCTTCAATTATTGATTGTGCAGCAAGTGATATTAAAGCTGTGCGTCAGCGCGATCCAGCGGTGGAATTGTGGACTACGCCATTACTTTATTTAAAAGGTTTCCATGCTATTCAGAGTTATCGGATTACACATTATTTGTGGAATCAGAATCGAAAAGCGCTTGCGCTTTATTTGCAAAATCAGATTTCAGTAGCCTTTGATGTAGATATTCATCCTGCAGCTAAAATTGGTCATGGCATCATGTTTGATCATGCCACAGGAATTGTCGTAGGGGAGACCTCTATAATTGAGAATGATGTGTCTATTTTGCAAGGTGTAACACTTGGCGGAACAGGTAAAGAATCTGGTGATCGTCATCCAAAAGTACGCGAGGGCGTGATGATTGGTGCTGGTGCTAAAATTTTAGGTAATATCGAAGTTGGAAAATATGCCAAAATTGGGGCTAATTCAGTCGTGCTTCATCCTGTACCAGAATACGCGACAGCTGCTGGGGTACCGGCGAGAATTGTTGGGCAAGATAAAGCTGCAAAACCTGCATTTGATATGAACCAATATTTTATTGGACTTGATGATGGTATGAATTTAAATATTTAGAAAAGTAAAATGATAAATAAAGATACTCAACTCTGTATGTCGTTGTCAGGACGACCAGGTAATTTTGGAACCACATTTCATAATTATTTATATGAAAAGTTAGGGTTAAATTTCATTTATAAAGCCTTTACGACACAAGATATTGAACATGCAGTGAAAGGTATACGAGCATTAGGTGTTCGTGGTTGTGCTGTTTCTATGCCGTTTAAAGAAAGTTGTATGCCTTTTTTAGATGAAATCCATTCTTCAGCAAAAGCGATAGAATCAGTAAATACTATTGTGAATGATGATGGTTTCTTACGTGCTTATAACACAGATTATATTGCTATTGTAAAATTAATTGAGAAATATCAACTGAATAATTATGCTTCCGTGATTGTACAAGGCAGTGGCGGGATGGCGAAGGCCGTTGTTGCTGCATTTAAAAATAGGGGCTTTGAGAAGCTTAAAATTTATGCTCGCAATGCAAAAACAGGGCGATATTTAGCCGCACTTTATGGTTATGAATATATTGATTCGTTGGTAAATCAGTGTGCAGAAATTTTGGTAAATGTCACCCCGATAGGCATGAAAGGTGGAAAAGAAGAAACTGAGTTGGCTTTTCCACAATCTATGATTAATGCTGCAAATATCGCTTTTGATGTTGTTGCTATTCCGGCTGAAACCCCCTTTATCCGTTATGCAGAATCTAAAGGGAAAAAGGTTATTTCAGGTGCTGAGGTTATTGTTTTACAAGCGGTTGAACAATTTGAACTTTACACGCATCAGCGTCCAAGTAATGAATTAATAGAAGAAGCGGCAGCATTTGCAAGAACAAGAAGTTAAATAAAATCTCCATTAAATAACATTTAATGGAGATTTTTTATCAACTACTATTAATGATAACAGACTATTTACCATCCCATGCTTGTACGGCATCTAGACGTGCTTTAATTTTGCCTTGGGTATCTTTTTTAAAGTAACCGTCAGCTAATCCACCTTCCCAGCCACCGTAATTTGCATTTGGTAATACAATAAAGGTTTTACCAAATTTAGCCTGATTTTGTTGTACAAATGAACGACGTTCATTGTTACTTTTTCCGTAGACTGTATCTCCGAAATCGTCTAGGTTATCGCCAGCGTAAAGAACAATCTCATAGCCTTGTTTTTCAATCTCGGCAAAACGCGCAGCTTTAGCAGATTTATCTTTTTTAAAGTAAAAGGATGAATCATCTAAGCCTTTAAAGCCAAGACGTTTCATATCGTCAATGGTACCGGTTTTTTCTGTGCTATCTTTACGGTTAGTCACGTAAAACATTTTACCGTTATGTGAATTTACATAATTATTAAATTCTACTGCGCCAGGGATAGCTCGGGATTGGCGAGCTTCAACCCAACGCGTCCAATCTTTTCCATCAAATGGTTTATTGTTTTTTACTTGCCAACCAGCATAAAGGCTGTTATCTAACATGGTTTCATCTAAATCAACAACAACCGCTTTTTTCTTTCCTTTAGTAACTTTTGCGTGATCAAAGGCAACTTTTGCTGCATTGTATGCTTGATAAGTTAATGCTTGGTATTCACCCGAATCTTGCATCCAGTTTAATCCAAGAACTGCTTGTTGTTGCAATTGTGCATTAGCATGTTCCTTTGAATCCATTGAATGAGTACTACATCCAGCGAGAACAAAAGCAGAAATTGCAGCAAGTGCGGTCATTTTTAAGGTTGTTTTCATGTTAAATTACTCTCCATATTAAGGCAGTTAAATACTGTGGGGAGTATATCAAGTCTTTTGGTTTTTTACTTCATCTTCTCTGAATATCTCTTTAGTTTGTGACATGGATCACATTTTTCTTTTCATTTTGTGACGAATATGTACAGCATTTTTTTATGCTATCGCCTTTCCTCTTTTTTCACGGTAAACTATCAGCATTTTTCTTGTATAACATAAAGATTATGCGACTTTTGATTCTTATTCTTTTCGCCATATTGGCACTGTTTCAATATGATTTATGGTTTGGACGCAATGGATTTTGGGATTATCGTGAAACTGCGGTAAAAATTGTAGAAAATCATGCTGAAAATGAAAAACTTTCCCAGCGTAATCAACGCATTAATGCGGAAATTCAAGGATTAACAAAGGGGTTTGAATCGATTGAAGAACGAGCAAGGATGCAGCATGGTATGGTAAAAGAAAATGAAGTGTTTTATCACATTGTGAAAGAGAATAAATAATGGATCGTCCAATTGTTGTTGTATTACCTGCAGCTGGAGTAGGCTCGCGTATGCAAGCGGATAAACCAAAACAATACCTAGCGTTGTTAGGTAAAACGTTGTTAGAACATACGCTTGATATCATGCTAACTCATACAGCGATTTCGAAGATTATATTAGTCGTGAGTAAAGATGATCCTTATATAGCCAATTTATCACTTTCACCTAAAATTCAATTGGTAGAAGGTGGTGAAACGAGGGCTGAATCAGTGCTAAATGGTTTGAATGCAATTTGTGATAAAAATGCTTGGGTACTAGTACATGATGCGGCTCGTCCTTGTTTACAGCATACTGATATTGATAAATTATTAACCATTGATGATGAACAGGGGGCAATTTTAGCAATTCCCGTAACAGACACAATTAAGCGTTCAGATAATCAACAACGTATAGTTGTGACTGAAGATCGTAGTCAGCTTTGGCAGGCTCAAACACCACAATTTTTTCAAGTGGAATGCTTGAAAAAAGCACTTTCTACAGCCCTACAGCAAGGGCTTCAAATTACGGATGAGGCTTCTGCAATGGAGCATGCGGGTTTTCGACCGCACTTGGTAGCTGGTCGTAGTGATAATTTGAAAGTCACGCGTCCCGAGGATTTGGCATTAGCTGAATTTTATTTAACAAGGAATAAATTATGATGAGAATTGGACATGGGTTTGATGTTCATGCTTTTGGAGAGAATCGCCCATTAATTATCGGTGGTGTAGAAGTACCATATCACACTGGTTTTATAGCACATTCGGATGGTGATGTGGCTTTACATGCCTTGACTGATGCAATTTTAGGCGCGGCAGCACTAGGCGATATTGGCAAACTTTTCCCTGATACAGATATGCAATATAAAAATGCAGATAGTCGTGGTTTATTACGTGAAGCTTTTCGTCAGGTTCAAGAAAAGGGATATAAAATTGGGAATGTTGATGTAACTATTATTGCTCAGTCACCCAAAATGCGCCCATATATTGATGCAATGCGTGTAAAAATTGCTGAGGATTTACAATGTGATATTGAGCAAGTCAATGTAAAGGCCACGACCACGGAAAAATTAGGTTTTACAGGGCGAAGTGAAGGCATCGCCTGTGAGGCCGTTGCATTGTTAGTATATTGATAGTGATATATCGTAAGTGCGATAGCGTGCCTAAAAGAATTTTATCGTATTTCAAATTTTGTGATCTAGATCACAGTTTCTAAAAGTGAAAAGTCATACCATATATCTGCACAGTAAGTTTGTTGTCAATGACGCAAGCTATAAATCAAGATTTAGGCACAAGAATGGACGTTTGTGCCATTTGGCATAGAGCTGTGCATCTTGCCTATTGGGTTTGGCGGACTGTTGTCTGACATTCCCGAACGATATCCTAATCAGTGAAATGATAACGAGTGAGTCGCTCACCTTTATTATGAAGTGGCCATTGATGATAGGACAACATCCATAGCTGGATGTGGGGCAAATGGAGGGCTTCAGTCCGCTTCTTTGTCCACCAACCTTGTTGTTAGGTGCGATATTGTTAGTTGTTGTTGGCTAATGGAATGCTTATATGGGGTGTAATGATGTAACCATTCCATTAGTCAAACTATCTCAAATTCTAATTTTTATTAATCTATTAGTCATCCTTGTAATTCTAATTTTATCTGCTGATATTTATTGGGTTTCAGATATAAAAAAACGCACTTTCTACAAAGTGCGTTTTATTTTTAGAAACGATTAATTAGCAGGCTTGTTTGCCATAAGCATCTTGGCGAAGAATGTGACGAACACCTTCATCAAATTCTGCTAATACGCGATCTGCATCTTTTGGATCTTTACCGCGCGCATCCAAGTAGAATTTAATTTTTGGTTCAGTACCTGAAGGACGAGCAATTAAGCGTCCGCCATTTTCCAAGTTGAATACAAGGATATCGCTTTGACGATCTGTTTTAGTATGGTCGATAAATTGTGCCACTTTCACTCCAGCGATTTCTGCTAGTGGATTGTTACGAAGTGCGGTCATTAATTTTCCGATTTCTGAAAGATCACTTACTCGAATAGAGATTTGTCCACTCACATAAGCACCAAATTCTTTGGTAAATTCATCAGCATAATCCGCTAAAGTTTTGCCTTGTTTTTTCAAGTTACGCACAAGATCTAAGAACACGATTGCTGCAGAAATACCGTCTTTATCGCGTACCTTGTCTGGGTCAACTAAATAACCCAATGCTTCTTCAAAACCAAACAATAAGCCAGATACTTTACCGATATATTTGAAACCAGTTAAGGTTTCTTCTGATTGGAAACCGTATTTTTTCGCAATTTCAGCGAGCGCAGGAGAAGAAACAAGTGAGCAAGCCAATGTGCCTTGTTTGCCTTGATATTGTTTTGCTAAGTACCAACCTAAGAAACAGCCTACCACGTTGCCGTGTAGTGATTTCCAGTTGCCTTGTGCATCAGGCACAGCAACCGCTAAACGGTCTGCATCTGGGTCATTAGCAATGATAAATTCAGCATTCTTTTCTTTTGCCACTTTAATTGCTAAATCTAATGCGCCTTTTTCTTCTGGATTTGGAAAGTTCACGGTTGGGAATGTGCCATCTGGCCAAACTTGATCTGCGACTACGTGTGGTTGTGGTAAGCCTGCTTTTGCCAGCGTCTTACTTAAAACTTCATAGCCAACACCGTGCATAGCGGTATAAACATAGTTAATGTCGCAAGCTGGCTCTTTAGCTAATGATGCAGTTTTTGCAATGTACGCATCTACCACTTCATCATTTAACACCACATAATTATCACTACGTGGTAAATCTTGGATATTGCCTGCCGAAACTTTATCAATTAATGCTGCGATGTCTTTATCTGCTGGTGAAACGATTTGACCGCCGCCATTTGCTTTACCTAAATACACTTTATAACCGTTATCTTCCGGTGGATTATGGCTTGCTGTCACCATTACACCTGCAGTGGTATCAAAATATTGGATAGCATAAGCCAATACTGGCGTAGGTAATTTACGTGGTAATAAATAAGCTTTTACGCCTGCACCCGCCATAATTTCAGCCGTGTCACGGGCAAAAACATCAGAGTTTTTACGGCCGTCGTAACCAATTACGATAGATGGTTCTTTATCGTAATCTTTTAAATATTCCGCTAAACCGCCAGCAGCTTGAGAAACTAACACTCGGTTCATCCCCATTGAGCCAGCTTGTAAACGGCCACGTAAACCTGCCGTACCAAATTGTAAACGACCATCAAAACGCGCATGTAATTCTGCTTCTGCTGCTTTATCTCCGCCTTTTGCCGCATCTAAAAGTGCGGTTAATTCTGCATGAGTTTCTGCGTCAGGATCTTGGTTTAACCAATTTTGCGCTACATGAAAAAGAGTTGTCATAGGATCATCCTTATTCTCTTGAAATAAATAAATCGCTGCTAGACTAGCCGAAATCACCCAAAATGGGAACGGATAATTATCAAAATTTTGATCTACTTAACATTTTTTGTTCACGCAATCGGTTATCCGAGCTAATTAGGAAAGCCGTTTGTTGCATAGGCATTTGTTTGAAAAATTCGCTATAATACCGCCTCAATATTTACGGCAAAATTTAACCGCACTTTAAGGATTTTCAATGTCATCCCAGCCTCGTTTCGTCCATCTTCGCACGCACACAGATTTTTCGATGATTGACAGTATCGTCAAAGTGAAACCGCTAGTAAAAGCCTGTGCTGCTAATGAAATGGTTGCAATGGCACTAACGGATTTTACAAATTTTTGCGGTGTGGTGCGCTTTTATGGCGAGATGCTTTCTTTAGGGATGAAGCCAATTATCGGGGCAGATGTAAAAGTCAAAAGTACATTATGTGGCGATGAATACTTTGATCTGACTTTGTTGGCTAAAAATAATGAAGGCTATAAAAATATTACTTTATTGTTATCAAAAGCTTACCAGCGAGGTTATAACGACTTACCTTATATTGATCAAGATTGGCTTATTGATTATCGAGAAGGGGTGATTATCTTATCTGGTGGTATACAGGGAGATGTGGGAAAGAAATTATTAAAAGATAATGCTGATGAGATTGAAAGTACGGTCGCATTTTATCAAGAATTTTTTCCCGAGCATTTTTATCTTGCTCTTAGCCGCACAGGAAGAGCGGATGAAGAAAGTTATATCCACGCAGCACTAAAATTAGCTGAACGTTACCATTTACCGTTAGTTGCTACAAATGATGTGGTATTCCTCAAGCAAGATGATTTTGAAGCCCACGAAATTCGTGTGGCGATTAGAGATGGTTATACTTTAGATGATCCTAAACGCCCAAAACGTTATACCTCCGAACAATATTTCCGTTCAGAAGAGGAAATGTGTGAGTTATTTGCAGATATTCCCTCAGCTTTAGAAAATACGCTTTTAATTGCTCAGCGTTGTAGTGTAACGCTTCGTCTTGGTCAATATTTTTTACCAAAATTTCCAACGGGTGAATTGAGCACGGAGGATTTCTTAATAAAAAAAGCCAGAGAAGGACTAGAGGAGCGTTTAGTATTTCTATTTCCGGATGAGAAAATTAGGGCCGAAAGACGGGCAGAATATGATGAACGTTTAGAAGTGGAATTAGGTGTTATCAACCAAATGGGATTCCCTGGTTATTTCTTGATTGTGATGGAATTTATTCAGTGGTCAAAAGATAATGATATTCCAGTGGGACCAGGACGAGGTTCGGGGGCTGGTTCTTTAGTTGCCTATGCATTGAAAATTACCGATTTAGATCCGCTTGAGTTTGATTTGCTGTTTGAGCGTTTTTTAAATCCAGAACGGGTATCTATGCCTGACTTTGACGTGGATTTTTGTATGGATGGTCGAGATCGTGTTATTGAGCATGTTGCTGAAACTTACGGACGCGGTGCAGTATCACAAATTATCACCTTTGGTACCATGGCGGCAAAAGCGGTGATTCGCGATGTAGGGCGCGTATTGGGACATCCTTATGGTTTCGTTGATCGTATTTCGAAATTGATTCCTCCAGATCCAGGAATGACGCTCGCAAAAGCGTTTGAAGTTGAGCCACAATTGCAAGTGGCGTATGACAGTGATGAAGAGGTGCAAGCCTTAATAGATATGGCGCGTAAGTTGGAAGGTGTAACCCGTAATGCGGGTAAACATGCGGGAGGCGTAGTAATTTCTCCAACTTTAATTACGGATTTTGCGCCGCTTTATTGCGATAATGAAGGGCTTCACCCTGTTACCCATTTTGATAAAAGCGATGTGGAATATGCAGGGCTTGTGAAGTTTGATTTCTTAGGATTACGTACTCTGACTATCATTAAGTGGGCATTAGATATGATTAATGCTCGCATGGCTCGAGAAGGTAAGCCACTTGTTGATATTGCAGCGATCCCTCTAGATGATCATGAATCTTTTGAACTGCTTAAACGTTCTGAAACTACAGCTGTATTCCAGCTAGAATCTCGTGGTATGAAAGATTTGATCAAACGCCTTCAACCTGACTGTTTTGAAGATATTATCGCGTTGGTAGCATTGTTCCGTCCTGGTCCTTTGCAGTCAGGAATGGTGGATAATTTTATTGATCGTAAACATGGACGAGAAGAAGTATCCTACCCTGATGCAGAATATCAACATGAAAGCTTGAAGCCTATTCTTGAGCCAACTTACGGTATTATTTTGTATCAAGAGCAAGTGATGCAGATTGCGCAAGTGTTGGCTGGTTATACGTTGGGTGGAGCAGACTTATTGCGTCGAGCGATGGGGAAAAAGAAGCCAGAGGAAATGGCAAAGCAGCGTTCTGTGTTTAAAGAGGGGGCGGTAAAAAACGGTGTTGATGGTGAGCTTTCCATGAAGATTTTCGACTTGGTGGAAAAATTTGCTGGCTATGGTTTTAATAAATCTCACTCCGCTGCTTATGCCTTGGTGTCTTACCAAACGCTTTGGCTCAAAACCCATTTCCCTGCAGAGTTTATGGCTGCGGTGATGACATCTGAAATGGATAACACGGATAAAATTGTGGGTTTATATGATGAATGTTTACGTATGGGATTAAAGGTTGCTCCACCAGATATTAACGTGGGTAAGCATCATTTTAGTGTTAATGACCAAGGTGAAATTGTATATGGTATTGGCGCAATTAAAGGTGTGGGGGAAGGCCCGATTGAGGCACTTGTGACCGCTAGAAATGAAGGGGGAATTTTCAAAGACTTATTTGATTTATGTGCTCGAGTAGATTTGAAGAAAATTAACCGCCGGACTTTTGAAAGCCTAATTATGTCCGGTGCCTTTGATAAATTAGGTCCACATCGCGCCGCACTTTCTAAGAATTTAGAAGATGCCCTTAAAGCATCTGATCAACATGCTAAAGATGAAGCTATGGGACAAACGGATATGTTTGGGGTACTGACTGAAACCCACGAAGAAGTCGAGAATGCCTATGCTAATACCCCTCCTTACTCAGAAAAACAAATTCTTGATGGTGAGCGTGAAACACTAGGGCTTTATTTAAGTAGTCATCCTGTAAGCCGATATTTAAAAGAATTATCTCATTACACATCAATACGTTTAAAAGATTTGACACCAAATCGTCGTGGGCAAATAAGTACTGCCGCAGGATTGTTAGTTTCATCTCGTATAGCAATGACTAAAAAAGGTAATCGACTCGGTATTGCAACATTAGATGATCGTTCTGGTCGTTTAGATTTAACTTTATTTGGTGAAAGTTTAGAGCAATTTGGTGAAAAGTTACAAAAAGATACTGTAGTGATTGCTTCTGGACAGGTCAGTGTTGATGATTTCTCAGGTGGCTTAAAAATGACGGTGCGAGAGTTAATGACCTTAGATGAGGCTCGTTCTCGTTATGTCAAATCCTTAGCTATTAGTCTTTCTGAGCATCAAATTACACCAAGTTTCATTAAACAACTTAAAGCATTACTTGAGCCGGTGAGTGGTGGAACTTTGCCGATTAACGTGTATTACCAAAGTCCGAGAGGTCGTGCGTTGTTACGTTTGGGCGTGCAATGGTCGATCATTCCAACAGATGAAATTCTGACAGAATTAGTGAATTTACTTGGCGAAAGTGCGGTGGAATTAGAGTTTGAATAATACAAAGGCGTGAAAAATATCACGCCTTTTTTATAAGATTAACGTAAGAAATAACGATAAGATTTGCTTTCTGTTACATCTTCAAAAACATAATTGAGTTGAGCAAGTGCCTGTTCAAATTCTGCTTGTTCGCGTTTTTCAATTTGGAAACCAGCAAGGATATTTCCATAGTCCGCGCCGTGGGCACGATAGTGGAATAATGAAATATTCCAACGATTTTGTAATGTTTCCAAGAATTTTAATAACGCACCTTTTTGCTCAGGGAATTCGAACGTATATAAGCGTTCGTTATCATTGGCTGCTCGTCCCCCCATTAAATAGCGAACGTGCGTTTTCGCAATATCATCATCAGACATATCCTCAACATCAAAACCATTTTTTGTGAGGTCTGCAATAATGTCTGCTTTTTCTTGCTCATTTGTCGTTCTTACCCCAACAAACACGCAAGCACGTTTATCATCTGCATAACGGTAACTGAATTCGGTTACAGCTCGGTTACCTAATACATAAGCAAATTTTAAGAAACTACCGGGTTGCTCAGGCATGGTCACAGCTAATAAAGCCTCTCGGTTTTCACCAATTTCACAACGTTCAGATACATAACGTAATGTATGGAAATTCAAGTTCGCGCCAGACAAAATTGCCGCCATATTTTGGCCTTCAATATGGTTTTGTTTCACATATTTTTTCAAACCGGCTAAACCTAATGCACCTGATGGCTCCGCAACAGCACGAACGTTCTCAAATAAATCTTTCATTGCTGCGCACGCTTCGTCACTATCGACCAATACCATATCGTCAAGATATTGCTGACATAGACGGAATGTTTCGTCACCAATGCGTTTTACGGCAACACCATCCGCAAATAATCCAACATGGGTTAAATCTGTGGGTTCGCCTTTATCGAGAGCGGCTTTTAAACATGCAGAATCCTTTGATTCTACACCGATGATTTTAATTTCTGGCATAAATTGCTTAAGCAAAATTGCCACGCCTGCAGCTAAACCACCGCCTCCGACTTGTACAAACACATAATCCAAATCTGCCACTTGTTGTAGCATTTCCATCGCTAACGTGCCTTGTCCTGCGATCACTAATGGATGATCGAATGGAGGAATAAATGTCATATTTTTTTCTTTTGAAAGCTCAATCGCTTTTGCTTTGGCTTCATCGAAATTAGCACCGTGCAACAACACCTCGCCACCAAATCCACGCACTGCATCCACTTTAATGCTTGGGGTATTTTGTGGCATGACGATCAATGCTTTTAAGCCTAATTGTTTCGCTGATAATGCCACGCCTTGTGCATGGTTACCCGCAGATGCCGCTATCACTCCTGCTTCTTTTTGTTCTGCTGAAAGGCTAGAAATCATTGCGTAAGCACCGCGTAGTTTAAAACTATTTACTGGCTGACGGTCTTCGCGTTTAATCCAGATATTATTGTGCAGTCGTTCAGAAAGTTTTCCCATTTTTTGTAAAGGGGTCACTTGCGCAGCTTCATATACGCGTGAACCAAGTTTAACAATAGCATTGATATAATCTGATTGAGAAGGTTGAGGATTGGTGAGTAGGTTTTTCATAGTGTTTGTTTTAATGATGAAGTGCGGTTAGTTTTTCCTTTGTTTTATCCCCCTCTTATGAAGGAGGGGGGAACCGTTAAATTATTTTAATAATGTTTTATCGCGTACCGCACCTTTGTCCGCAGAGGTGGCGAAGTGACCGAATACTTTCAATGCGAAAGATACTTCACGCTCACGGTTAGCTGGTTGCCAACCTTTTTGATCTTGTTCAGTTCTGCGTGCTGCGAGTTCTTCATTACTGATTTCTAAGTTAATTGCACGATTTGGAATATCAATGTTGATAATATCGCCATCACGTACTAAGCCGATTGCACCGCCAGAAGCGGCTTCTGGTGAAGCATGTCCAATAGACAAGCCTGATGTACCACCAGAGAAACGACCATCCGTTAATAAAGCACATTTTTTGCCCAAGCCCATCGATTTTAAGTAACTGGTTGGGTATAACATTTCTTGCATACCAGGTCCGCCTTTAGGGCCTTCGTAACGGATAACAACGACATGACCTTCTTTGACTTTGCCACCTAAAATACCTGCAACCGCATCTTCTTGGCTTTCAAATACGATTGCACGGCCGGTGAATTTCCAAATAGATTCATCTACACCCGCGGTTTTAACGATACATCCGTCTTCAGCGAGATTACCGAATAATACGGCTAAGCCACCTTCTTGTGAAATCGCATTTTCTTTATTGCGAATACAACCATTTACACGATCATTATCGACGGTATCCCAGCGGCAATCTTGTGAGAATGCTTGAGTTGTGCGGATGCCTGCAGGGCCTGCACGGAAGAATTTATGTAATTCTTCATCTTGATTGCGAATAATATCGTATTGGTCTAGTTGTTCTCCCATGCTCATTCCAAGCACGGTGTGCGTATTTTTATGAATTAATCCAGCGCGATCTAATTCCCCCAACAATCCCATAATACCGCCTGCGCGGTGTACGTCTTCCATGTGGTATTTATTGGTGTTTGGTGCAATTTTGCTTAAACAAGGTACTTTGCGCGATAAACGGTCAATATCTGCCATTTTAAAATCTACGCCAGCTTCTTGTGCTGCCGCTAACAAGTGTAAAACTGTATTGCTTGAACCACCCATTGCGATATCGAGGCTCATTGCATTCTCAAAGGCATCAAAAGTACCGATTGAACGAGGCAATACGCTTGCATCATCTTGTTCGTAATAACGTTTGCAAAGCTCGACAATTTGACGACCAGCTTTTAAGAATAATTCTTTTCGGTCAGCATGGGTCGCCAACATAGAACCATTGCCTGGTAAAGATAAACCTAACGCTTCAGTTAAGCAGTTCATAGAGTTTGCGGTAAACATTCCTGAGCAAGAACCACAAGTTGGGCACGCACTGCGTTCAATGGCATCAATGCGTTCATCTGACACATTTGGATCGGCTGCCTCAATCATCGCATCAACCAAATCTAAGCGGATTAATTGATCAGAAAGTTTTGTTTTACCCGCTTCCATTGGGCCGCCTGAGACAAAAATTGTCGGAATATTTAAACGCATTGCCGCCATTAACATTCCTGGGGTGATTTTGTCACAGTTGGAAATACACACCATCGCATCAGCACAGTGTGCATTGACCATATATTCCACGCTGTCTGCAATTAAATCACGGCTTGGCAAAGAATAAAGCATTCCACCGTGTCCCATCGCGATACCATCATCCACCGCAATGGTGTTAAATTCTTTTGCTACACCGCCCGCTTTTTCAATTTCTGCGGCAACAAGCTGTCCCATATCTTTTAAATGCACATGCCCTGGCACAAATTGGGTGAAAGAGTTCACCACCGCAATAATCGGTTTACCAAAGTCATTTTCTTTCATTCCTGTCGCACGCCATAAGGCACGAGCGCCTGCCATATTACGACCTTGTGTACTAGTCGCTGAACGTAGTTTTGGCATAAATAATCTCTCCGAGTAAAATTTTGTTAGAGTAGTGTGCAATGCCTTGCACTTAATTCTTATTTTATTTCGTTTACATCTGGCAATTTCGCCAACTGATTCACTAATAGATCTAAAGTGCGGTCAGATTTTACGGTGATTTTTAACCGCACTTGGGTTTCAATCAATGTCATTTCCATTGTTGTAACGGTAAACCCGCGATGGCGTGCTACACGCAAAATGCGTTCTAGTACTTCAGGACGATGGCGAGCGACGAGTTCAATTTTATATTCATTCATTAGTTCATCTCCTCTACCATATCCGCGTTACATGCACCCGGTGGCACAAGTGGCCATACACATTCATCAGGTGGAATACATACTTGTAATAAATAGGCTGTTTTGCTGTTTAATAATCGGTTGAGTGCTGCATCCACATCATCAGCTGACTTAATACGTTCTGCAGGAATACCGAACGCATTAGCAAGCATCACAAAATCTGGGTTGTCATCTAAAATGGTTTCACTGCGCCGTTTATTCCAGAATAAATCTTGCCATTGACGAACCATACCTAAGCGTTGGTTATCTAATAGCAAAATTTTTACTGGTAAATTGCCACGTTTGATTGAGCCCAATTCTTGGATATTCATCATGAGTGAGCCATCACCCGTAACCAAAATGACTTCATCTTGCGGGCGTGCTTTTTTTGCCCCAACAGCGGCGGGTAAGCCAAAGCCCATTGTGCCGAAACCTGCCGAAGTAATGTAGTTCTCTGGTGCAAAATGCTTCATATGTTGCGCTGACCACATTTGATGCTGACCTACATCGGTACAAATTACCGCATTATTTGGTTTGTGATTAGATAGGGTGTTGAGTAATGCCCAAGGATCAATCGGGCGGTTACCTTGATTTTCAATATAAGTGAAATCTAATTTTGTTTTGAAATTTCTGATTTGTTCACGCCAAGGTTCAATATCAAGATCTTGTTTGAGTGCATTAAGTGCTTGGATTAAATCCCCTTGTAATGCAACATCTGCACGGCGTAATTTATGGATTTCTGCCGCATCAATATCACAATGAATCACTTTGGCATGAGGCGCAAAAGTATCGAGTTTACCTGTTACACGATCGTCAAAACGAGCACCGCATACGAGTAATAAATCGCTTTCTTGCACGGCAAAATTAGCAGCTTTTGTACCATGCATACCAATCATTCCCATATACACATCATTGTTTGGATGAATTGCACCTAAACCTTTTAAAGTGGAGACTGATGGCATTTGGGTTTGAGCTAAAAATTCGCGTAAGGCAGGAACAGCTTTCGCCATACCAACACCGCCACCCACATAAAGCACCGGTTTTTTAGCATTTTTTAATAATTCTTTTGCTTCAGCGAGTTTATCTACTGAAAGTGCGGTTGGTTTTTCTGGTGTTTTAACATAGGCTTTTACATTCTCAGGCACTTCACCAATTTGAATATCGCGAGGCACATCAATAAGAACTGGGCCGGGGCGTCCGCTTTGGGCAATTTCAAAGGCTTCCGCAAAAACATCGGCTAATTCATCCGTACTTTGCACGATAAAACTGTGTTTAGTGCAAGCAAGGGATAGTCCTAGAACATCAGCTTCTTGGAACGCATCCGTGCCGATTAATGGAGAGGAAACTTGACCGGTAATGGCTACAACTGGAATGGAGTCCATCATGGCATCGCCTAATCCAGTGACTAAATTGGTGGCGCCTGGGCCTGATGTTGCAATACAGACGCCCACTTTTCCTGTGGAGCGAGCATAACCGATCGCCGCGATGGCAGCTCCTTGTTCATTACGACAAAGTAAGTGATCTAAGCCTGCATCATAAAGGGCATCGTAGGTTGGCATGATTGCGCCACCTGGATAGCCAAAAAGAGTCGTGACGTGGTGTGCTTTCAGGCACTCCATGATGAGTTGTGCACCTGTCATTGTGTTTGTTTCCGGGTCTTTTATTATTTTTGTCTGAGCTTTCATTGTAACGAAATTTTATAGCATTGGTAGGGCTAGCCTGAAAAAAAGTCAAATATTGAGACAGAAATTTTAAAAAAAAGACCAATAACTTAAATTATTGGTCGTGACTTTCATTAGTAGATTAGTTTGGGTCATAAAGGTGTGTAATTAATTGACCATTCAAATATTCACCAATATATACCTGATTTACAGTGAGTTTATTAGTATCTAATTCAGCATGAACCCAATTTTCATCTCGATTAATGATATCAAGAATATCGTAATCAATTTGCCCATCAATAATTAATGGATAGCGTAAATCTTCATCTCCGTATTGAATGATTGATAGTTGCCCATTTTGTTCAAGTACAGCTCGTTTTACGGTAGAGATTTCATATATGCCTGCTGCACGGAGTTTAAACATTAAATCATGGGCTGAGATACCATTTTTCATACATTCACTAGTTTGTACTTTGCCATCTAAAATTACCCAAACTGGGCTCCCATCGATAATATTTTTCACAAATCGGTTATGATTTTTGATAAAACGTAGTGTAAAAATTAATAATGTCCATAAAATGAGAACAAGGGAAAATTGTAGTATGCCAATATTGTCATTATAAATGACAGCGCCAATAATGCCGCCCAGTACATAATTTTGTACTTGATCCATGGCTGATGTTGGAGCAAGGTTTCCCTTACCCATTAAATTAATCTGTAAAACAAGACCAATAATGCCCATTGTAAGTTTTATAGCAAGAAATGAATAACTTTCCATTATTTATTTTCCTTATCAATAATATTGATATTCGGGTTGACTAAATTGATTTCAGAGAGTGTATAAGCAGTAAAATCATTATTAAAATTTACCTGATAGTATTTATCCTTAATATTTAAGATCATACCATTTGTAATTTTCTGGTTATTTACTCGTAGATCCTCAAATTGTAAATTTTGTGATGTTTTTACTGAGTTCAAAAATGTAACAATGCGAGAAGTATCATTTGCATATACTTGATTTTGTTCATATTGATTATATTGAATACCAAGTAAGAGAATAATTAAGAGCAGAAAAATAATACTGAGATCTCGGTATTTGGTTTCTAAACGATGGCGAAGATATAAACTTGTTACTAACAGAAGCGCACCAAGTGAAGTAAAAATTGCGATGTATTTAAAATAATCTTGAAAATACATACGGTTTTCTAAATAGAAATAAGTAAAAAAAGACATAAAAATATCCCAAGCTTAGATAAGAAAATCCCTTGCAGAGCAAGGGATTTAGTAATGCGTTAAAGTGCGGTAGAAATTACCAACCTTTTACAACACCATCTTTAAAGTGTTTTTTAGCTTCTTGGTAAACTTCTTCTGTTTGGTAAGATTTTACGAAGTCTTGAACAGCTTTGCTGTCTTTGTTATCGGTACGAGAAACGATAATGTTCACATATGGAGAATCTTTATCTTCTACAAATACACCGTTATCTTGAGCATTTAAGCCTACTTGACCCGCATAAGTATTGTTTACTACAGCTAAATCAACATCGTCTAATGCGCGTGCCGCAACGGAAGTATCTACTTCAGTGATGTTTAATTTTTTCGGATTTTCAACAATATCTAATACAGTTGAAAGAAGGTTATTTGCATCTTTTAATTTGATTAAACCTTGTTTTTCAAGAAGAATTAATGCACGGCCACGGTTTGTTGGATCGTTAGGAACAACAACTTTAGCACCTTCTTGTAATTCATTCACATTTTTGATTTTTTTAGAATAACCCGCTAATGGATAGACGAAAGTATTACCCACGATGACTAAGTTATTTAAATTTTTCGCTTTTGCATCTTCATCTAAATAAGGTTTATGTTGCATTGCGTTTGCATCTAAATCACCTTTAGATACCGCTTCATTTGGTAATGCGTAGTCATTGAATTCAACGAATTGAACGTCTAAACCATATTTTTCTTTAGCGACTTTTGCGGCAATTTCTGCAACTTGGTGCTCAGGGCCAGACATCACGCCGACTTTGATTTTAAGTGGTTCAGCTGCAGCTTCAGGTTTTTTATCTTCTTTACAGCCTGTTAAAACGAGAGCTGATGCGATTGCAGTGATTGCAAAAAGTTGTTTTAATTTCATAGGATTTCCTTCCTGTTTAAGTTAAGAGTTGTGTTTAATTAACGATGATCCACTTTTTTAGCCAGTGTATCGCCGAGTTTTTGGCTAATCATAACGAATAGCACAATAATAATGGTGGCCACCCAGGTGACATAAGGCATATTGCGATATACGCCGTAGTTGATAGCGAGGCTACCTAAACCACCGCCGCCTTGCGTCCCCGCCATTGCAGAATAACCAACTAAAGTGACTAGTGTGAGCGTGATGCCATTAATTAGTGTCGGTAGTGCTTCTGGCAAATAGAATTTACGTACAATTTGCCATTTAGTCGCGCCCATTGCTTGAGCGGCTTCGGTTAAACCATTTGGAATTTCCATTAATGCATTAGCAGTTAAGCGAGCTACGAATGGCATCGCACAAATACTTAATGGAATAATCGCTGCCGTTGTGCCTAATACGGTTCCCACGATAAAACGAGTTACAGGTAATAATATTAAGAGCAAAATAATAAATGGAATGGAACGTCCAATATTAATGATCGTGTTTAACACAAAATGAGTGCGGTTATTTTGTAAAATCTCATTTTTTCCAGTTAAGAAAGTCCATACGCCAACAGGCACCCCGACTACTACGGCAAGTAAAGTAGATGCAAAGCTGATATAAATAGTTTCATAAGTTGCGGTTGCGACAACACCCCACATTTGAGGTGTTAATTGCTGGCTGAATGTTGCCAAGAAATCATTGAACATAACCTAGCACCTCCACGCGCACGTTGTTTTCCATTAAATAAACTTTGGTTTGAGTAATAGCATCTTCATCGCCTTCTACTTCAGCAATGGTATAACCAAATTTCACACCTCCAGCATAATCAATTTGTGAGGTTAAAATACTGAGCTCCACGCCAAATTTTTTTGATGCTTGAGAAAGTAACGGAGCATCGACTGAGCGACCGGTAAATTCAAATTTGATAATTGGATACGCTTTGCTATGTTTCGGCGTATCAGTAAGATTTTCCAAATATTCATCAGGTAGGCTGATGTGGAAGGTCGAACGAATAAACTCTTGTGCTAATTCTGTTTTAGGGTTTGCAAAAATTTCACCGACAGTACCTTGTTCAACTAGGCGACCTTGATCAATGACAGCAACTTGATCACAAATCTGTTTAACAACTTCCATTTCATGGGTAATCAGCAAAATCGTAATACCTAAAGTGCGGTTAATTTCTTTTAATAATTTCAGAATAGATTGTGTCGTTGCAGGATCTAATGCGCTAGTTGCTTCATCACATAATAAGACTTTAGGATCGCTGGCTAAGGCGCGTGCAATGGCTACACGTTGTTTTTGCCCGCCAGAAAGATTACTTGGGTAAGCATCACGTTTTTCGCTTAAACCAACAAGCTCTAAAAGTGCGGTAATTTTTTCTTGGATTTTTGCTTTTGGCTCACCTTCCAATTCTAAGGGTAATGCCACGTTTTCAAATACGGTGCGAGAACTTAGTAAATTGAAATGCTGAAAAATCATTCCAATTTGACGACGAGTACGTACTAACTCGCGATCAGAAAGTCCTGTTAATTCTACACCGTCCACAATAACGGAACCGCTAGTTGGTTTTTCTAATAAGTTCACACAGCGAATTAACGTACTTTTTCCTGCGCCAGATGCGCCGATTACTCCGCAAATTTGACCTTTTTCGATGTTTAATGAGACATTATCAAGCGCAGTCAATTTCTTGCTAGGCAGCTCAAAAATCTTCGTTATATTGCTTAGCTTAATCATATAAGCCCTTTTTATTTGCTATTTTTAAATCTGTTTCGGTATTCTAGATGTCTAGATTGCTATGTCAATATGTCAGATTATCTTTTTTAGACAGATTGGTTATGAGTTATATTTGCTAATTGCTTGGATTAAATAGATAATTTTCGTCAATTTGACATGTATAAAAGGTAAGAGAATGAATAAGGCTATATTTTTAGATCGCGATGGCACGTTAAATATTGATTACGGTTATGTACACGAAATTGATAACTTTAAGTTTATTGATGGTGCGATTGATGCATTGCGAGAATTAAAGAAAATGGGATATATATTGGTGTTGGTTACCAATCAATCTGGAATTGCGCGTGGTTATTTTTCTGAGGAGCAGTTTTTACAGTTAACAGAATGGATGGATTGGTCATTGGCTGAACAAGATGTGGATTTGGATGGTATTTACTATTGCCCACATCATCCTGAGGGAAAAGGTGAATATAAAGAAGACTGTGATTGCCGGAAGCCTAAATCTGGAATGTTATTGCAAGCGATCAAAGAATTAAAGATCGATCCTACTCAATCTATTATGGTTGGAGATAAAGTTGAAGATCTAAAAGCGGGAATTGGCGCAAAGGTGAAAATGAATGTATTAGTTCGTACAGGTAAACCAGTAACAGAAGAAGGCGAGAGGATAGCTGATTATGTGTTAGATTCTCTCGTTGATCTTCCGAGAATTTTAAAACGATTAAAAAAATAGCTCAAAAGATCTATATTTTGCTCTAATCGCTTGCGCTTTAATCAAAAGATCATTTTTTTAAATATTTTTACAAAAAAGTACTTGCAAGGGTTTTGAAAATCCCTATAATGCACCGCACACAACGACGCACTGTTGTGAAGTCTTTAAGTTTCCAAGTGCGTCGTTGTTTTTTGCTCTTTAACAATATATCAGACAATCTGTGTGGGCACTTGTTGATTGACTTGTTTTAAAATATTTTAATTTTGAAGTCTTAATAGGTGCTTAACTGAAAATTCATAATTACTTTTTTAAGTAG
>NZ_JAHKKB010000007.1:0-29405 GCF_018829685.1 Haemophilus sp. SZY H68
CTACTTAAAAAAGTAATTATGAATTTTCAGTTAAGCACCTATTAAGACTTCAAAATTAAAATATTTTAAAACAAGTCAATCAACAAGTGCCCACACAGATTGTCTGATATATTGTTAAAGAGCAAAATAAAGTGGTCGGCGAGATAGGATTTGAACCTACGACCCACTGGTCCCAAACCAGTTGCGCTACCAAGCTGCGCTACTCGCCGTCAGATCTTATAAAGATAAGATGGGGTGGCTAATGGGATTCGAACCCACGACAACTGGAATCACAATCCAGGGCTCTACCAACTGAGCTATAGCCACCATTAAAAGTTGTTATTGCACTGACCTGGCGCGCTCGACAAGATTCGAACTTGCGACCTTTGGCTCCGGAGGCCAACGCTCTATCCAACTGAGCTACGAACGCGTTATTGCGTCGTTGCGGAGGCGTATATTAATGATTTAATAAAACCTTGTCTAGCACTTTTTGAAAAAAAATGTTTGAGCGATAGTTTTTTATTCAGTTTGTTTAAAATTCACTATTTTTTCGACTATTTTTACAACTTGGAAAATCATTATATATGTTGAATCATCCAACAATTATGAATTTGTTTATTACGTTCAAAATCTAGCGGTAACGTTTTATGCGAAATTTCTACCGCACTTAAACCTAATTCTTCCAACGCAACTAAATTCATTTTGAATCCGCGTTTATTATTCGAGAAAACAATTGTGCCATTATTCGACAAAACTCGTTTTAGATTGCTCATCAATTTCACATGATCTCGTTGAACATCCCAACTCTCTTCCATACGTTTAGAATTCGAAAACGTCGGTGGATCCACAAATATCAAATCAAATTGACGATCACATTTTTCTAACCATTGAAGGCAATCTGCTTGAATTAATTTATGTTGTTTACCTTCAATATCATTCAAAATAAGATTTTGTTCCGCCCAATTAAGATAAGTATTGGACATGTCAACGGTAGTTGTCGATTTAGCACCACCAAGTGCTGCATGAACAGTTGCTGAGCCGGTATAAGCAAATAAGTTTAAGAAATCTTTACCTTTTGCCAACTCACCAATCATTTTTCTTGTTAAACGGTGATCTAAGAATAAGCCAGTGTCTAAATAATCCGTCAAATTTACCCAAAGTTGCACGCCATATTCATTCACATAAAAGTATTCACCTTTATTGGCTAATTTCTCATATTGGTTGGTACCTTTTTGTTTCTGGCGAACTTTGAGGATCAACTTATTCGTTTCGACACCTGTAACATGCAAAGTTGCAGTAACCGCATCTAATAAACGTTGACGCGCTTTATTTTCGTCAATATTTTTTGGCGCTGCATATTCTTGCACAACAATGTAATCTGCATAACGATCGACGGCTAAATTATATTCAGGCAAATCGGCATCATATAAACGATAAGCGTCTAATCCTTGCTGCTTTGCCCATTTACTAATTTTCTTAATATTTTTTTGTAATCGATTAGCAAAATCGGTTGCCACCTCCGAAGTGCGGTTAAATTCCAGTTCATTTTCAGCTGGAATTTCGTCAGATTTTCGTTCTGAAACTTGATAATTTTTCTGCACACAATCTAGTGGGCCATTTTTTGCTTTAAACTGTCGGCTGGCGCGCATTCTCAAACAATCAAGCAATGTCGATTCGCTACTAAAAACAGAAACATTCCAACCGCAAAATTCTTTTTTAAGTCTTTGCCCAAATACAGAATAGAGCGCGATTAAAGCGGGTGTTGTACCTAAACGTTCACCATAAGGTGGATTACAGATCACTGTACCGACTTCATTTAAACGAGGATTTTTCAACGCTGCAACATCACCTTGTTGCCATTTAATTAAATGTGAAACACCTGCATTTTGTGCATTCTTCTGCGCCTTTTTTAACACGCGGTGATCGAGATCAAATCCATAAAAGTGCGGTTGAATTTCACTTTGTTTTTCTTCTGCTAATTCAATCGCTTCATTTTTTACTTTTTCCCAAGCCGATTGATTATGCGCTTTCCAAAAATCAAATCCCCAATGTAAACGATAAAGTTGCGGTGCAATTTTGGCTTCTATTTGTGCCGCTTCAATTAAAAGCGTGCCAGAACCACACATTGGATCTACTAATGGAGAACCCGCTTGCCAACCTGAACGCATAACAATCGCCGCCGCTAGAGTTTCACGTAAAGGTGCTTGACCTGTATCTTCACGATAGCCTCGCAAATGTAATGCTTCTCCACTTAAATCTAAAGAAATCACTAAATTTTCACGGTTCAAATAAGCATGGATACGCACGTCCGGATGAATTTTATCTACATCAGGGCGAGTTTTACCTTGACGTTCAAAGTAATCGACAATTCCATCTTTAACGCGCATCGCACCAAATTGAGTATGACGAATTTCTTGGTTGGTTCCATTAAAATCGACAAAGAAGGTGACTCGTTCATCAAATTGCGCTAACCAATTAAAGCCTGAAACAGCCGCATAAAGATCCAAATCACTGTAAACCTTGGTTTCAATCAAAGGAAATAAAATGCGTGAAGCAAGGCGTGACCAAAGCAAAGTGCGGTATAAAGTTTCATCATCAGCTTGATAATGAACGCCACCTTGAACCACTTTTGCCTCTTGAGCACCAAGTTCAGTGAGTTCAACTTTTAATAATTCTTCAAAGCCACGAGAAGTCGTTGCAAATAATTGTTTCATTTAGGTACCGGTTTTGAAAATTTTGAGGGATTATAGCATAGAAAAAGATGATCTAATTGAGATCATCATAGCGAGTTAAACTGTAAAAAGAAAAGCCCTGATTTTCTTAAATCAGGGCTTTAGAATTTGTTGGTTGCGGGGGCCGGATTTGAACCGACGGCCTTCGGGTTATGAGCCCGACGAGCTACCAAGCTGCTCCACCCCGCGTCTGATGCCGTGCACTATACTCTATTAATATTTTTTTGCAAGAATTAAACAAAAGTTTATGTTTCATTTGTTAATAAAATGTTCAATGTGAGTTTTTATTAATCAGCTTGACTAAATAACACTGGTCGTTTTGACGGATTTTTGATAGCGTATGCAGCCTTATTTAAGCTTATTTAGGATTAAAAATGTCAGTTCGAAAATTTTTCTCATTAAAAACATTTTCTATTGCAGTGACAACCGCACTTTTAGTTGCCTGTGGTTCTTCTAATACAACAAAAATTCAAATTCCAACCACGTCAAACGGCAGCGATCCTCAACAATTTGGTGCTAAATATTCGGGTCGTAATTATCAACAAGCTGTGTTTATGCCAGTTTCTCAAGTTGAAAACCAAAGTGCGGTCATTAATCAGGGCGATTTTTTAACGCAACTTTCAAATGTACAAAGTTATTCAAGCAAACTATCTGATCGTTTCTATGGCAACTATGAAAAAATTACAAATTGGGTACTTTCTGGCGCCAATGTAAGTGAGCTTTCTAAATTTGGCATTTACCCGCAAATTATGCGCGGGTTCGATGGATATCAAAATGTTTTGATGACAGGCTACTACTCTCCTGTCCTTCATGCACGCCGTTCACCGCAAGGTCAATTCCAAAATCCAATTTATCGCATGCCAGCAAATAAACGTTTTAGCCGTGCGCAAATCTATGCCGGTGCATTAGCGGGGCAAGGATTAGAATTAGCATATAGTGATTCCATGTTAGAGAACTTTTTACTTGGGGTACAAGGCAGCGGTTATGTAGATTTTGGTGATGGCAACCTTAATTACTTCGCTTACGCAGGACAAAATGGCTTTCCCTACACCGCCGTTGGTCGTTTATTAGTTGAAGATGGTGAAGTGCCAAAAGAGAAAATGTCTATTCAAGCAATTCGTGAATGGGGCAATCGTAATCCATCTCGTGTACAAAGTTTGTTAGAACGTAATTCTTCTTATGTATTCTTCAAAAATGATCCAAGTGGCAAGGTGAAAGGTTCGGCCGGTGTACCGCTTGTACCAATGGCTTCTGTGGCATCAGATCGTAGCGTTGTACCATCTGGTACTGTTCTTTTAGTCGAAGTGCCTGACATTGATAATAACGGAAACTGGCTTGGTACGCATAAATTGCATTTAATGGTTGCACTTGATGTCGGCGGTGCGGTGAAAGGCCACCACTTTGACTTATATCGTGGCATTGGTGATCAAGCAGGCCATATTGCAGGATTATCAAAACACTATGGTCGAGTATGGGTGTTACAATAATGGCTCCAGTGGACAATTATGAACAGCGATTTGGCGGTATTGGTCGACTTTATACACCTGATGGACTCGCGCGCTTACGTCAAGCCCATATTTGCGTAATAGGTATTGGAGGCGTAGGCTCTTGGGTCGTAGAGGCCTTAGCACGTTCAGGCGTTGGTGAACTCACATTAATTGATATGGATGATATTTGCGTCACGAATATAAATCGCCAACTTCCTGCAATGAGCGGCACAATCGGCAAATTAAAAACTGAAGTCATGTCAGAGCGAGTAAAATTAATTAACCCAGAATGTACCATCAATATTATTGATGATTTTATCTCGCCAGAGAATCAATCGGATTACCTCAATCGAGGCTATGACTATGTCATTGATGCCATTGACAATGTGAAAACTAAAGCATCGCTGATTGCTTATTGTAAACGTAACAAAATTAATGTGATTACTATTGGTGGTGCAGGTGGTCAAACTGATCCAACCCAAATTCAAATTGCCGATCTTAGTAAAACTATTCAAGATCCACTCCTAGCCAAAGTGCGATCGGATTTGCGCAAGGATTACAATTTTAGCCAAAATCCAAAACGCAAATTTAGTATCGATGCGGTATTTTCAACACAACCTCTAATATTCCCACAAATGACTGAAGGTTGTGCAATTTCTGCCACAATGAATTGCGCAAACGGATTTGGCGCAGCCACGATGATTACGGCAACCTTTGGTTTTTTTGCTGTTTCTCGTGTAATAGATAAATTACTAAAGAAAAAATCTTAATCTCCTCTTGAAAATGCACATTGGCCATAAATGTGCATTTTTTATCGAATGAAACCTATTTACTTTAAAAATGAAAAATTTTCCCTCAGGTTCTCTATAAAATCGTTGCAATTTATATAAAAAGGCGTAGTCTTTTTCCCTTTGAGAATTATTACTAACAAGTAAGGAAACAGAAATATGAAAAAACTTTTAAAAATTAGCGCCGTTTCTGCCACACTTTTAAGTGCGCCAATGATGGCGAATGCCGATATATTGGCATCAGTAAAACCTTTAGGTTTTATTGTTTCATCTATTGCTGATGGCGTAACCGGTACACAAGTCCTTGTTCCTGCAGGAGCCTCTCCGCATGACTACAATTTGAAATTATCTGATATTCAAAAAGTAAAATCTGCAGATTTAGTTGTATGGATTGGTGAAGATGTTGATTCATTTTTAGACAAACCAATTACCCAAATTGAACGTAAAAAAGTGATTACCATTGCAGATCTTGCTGATGTAGAACCTTTATTAAGTCAAGCTCACCACGAGCATTTCCATGAAGATGGCGATCACGATCATAAACATGAACATGAGCACAAACACGAACATAAACACGATCACGAACATGAACACGACCATGATCATAAGCACGAGCATGAACACCACGACCATGATCACGATCACCATGATCATGACGAAGGTTTAACAACAAACTGGCACGTTTGGTATTCTCCAGCGATCAGCAAAATTGTTGCACAAAAAGTAGCGGATAAATTAACTGCACAATTCCCAGATAAAAAAGATTTAATTGCACAAAATCTTTCAGATTTTAACCGCACTTTGGCAGAACAAGGTGAAAAAATCACAGCACAACTTGCGAATGTTAAAGATAAAGGTTTCTACGTTTTCCACGATGCTTATGGTTATTTCAACGATGCTTATGGTTTAAAACAAACCGGTTACTTCACCATCAATCCATTAGTTGCACCAGGTGCAAAAACTTTAGCGCACATTAAAGAAGAAATCGCAGAACATAAAGTAAATTGCTTATTCGCAGAACCACAATTTACGCCAAAAGTGATTGAATCTTTAGCTCAAAATACTAAAGTCAATGTAGGGCAACTCGACCCAATTGGCGATAAAGTCACTTTAGGCAAAAATTCTTATGCAACATTCTTACAATCTACTGCAGATAGTTACATGGAATGCTTAGCTAAATAAACCATTCTAAAAACAATGACCGCACATAAAAGTGCGGTCATTTTCTTTTCTAAATTTGATATTTTGTTTTATCTCCAATATCAAAATGCAAAGGCATTCGCCATTTTTGTATCGCTAAAACTAAAAGTAATACGCCAGAAATAATAGAAAAAATGCGTAATGCGATAAGATTATTTAACACCCATGAAAACCACAAGCAAGCCACAAATATCGGCTGTAAATTTAAAAAAGGTACGCGGAAACAAAAATATTCTTTAAAACACAAACCACCTAAAGTAAGTAACGCACCGCCAAGGGCCAAAGCGGGATAATGATTAATATAAAAAAGTAATCCTATCCAAGTAGCAAATTGAAAAAGCAATCGGAAGGATTTGAGATAAATATGTAATGAAGAAGCACAGCAAGTTGCCGCAATTAGTATAAATGTAAGCGTTAAATCTGGATACCAACTCATGGCAAGAATAGCCAACGCCGCTATCACAAAGCCAGAGCGATAAATAATGACGGTCAGATTATCTAAAAAATCCATCGGTGATTTAATATGTGGATCAGCCATTCTACAAAGATTCCTTTTATAAATTACAAATTAAAAATAAATGTTACATTAACTCAATAAAAAGTGCGGTCAACTTAAAAACATTTTCTAAATTAACCGCACTTTTATTATTTCTGTTTAAGCTTATCAAGAATTTTTTGATGAATGCCACCAAAACTGCCGTTAGACATCACCAAAATATGATCTGTAGGTTGGGCCTCAGCGACAATCATATCGACTAATCGATCTAAATTTGCATTCCAATAGGCAGGTTGTACACATTGGTTTGCAATATCTGCCACTTCCCAAGGAAGCTCTTCTGGTTGAAGCATAAACACTTCATCAGCTCGACCAAGTGCAGGCGCAATTTCATCTTTATGAACGCCCATTTTCATTGTGTTAGAACGAGGTTCAAGCACTGCAAGAATTCGCACGCCTCCCCCTACTTTATCTCGTAAAGCGGTTAGCGTAGCGAGAATAGCTTCTGGATGATGAGCAAAATCATCATAAACGGTGATGCCATTAACTTCGCCTTTTACTTCTAAACGACGTTTAGCATTTACAAAAGATCCCAATGCTTTACATGCATCTTCAATAGACACGCCCGCATGATGAGCAGCCGCTATTGCCATTAAAGCATTATGCATATTATGTTGTCCGACTACATTCCACTTTACTTCGGCCACTTTTTCACCATGATGGAAAACCGCAAAATGTGAGGCATCATTTGTAATACGCTCAGCAAACCACTCACTATCTTTGCCTAAAAATTGTTGCTGCGACCAACATCCCAATGCCAGCGTTTCTTTTGCACTTTGTTCACTCGCCGAACTTAATACCAAGCCACTTGCCGGAATAGTTCGAATCATATGATGAAATTGGCGTTGGATCGCTTTGAGATCATCAAAAATATCTGCATGGTCAAAACTAATGTTATTTACGATAAGTGTACGCGGATTGTAATGGACAAATTTCGAACGTTTATCAAAGAAAGCTGTATCATATTCATCAGCCTCAATAACAAAATAAGGGCTGTCTCCTAAACGAGCTGAAATGCCAAAATTACCGGCAATTCCGCCAATTAAAAAGCCTGGTTTTAAGCCATTTTGTTCTAAGATCCACGTTAGCATGCCTGTTGTGGTTGTCTTTCCATGCGTACCAGAAACTGCCAATACCCAACGATCGCGTAATAAATGATCATGTAACCATTGAGGGCCAGATGTGTATTTCAAATTATTTTCCAACACATATTCTACGCAAGGATTACCGCGTTTCATCGCATTACCAACGATTACCATGTCAGGTGCAGGTTGTAATTGTGCAACATCATAATTTGGAATAATCTCAATACCTTGCTCTTCTAAAAAAGTGCTCATTGGAGGGTAAACATTAGTATCGGAACCCGTCACCTGATAACCCATTTGTTTAGCAATCATCGCCACGCCGCCCATAAAGGTGCCACAAATACCTAAGATATGAATATGTTTCATTGTACTTCTCTACTTACCAAGGAAAATGGAAAGTATAATAAAACAACTTCTATGAACTTTCAAAATAAAAGACTGTCATAAAGGCTCACATGGGCTATAATTGAGCCCTTAAAAAACGAGTACAACTTAACTAACAAAATATAATGAAGGAATTTACAATGAAATTTAATAAATCATTTCTTTTCGCAAGTATCATCGCAGCTTCAATTGTATTAACCGCTTGTAACGATAAAGAAGAAAAAGTAGCAGAAAAACCTACAGCAACAGAAACTACTCAACCGGCTCAACAAGCAGTACAACAACCTCAAGTAAAAACGGATGATTTAGTCACTCAAGCAAATGCAGAGTTCCTAAAAGTTGCGAATGTAAAAGTAACAAATGTTTCTGTAACAGATGATTTAAAATCGTTTTCTATCACTTATGAAATTACAAACTTAAGCGATAAAGCTATTTTAGAAGCGCAATGGTTAACTGTTTATAAAGAAAATAACCAAGCATTCTATGTAGCAAACCTTCCAGCATTACAATTTGGAAAAACAATTGCACCAAAAGCTAGCGAAACAGTAACATTATCAACAACTGAGGAAGCTGTGCTTTCTCAAATTCGCCCACATTTGCAACAAGGGAAAAATATCCAAGTAGACATTATCGGGACTTCAGTACATTTTGCTGACGGTTCGAAAGTTGGCTTAGTGTCAGAACAAAAATAATTCTATAAAAATGCCTGTGTAAAACAGGCATTTTTTTATCCGCACTTTTAGGCAATTCGCTCAAATCCAGCTTTTAAATCTGCAATCAATTCATCTACATCTTCAAAGCCAATATGCACACGAATTAACGAACCTGTAAGGTTACGTTTAATATTTGGACGAATATGTGCAATTTCTTCTGGTTGATTACAAAGAATTAGAGACTCAAATCCTCCCCATGAATAAGCCATAGTGAAAAGTTGAAAATGATCCATGAAATTTGAGACTTGTTCCGATGTCAATCTCTTAGTTAATTCAAAAGAAAATAAACCGCTGCTACCACTAAAGTCTCGTAAAAAGAATTCATGACCAGGGCAACTTGGTAAGGCTGGATGGTACACAGTTTTTACTTCTGGTTGCTCACTCAACCATTTTGCTACTTTAATACTACTTTCCTGATGTTGTTTTAATCGTACACCCAATGTACGAATACCACGAGCGGTCGTATAAGCAGAATCCGCATCCACCATCTGCCCCATTAAATAGGAATGTTCTCTAAGTTGATCCCAAGTTCGCGCATTTGCAACGGCAGTACCAATCATAATATCTGAATGACCCACTAAATATTTCGTACCCGCTTGAATAGAAATATCAATGTCATGCTCTAACGCTTTAAATAAAACACCTGCCGACCAAGTATTATCAATCATAATCACAATATTAGGGTTCACCTTTCTTGCAGCCTTCACAATAGTCGGAATATCTGGAATTTCCATTGTGATAGAACTCGGTGCTTCCAAGAAAAGTACTTTTGTATTCGGTTGAATAAGCGTTGCAATATCAGCACCAATAAGAGGATCGTAATAAGTTGTATCGATCTGCATTTTTTTCAGCACAATATTACAGAAATCTTGGGTTGGCTCGTAGGCTGCACCGCTCATTAATACATGATCGCCAGTTTTTACAAAAGAAAGAATCGAATTAGTTACTGCTGCTGCACCACAAGGATAAAGATAACAGCCTGCGCCCCCCTCCATTTCACACATTAAATCTTGTAACGCAAAATGTGTTAGCGTCCCTCTTCGACCATAAAATAATTCGCCTTTTGCTCTATGTTGAGTAGCGTGTTTTTTATCTTCAATACTGTCAAATACTAATGAAGAAGCTCGCTGTAAAACGGGGTTTACAGATCCTTGTGAAAAGCGTTTTTTACGCCCTGCATGGACAAATGTTGTTGATAGATTATGTTGTTGCATATTTCCACCTTATTTTAGATAAGATTAATTGCTTTAATAGATAAAATCGAGTATAAAAATGTCGGCGTTTCAAATAGAATCGCGCCGCTATTTTGTGTGGCAAAACTTCAACTTAACTTTATATAGGAATTATGACTATGGTATTAGTAACCCGTCAAGCACCAGATTTTACTTCATCTGCTGTATTAGGCAATGGCGAAATCGTTGATAACTTCAACTTTAAAAAACACATTGCTGGAAAAGCTGCAGTAATCTTTTTCTACCCATTAGACTTTACCTTTGTTTGCCCTTCTGAGTTAATCGCATTTGACCACCGTTATGAAGAATTCAAAAAACGTGGCGTAGAAGTAGTTGGTGTTTCTATCGACTCTCAATTCACTCACAATGCATGGCGTAACACCCCAACTGAAAATGGTGGTATCGGCCAAGTTAAATATGCATTAGCAGCGGATGTAAAACACGAAATCGCTCAAGCATACGGTATTGAACATCCAGAAGCGGGCGTTGCATTACGCGCTTCATTCTTAATCGACAAAAATGGGGTTGTTCGTCACCAAGTAGTAAACGATCTTCCATTAGGTCGTAACATCGATGAAATGTTACGTATGGTTGACGCATTACAATTCCACGAAGATCACGGTGAAGTTTGCCCTGCTCAATGGGAAAAAGGTAAAGAAGGGATGAAAGATAACCCTGAAGGCGTTGCAAAATACTTAAAACAAAACGCTGATAAACTTTAATCCGTAATTATTTACAAGAAAGCCACATAATGTGGCTTTTTTTATATTCTTAGATACTTTAGAATAGGTGTATCTCTAACACCAAGAGCGGTTCATTTCTATGAAATTTAATATTCCTGTTTTCCTAACGATATTTCGCGTAATCCTGATTCCGTTTTTCGTGATTGCATTTTATTTACCTATCGAATCCTCCCCTTTTATTACTACATTCATATTCTTTATTGCCGGTGTTACTGATTGGCTTGATGGTTATTTGGCTCGTAAATGGAAACAAACTACAAGATTTGGCGCTTTTTTAGATCCTGTTGCAGATAAAGTAATGGTTGTCGCCGCCTTGGTTCTCATCGTTGAATATCAACACTCTCTTTGGATTACGATTCCTGCCATTATTATGATTTCTCGCGAAATTATTATTTCCGCATTACGTGAATGGATGGCTGAACTCGGAGAGCGTAGTAAAGTCGCTGTCTCTTGGTGGGGAAAATGGAAAACAACCGCACAAATGTTAGCCCTAGGCGGATTATTATGGCGTTACAATAATTATATGGAAATTGCCGCTATAATCTTGCTTTACATCGCAGCCATTTTAACAGTATGGTCAATGATCCAATATTTACAGGCAGCAAAAGGTAGCCTACTAGATGACCTAAAACTCTAATTTTGGATAAAGTGCAATATTTTCTACCGTACTTTTATTATTTTGTCTTATTTTTAATCAAACAAAGCTTTTTTTTATTTTTTCATTTGACACAAGACTATAAAACCGTAAAATACGCCCCGTTGTCAAGCAGCAATGCTGATTAGCGATAAATGCGGGAATAGCTCAGTTGGTAGAGCACGACCTTGCCAAGGTCGGGGTCGCGAGTTCGAGCCTCGTTTCCCGCTCCAATTTGCCCGAGTGGTGGAATCGGTAGACACAAGGGATTTAAAATCCCTCGCCTTTCGAGGCGTGCCAGTTCAAGTCTGGCTTCGGGCACCATTTAAAACCAAATCTGAAGATTTTAAAAATATTTAAAATCAATTTATGGGTCGTTAGCTCAGTCGGTAGAGCAGCGGACTTTTAATCCGTTGGTCGAAGGTTCGAATCCTTCACGACCCACCACTCTCTGATTTAGTTGTCCAGTTGGGTTGTTAGCTCAGTTGGTAGAGCAGCGGACTCTTAATCCGTCGGTCGAGAGTTCGATCCTCTCACAACCCACCATTCTTATTTTTATTATTCATCTCTAATATTTTAAATTTCTTTAATTTGCTTAAATTCTTGACTATTTTTAGCGGTTATTGTGGTAGAATACCCTTAAATTTTAGTCGGGCATCATTATGTTGGAAAATATTCGTATTGTTTTAATTGAGACTTCGCATAGCGGTAATATTGGTTCTGCTGCTAGAGCAATGAAAACAATGGGATTGGCCCAGCTTTGTCTTGTTTCACCAAAATCTGTTGATGAACAATCTTATGCTCTTTCAGCTGGCGCAGAAGATATTGTAAAAAATGCTAGGGTTGTCGATAGTTTTGATGAAGCCGTCGATGATTGCTCTTTAGTGATTGGTACAAGTGCTCGTTTACGTCATTTACAAAGTACATTGATCGAGCCTCGAGAATGCGCGGGGAAAGTTGTAGCGCATGAAGGCAAGATAGCTATTGTGTTTGGTCGTGAACGTATTGGATTAACGAATGAAGAATTGTTGAAATGTCATTACCATTTAAATATTCCGGCTAATCCTGATTATTCTTCTTTAAATTTAGCAATGGCGGTACAGTTGGTAAGCTATGAATTGCGCATGGCATTTTTAGCTCAAGATAAGAAGGAAAATTCACTTTCTTTAATAGAACAAAACTATCCAACCGCAGAACAACTCGCTTATTTTTTTGAGCATACTGAGCGTGTATATCAGTCACTCGGATTCATTCAAAATCAAGGTGTTATGCATAAATTAAAGCGTTTATATTATCGCGCTCAACTTGAAAAAAATGAATTAAATATTTTAAATGGCATGCTAAGTGCGGTCGAAAAACGGATTGATCTTGATTTAGATTAATTGACTGATTTAGTAGGATATGTAAATATTGCAACATCACTTTTTAGGAACACTTTATGAAACTTACATCGAAAGGTCGTTATGCAGTCACTGCGGTTTTAGATATCGCTTTAAATGCAGAAAAAGGTCCTGTGAGCCTTGCAGATATTTCTGAACGTCAACATATTTCGTTATCTTATTTAGAACAACTTTTTGCTAAATTACGCCGTGATGGATTAGTAAAAAGTGTTCGTGGACCTGGTGGTGGATATCAGCTAGGTTTACCAAGCGATCAAATTTCAGTGGGAATGATTATTTCAGCGGTAAATGAAAATATTCATGTAACAAAATGTCTTGGTCGTGGAAATTGTCAAAATGGCGTAGAATGTTTAACTCATACATTGTGGGAAGATCTGAGTAATCGCATTGAAAGTTTTCTCAATGAAATTACTTTGGCTGAATTGGTGAGTAAACGTGAGTCAAAACGCCAAACTCATAGCGATTTTGAGAATTTATTAATTGTTAATCAATAAAGGAAAGTAGTCCGTACAGTGCAAAATGCATTAAAAATGCGGTCAAATTTAGAATGATTTAGGAGTGAAAAATGAAATTACCTATTTATTTAGATTATGCAGCAACTTGTCCTGTGGACGAGCGTGTTGCGAAGAAAATGATGGAATTTTTAACCATTGACGGTACATTCGGTAACCCAGCTTCTCGCTCGCATAAATTTGGTTGGCAAGCCGAAGAAGCGGTTGATGTAGCTCGTAATCAAATTGCGGATCTTATTGGTGCCGATTCTCGTGAAATTGTGTTTACTTCTGGTGCGACAGAATCAGATAACCTTGCAATTAAAGGTGCTGCGCATTTTTACCAAACTAAAGGTAAGCATATCATCACTTGCAAAACCGAGCATAAAGCCGTATTAGATACTTGTCGTCAATTAGAACGTGAAGGTTTTGAAGTGACTTATTTATCCCCCGAGTCTGATGGTTTAATTGATTTAGAAAAATTTAAAGCCGCACTTCGCCCTGATACTATTTTAGTTTCAATTATGCATGCCAATAATGAAATTGGTGTGTTGCAAGATATTAAAGCTATTGGTGAGCTTTGTCGTGCAAATAAAACGATTTTCCACGTTGATGCAACTCAAAGTGTGGGTAAAGTTGCGATTAACTTGGAAGAGCTGCCAGTTGATTTATTATCTATGTCTAGCCATAAACTTTATGGGCCTAAAGGTATTGGTGCGTTATACGTTCGTCGTAAACCACGTATCCGTTTAGAAGCGATTATTCATGGCGGTGGTCATGAGCGTGGAATGCGTTCAGGTACATTACCTGTCCACCAAATCGTGGGAATGGGCGAGGCTTATCGAATTGCAAAAGAAGAAATGGCATCAGAAATGCCACGTTTAAAAGCTCTTCGTGATCGTTTATATAATGGCTTAAAAAATATTGAAGAAACCTACGTAAATGGCTCAATGGAGCACCGTTTAGATAGTAATTTAAATATTAGCTTTAACTACGTTGAAGGTGAATCTTTAATGATGGCGTTGCGTGATATTGCTGTATCTTCTGGTTCTGCTTGTACATCAGCTAGCCTAGAGCCATCTTATGTATTGCGCGCACTTGGTTTAAATGATGAATTGGCACACAGTTCAATTCGTTTTACACTCGGTCGTTATACTACTGAAGAAGAAATTGATTACACCATTAATTTAGTAAAAGGTGCGGTGGAAAAACTTCGTGCATTATCGCCATTATGGGATATGTTTAAAGAAGGTATTGACCTTAGTACGATTGAGTGGTCAGCTCACTAGGATTTAACTGCTATTATTAAATGGCGTTTCTCAAGGATTTAAAAAAGGAAAGTTAAAATGGCTTATAGCGAAAAAGTAATCGATCATTATGAAAATCCGCGCAATGTGGGTTCTATGGATAAAAAAGATAGCAATGTTGGTACTGGCATGGTGGGTGCGCCAGCTTGTGGTGATGTAATGCAGTTACAAATTAAAGTTAATGATAACGGCATTATTGAAGATGCAAAATTCAAGACTTATGGTTGTGGTTCTGCTATTGCATCGAGCTCATTAATTACAGAGTGGGTGAAAGGTAAATCTTTAGAAGAAGCCGGCGCTATCAAAAATAGCCAAATTGCAGAAGAGTTAGAATTGCCACCAGTGAAAGTACACTGTTCCATTTTGGCGGAAGATGCAATTAAAGCGGCAATTGCTGATTACAAATCCAAAAAAGGCGAATAATATGAAAAAGTGCGGTCGGTTTTGACCGCACTTTTAGTGGTTTTGGGGGATATATGAGTATTACATTAACAGAAAAAGCCGCTCAACGAGTGAAAGCTTTTTTGGATAATCGTGGCAAAGGTATTGGTTTGCGTTTAGGAGTGAAAACATCAGGCTGTTCTGGCTTAGCTTATGTGCTTGAGTTTGTTGATGTCTTAAATGAAGAAGATCAAGTTTTTGAACAACATGGTGTGAATATTATTGTCGATCCAAAAAGCTTAGTTTATCTCAATGGTATTGAGTTGGATTATGTGAAAGAAGGCTTAAATGAAGGCTTCAAATACAATAATCCAAATGTAAAAGAATCTTGTGGCTGTGGTGAAAGTTTCCATGTTTAAGGTAATAATCTGATGTTAAACCCTTTTCAAATTTTTGATTTACCCGTTGATTTTCAGTTAGATGAGAAGGCGCTAAATACACGTTATTTAGAATTACAAAAAGCCCTACATCCAGATAATTTTGTATCAAGTAGTGCGTTAGAACAACGCGTTGCGATGCAAAAATCCACCGAAGTGAATGATGCCTTAAAAACGTTAAAAGACCCAATTTTGCGAGCAGAAGCTATCATTGCTCTTAATACTGGTGAACAGATCGATCTTGAACAAAAAAGTACGCAAGATGTGGCGTTTTTAATGCAACAGTTACAGTGGCGAGAACAACTAGAAGAATTTGAACATCAGAAAGATGAAAAAGCATTAAACGCTTTTACGAAAGAAATTAAACAAGAAACTCAGTCATTATTGACCGCACTTTCCGAGAGTCTGACATCCCAACAATGGACGAAAACATCTCAACTGTGTGATAAATTACGTTTTACTCGTAAGCTTTCTGAAGAAATTGAACGTGTAGAAGAACGCCTTTTTGAACTGTAATAGATCTATATCTCAATGTCCCTTGATATTATGCAAACTCTCGAACAACTAATATCTCCAGAAAACTCTGCTTGGCCTATACTTTCCCAATGGATTGAAAGTGCACATAATCATTGTTATGTCATTAAAAAAGATCAATCAAGTGCAGAACGCGAACTTTTTACCATGCAAATGCCAACATCATCACCAATGGGGGCGGTGATTTATGAAACAGGTGGAATTTTAATTCATCATGGTTGGTTGCGTATTTTAGGTTCAGGAAGTTTTAAATTACCGCGTGGATTGATGGATTGGAATTTTAGTAAGTCTTTTAATGAGTCTAGTGAAAAACCAAAGTATTTATTGGTTGCAGATGATGTGATCGGCGGTTACTTTGCATTAAATGGTGGTTCGTTAGGCGATAATCTTGGCAAAATTTATTACTTTTCACCAAAAGCTCTCACTTGGCATAATTTAAATTTTACTTATACAGAGTTTTTAGCTTGGGCATTGAATGGTGATTTAGAGGCTTTTTATCAAGGTCTATTTTGGCAAAAATGGCAAGATGATGTGAAACAATTGGATGGTAATCAAATTTTTGTATTCACGCCTGACTTAAGTCAAGATAGAAAAATAGCGATTGGTGAACGTCAAAAACACGAAGTCAATATTGAAACACATTATCAAGCAAGCTTTGCAGAAAAAAATAAATTTGATTTGGCGTATTCCGTCGCATAACCAGTAGAAAAATAGCATATGGCATTATTACAAATTGCAGAACCAGGACAAGCTGCTGCACCGCATCAACATCGTTTAGCCGTTGGGATTGATTTGGGAACAACCAATTCTTTGGTTGCATCTGTTCGCAGTGGGCAATCCGTGATTCTTAATGATGAACAAGAGCGTAGTCTTTTACCATCAGTTGTTCATTATGGCGTTGAAGAGACAAAAGTTGGTTTAGAAGCCTTTGAACAAGCCTCACTTGATCCAAAAAATACGATAATTTCGGTAAAACGCCTAATTGGTCGTAGCCTTGCTGATGTTCAGTCTCGTTATCCTAGTTTGCCTTATGAATTTGTGGCGAGCGAAAATGGATTACCTTTAATTGTTACGGCACAGGGACCTAAAAGTCCAATTGAAGTGTCTTCAGATATTTTATCACGCTTAAATCACATTGCAGAACAACGCCTTGGTGGTGAGCTTTCTGGGGTTGTGATTACGGTTCCTGCTTATTTCGATGATGCTCAACGTCAAAGTACTAAAGATGCTGCGCGTTTAGCTGGGTTAAATATACTACGTTTATTGAATGAACCTACTGCAGCCGCTGTCGCTTATGGATTGGATAGTGGGCAGGAAGGAATTATTGCAGTTTATGATTTAGGTGGTGGTACATTTGATATTTCAATTTTACGCTTATCAAAAGGTGTCTTTGAAGTTCTAGCCACGGGTGGTGATACTGCGCTAGGTGGTGATGATTTTGACCATTTAATAGCAGAGTGGGTCGTTGAACAAACCCAAGTAAAACCACAAACCCCAAATCAACAGCGCGAACTGATAACGCTTGCTAGCCAAGCCAAAATTGCTTTAAGTACTGAGAAAAGTGCGGTGATTTCTTGGCAAAATTTTTCAGTAGAAATTTCACGAGAACAATTTAATGAGTTGATTCATTCACTGGTAAAACGTTCACTATTAACTTGTCGCCGAGCTTTGAAAGATGCTAACGTTGAATCTGAAGAAGTGCAAGCGGTGGTGATGGTTGGTGGTTCAACTCGAGTGCCATACGTACGAGAACAGGTTGGTGAGTTTTTTGGTAAAACACCACTCACTTCGATTGATCCAGACAAAGTTGTGGCACTTGGTGCCGCAATTCAAGCTGATATTTTAGTCGGTAATAAAACTGACTCTGATATGTTGTTGCTTGATGTCGTACCGCTTTCTTTAGGCATTGAGACGATGGGTGGATTAGTGGAAAAAATTATTCCACGTAACACAACAATTCCAGTGGCTCGTGCACAAGAGTTTACTACTTTCAAAGATGGCCAAACAGCAATGACTGTTCATGTCGTACAAGGTGAACGTGAGCTGGTAGATGATTGTCGTTCTTTGGGGCGTTTTACTCTACGAGGTATTCCTGCAATGGCAGCTGGTGCCGCTCATATTCGAGTGACTTATCAAGTCGATGCAGATGGTTTATTAAGTGTAACTGCAATGGAAAAATCGACGAAAGTGCAGGCATCAATTCAAATTAAACCTTCCTATGGTTTAACAGATGAAGAAGTGACAGCAATGATTAAATCTTCTTTTGATAATGCGCAAGAGGATTTACAAGCTCGTGAATTAGCCGAGCAACGAGTAGAAGCGGATCGTGTAATTGAAAGCGTGATTGTTGCGTTACAAGCTGATGGGGCTGAATTGCTGAGCACAGAAGAATTTCATCATATTGAACGTGTGTTAAAACAATTAATGGATGTAAAAAAAGGTTCAGATCGTGATGCAATTGCACAAGGAATTAAAGCCTTGGATACTGCTACCCAAGAATTTGCAGCACGTCGAATGAATGCATCGATTAATAAAGCTTTGACAGGCAAAAATTTGTCAGATATTGAAAAACCGTAAAAGTGCGGTCAGATTATTAAATAATTTTGAGGAAAGTGTTATGCCAAAAGTGATTTTTTTACCTAATGAAGAATTTTGTCCCGAAGGTATGGTTGTTGATGCCGCGGCAGGTGATAATTTATTAGAAGTTGCACACAATGCAGGAGTAGAAATTCATCATGCTTGTGATGGCTCCTGTGCTTGTACAACCTGCCATGTGATTATCCGTGAAGGTTTTGACTCTCTAAATGAAACGAGTGATCAAGAAGAAGATATGCTGGATAAAGCTTGGGGATTAGAAATGGATAGTCGTTTATCTTGCCAATGTGTCGTGGGAGACGAAGATCTTGTGGTAGAAATTCCGAAATATAATATTAACCATGCGAATGAGGCTGCTCACTAATGAAATGGACTGATGCTCAATTAATTGCAGAAGAACTTTACGATCGTAATCCAGATTTAGATCCCAAAACGGTCCGTTTTACTGATTTACATAAATGGATTTGTGAACTTGAGGATTTTGATGATGATCCGAATAAGTCAAATGAAGCAATTCTTGAGGCTATCTTATTGAAATGGTTAGATGAATTTGAATAAATATAAAAAAACCTAAGTCAGTGACTTAGGTTTTTTATCAAAATTTGATGGCGGAGGAATAGGGATTCGAACCCTAGGAGGGCGTAAACCCTCGCCGGTTTTCAAGACCGGTGCCTTCAACCACTCGACCATTCCTCCGTGATTCAATGCACACGAATAATACGTTTTTTGAGAAAGACCGTCAAGCAAAAATCATCTCGTTTTTATCAAGTGATTATTTTTACTGCAACCCTAAAATAAAAAGAATTGACGTAATAAAAATCACGCCAATTCTAATTTTTATTTTAGGTTACTCTGATTTTGCTCGGGTAGGCTCAGAATATACATGGCTAATCGCACAATGATGCCCTGCCGCCCCTTTACCGTAAAAATAATAGCGAGAATCTTGCCATTCAATAATTGGGAATGGCTGAGGCATTTCATCACTCGCTTTCGCCAAAGTCATCTCTGCTTTTGTATGAGCAACTGAAGAAATGCTACCTAAACGCCCATTAAACTCATAAGTACGAACAAAGGCTGGTTCATTTACAGTTTCAGGCTCATTTAGGGTAATCGTTGACTCAATAAATTCAACCGTTTCTTGAGGTTTATGAGAATTTAAACGCTCTAGAGATTCTTGTACTTTTTTCTGTACAGATTCATTAGCTGGCTGAGTAATAAAATCTAATGCTGGTTTTACTTCAAGAGATTTTTCTTCAACAACAATTCCCATTGCTGGCGTGATAAAACCTTTTTTAGTTTTCTCTTGCTCAAGCAATTCATCCACAGATAAGAAATTATTTTCTTTCTGCGCATTCACTGTTGAATAGTCCACCCAAGCTTTTCCACTTGCCAATTCAGGTGAAGCCACTGCAGCAAATAATGGCATTGGCGATTTTGGCTCTTGATTACGGCGACGACGTTGATTATTCGCTGCACGTAAATGACGTGGAGTACGACGTTGACGATCTTGACGTTCAGAACGTTCTTGGTTTTGACGAACTGTTTTTTCATCATTTTGAACGGACTGAACTTCGACAACATCCACTTCCGTCATTTTTTCAACAATATTTTCGTTATGCTCAACTGCCATCTCATTATCTTCAACACGCACGCGTTTACGTAAATCACGACGTTGGCGGCGTTGTGCCACTTGCTCAGTTCTTTCATCCTGAGCCTCAAAAACCGGTGTAGAATTTACCACACTTTCAGCAATACTTTCTTCCACTAAGTTACGGCGAGGACGGCGTTGATTACGTTCACGAATATTACGAACTTGTTCTTCGGTTCTTTCCGTTTCGTTATTTTCAGAACGTGGTCGACGAGAAGTACGACGCTCCTGTGAACGGCGTGGATTACGATTAGAATTGCGCGAAGTGCGGTTATTTTTCGGTTTATTTTCTTCGGATTCAGAAGCAAACAAACCTTTAATCTTCGCGATAATTTTCGCTAACAAAGACGGTTCATTCGATTTACGCTCAACTGGAGTCGGAGCTGCTTCAGAAATAGAAAGCGCCACTGCCGCACTTTCAACCACAGGTTGTTCAGTAACCACTGTTGTTTCTACATTACGAGAAACAAGAGATTCCTCGGTACTTTCATCTTTCTCACAGTGAATTTTCGCTAAATTATAACTCAGTTCATTCACCTCTTCGCCATCGCGTAAACGGAAAACACTAAAATGCGGTGTTTCCATTGCTTCATTTGGTGCAACAATGACATCTACATTGTGACGTTTTTCAATATTGCTTATCGCTTTACGTTTTTCGTTAAGAAGATAAGAAGCAATTTGTACTGGCACAATCGTATGCACTTGCTTGGTGTTTTCTTTTAATGCTTCTTCCTCGATTAAACGCAAGATAGACAAAGAAAGAGATTCGTTATCACGCACTTTACCTGTTCCTTGACAACGAGGACAAATGTGATGTGAAGACTCACCTAGTGAAGGACTTAAACGCTGACGTGACATTTCTAACAAACCGAAGCGAGAAATGCGACTAATTTGAATACGAGCACGATCTTGACGAACTGCATCACGAATACGATTTTCCACTTCTCGTTGGTGACGAACTGGCGTCATATCAATGAAATCGATAACAACTAAACCACCTAAGTCACGCAAACGTAATTGACGCGCAATTTCATCTGCTGCTTCAAGGTTAGTATTTAATGCTGTTTCTTCAATATCTCCACCGCGAGTAGAACGCGCAGAGTTAATATCAATAGCAGTCAGGGCTTCTGTTACATCAATAACGATTGAACCGCCAGAAGGTAAACGCACTTCACGTTGGAATGCTGACTCGATTTGAGATTCGATTTGATAGTGGCTGAAAAGAGGCACTTCGCCTTGATAAAGTTTCACACGATTAATGAAATCTGGGCGAACAAGTTTGATATGCTCTTTTGCTTTTTCAAACACTTTCGGGCTATCAATAAGAATCTCACCAATATCACGGCGCAAATAATCACGAATAGCACGTACAATCACATCACTTTCTTGGTGAATCAAGAAAGGTGCTGGACGATTTTGAGATGCTTGTTTAATCGCTTCCCAATGGTGAAGTAAAACTTTTAAATCCCACTGCAACTCTTCTGGAGATTTACCCACACCTGCAGTACGAACAATCAACCCCACGCCTTCAGGCACATCTAATGAACTTAATGCCTCTTTTAATTCAGTGCGCTCATCCCCTTCAATACGACGAGAGATCCCACCGGCACGCGGATTATTTGGCATAATGACCAAATAACTGCCCGCAAGAGAAACGAAAGTTGTTAAGGCAGCGCCTTTGTTTCCGCGCTCTTCTTTATTAACTTGAACGATAACTTCTTGGCCTTCGCTCAAGATATCGCGAATATTCGGACGACCCTGGAAAACATAATCATCGGGGAAATATTCACGAGCAATTTCTTTTAATGGTAAAAAACCATGACGTTCTGCACCATAATCTACAAAAGCCGCTTCTAAGCTTGGCTCAATGCGAGTAATTTTCCCTTTGTAGATATTCGCTTTTTTTTGCTCATGTCCTGGGCTTTCAATATCCAGATCAAATAAGCGCTGTCCGTCAACTAGCGCTACACGCAACTCTTCTTTTTGAGTCGCATTGATTAACATTCTTTTCATTGCCAATTCTCTTATTAAATATTTTAAAAGACCTCAAAATAAACCGCACTTTGCTTCGTTATCGACCTCGTGTTTCTCGCGCCAGTCAATCTCACGACTGTATGTTGCTGGGTGCATTAATAACGTTATTAAGCATAAACGTTTGCTTTATAAAACAACGCGATATTCCGCACGCATTGCAAGCGGCTAATTTATTTTAAGAAAAATGTTGGTTATCAACGTCTTACACCAATTGCCGCATTGAATTTTCACCAACAAACATGTCATTTTTCGCATAAATTTTAAGCATAAAAAGACTCCCTATTATCTATGGAAAATAGGAAATTAGCAAGGTATATATGGTTTAATAAATATCGGTTTTATAAATATAAATTAATTATTTCATCTTTCATGATTTCGACTGTCTTTTCTATACGATCACATCAAATTTTGCTAGACTTAACCCAAAAAATTTTCCTATAAATGAATTATCAAGATCAACTCTCTCACATATTCTCTCTCAATGGACAATTAAGTCAAAATATAAAGGACTTCAGTCCAAGGGCAGAACAACTTAGCATGGCTCAAGCCGTTGGTGATACCATTTATAATAAGTCTTCTCTTGTTATTGAAGCAGGTACAGGCACGGGCAAAACTTTGGCATATCTAGCACCAGTATTACTATTTAACAAAAAAACCATTATTTCGACCGGATCCAAAAATTTACAAGATCAGCTTTTCAATCGAGAGCTTCCTGCTATCAAAAAAGCGCTTAATTTCACAGGAAAAATAGCCTTACTCAAAGGAAGAGCAAACTATCTATGTTTAGAACGATTAGATCAAGTTATTGCACAAGGAGTGCTTGGTGATAAATCTGTTTTAATGGATTTAAGTAAAGTTAGAAAGTGGAATAACAGCACAAAAACAGGTGATTTTACTGAATGTATAGAACTTGCCGAAGACAGCCCTATCATTTCACAGCTAACTAGTACCACTGAAAGTTGTTTAGGAGCGGATTGTCCTAATTATAACGAATGCTATGTTGCAGCAGCTCGGAGAAAAGCACTAAATGCGGATCTAGTGGTCATTAATCATCATTTGTTTTTTGCTGATATGGCTGTGAAAGAAACTGGATTTGGGGAATTAATTCCTCATGCAGAAGTGATTATTTTTGATGAAGCACATCAATTGCCCGATATTGCCAGTCAATATTTTGGGCAATCGCTCACCTCTCGACAGCTATTTGATTTATGCAAAGATATTAATATTGTTTATCGTACCGAACTAAAAGATATGCTGCAACTTGGCAGCACATCAGATACATTACTTAAAGTTGTACAGGATTTTCGTCTTTTATTAGGTGAAGAAAATAATACTCGTGGAAATTGGCGTGAATTTTATAAACAAAGTGCGGTAAAAAAAGCCTTTGATTTATTACAAGAAAAAATTAATTTTCTCTCCGAGGTGATTAAGCTTACATTAGGGCGTTCACAAACACTCGATAGTATTTTTGAACGTGTCGAATCAATAAAAAGTCAATTAAAGCGCCTAACCGAAACTAATATTGTGGGGTTTTGTTATTGGTATGAGGGAAATGGTCGTCAATTCGGCTTACATATTACACCGCTAACCGTGGCCGACAAATTTGGAGAACAACTGAAGATCAAAGAGGCTGCATGGATTTTTACTTCCGCAACATTAGAAGTAGGTGGAACCTTTAATCATTTTTGTCAACGATTAGGGATTGAACATGCAACACAAAAGATTTTACATAGTCCATTTAATTATCCTGAACAATCATTACTTTGTGTTCCTCGTTATTTGCCAACTACCAATAAAACGCATACTTTAACATCATTAGGTGAAATGTTACTGCCAGTAATTGAAGCCAATAAAGGGCGCTGCTTTGTACTTTGCACTTCTTACACAATGATGCGAGGATTAGCAGAATATTTTCGTGAAAAAAGTAGGCTTTCAATTTTAGTACAGGGAGAAACCTCTAAAGGCAAATTATTGGAACAATTCACTGATACCTCTCATAGTGTACTTGTTGCAACATCTAGTTTTTGGGAAGGAATCGATGTTCGCGGTGATGCACTTTCCCTGGTGATTATCGATAAACTTCCGTTTACTGCACCTGATGACCCCTTATTAAAAGCACGTATTGAAGATTGCAAGCTACAGGGAGGCGATCCATTCAATGATATTCAAATTCCAGAAGCCGTGATTACGCTAAAGCAAGGCGTTGGGCGTCTAATTCGAGGTGTAAGCGATCGTGGCGTAGTGATTATTTGTGATAATCGTTTAGTTATGAGAAATTATGGCGAAACGTTTTTAAAGAGTTTGCCAAACTCAAGTCGTACCCGAGATCTCAATAAAGTGATACAATTCTTACAAAATCAATAAATGAGAAAAAATAATGACAAAGCTAACTTTATTAGCATTAGATACCTCTACTGAAGCCTGCTCAGTTGCACTACTATATAACGGTGAAAAAACACATTTAAATGAATTAGCGCAACGCACGCACACCAAACGAATTCTTCCTATGATTGATAAAATCTTAGCAAACTCAGGCTTGCATTTAAATCAAGTTAATGCTCTGGCTTTTGGGCGTGGTCCTGGTAGTTTTACAGGTGTAAGAGTGGGGGCTGGTATCGCACAAGGTTTAGCATTAGGTGCTGATTTACCAGTTATTCCTATATCAAATTTAACAGCAATGGCACAGGCTGCATTTGAATTATATCAAGCAAAAAAAGTTGCAGCCGCAATCGATGCGCGCATGGGGGAAGTATATTTTTCACAACTTATATGTGAAGATATTCACACTAATTTTGGAGCGGTTTCTCAATGGAGAGAAATAACACCAGAGCAAGTTTGCCCACCTGAACAAGCAATTTCTCAACTTCAAAATAACGATATTTTTTATGTAGGTACAGGTTGGGCGGCTTATCCACAATTTACAGAAAAAAATCTGAACGGTTCAGAAATTGAATTGCCAAATGCCTTATATATGTTACCCCTTGCTCAAACGGCATGGAAACAGCAACAAACTATTTCAGCGTTAGAAATTGAGCCTATTTATTTACGAAATGAAGTCACGTGGAAAAAGTTACCTGGACGCGAATAACATCATCGTGGAGGATAAGTGAAAGTGAAAATGAAAGGAAAAATAAGCATATTTTTGACCGCACTTTGTTTAGGTCTAACAGGCTGTATTACTCCACCAAGAGGATTAGAAAATGAACAGTTTTCTATTACTAGCTATAAAGAAATTACATCTCAAGATCTGAGTTGCCACTGTAAAAATATCCGATTGGGCGGCAAAGTTGTACAAACTACCATTTTACCTCATCATACTAAAATCGAAGTACTTAGTTTACCGGTATCATCTTTATCTGGAAAACCTTTCGTAGAATCACAATCTGATGGCCGTTTTATCGTTTATTTCGATGGTTTTATAGATCCCGAAAATTTAAAGGACCGTTATATCACAATTGGCGGACAATTAATTGGTTCAGAACCAGGTAAAATAGAACAGGCTAATTATACTTATCCTGTTATTAAACCAAATAAATACCGTCTTTGGGCGCTAAGTACAAACTATTATTATCCTGAAGATGATTGGGACGATGATTGGGGATTCTGGAGATGGCGATACCAGCCTCGGTATATCCAACCCGAAATTCGCTATTATTTGAATTAAATGATAAAATCTTGGAAATTTTCCAATAAACTAGGATAAAAAATGGAAAAAATTTGGTTTCAAAACTATCCAGAAGGTTCTGAAAAATTTCTGGATACATCAAAATATGAGTCAATTCTGGATATGTTTGATAAAGCCGTACGTGAGCACCCCGACCGTCCAGCTTATATCAATATGGGGCAAATACTTACATTCCGAAAATTAGAAGAGCGTAGTCGTGCTTTTGCTGCCTATTTACAAAACGAATTTAAACTTCAACGTGGCGATCGTGTAGCATTGATGATGCCAAACTTATTGCAGTACCCTATTGCACTTTTTGGTATTTTACGGGCCGGTCTGATTGCAGTAAATGTTAACCCACTTTACACACCAAGAGAATTAGAACATCAACTACAAGACAGTGGTGCGGTGGCAATCATTGTTGTATCTAATTTTGCCTCAACCTTAGAAAAAGTTGTCTTCAACACGAATGTAAAACATGTCATTTTAACAAGAATGGGGGATCAGCTCTCTTTCGGTAAACGTACAATCGTCAATTTCGTTGTAAAATACATCAAAAAGCTCGTCCCTAAATACAAGTTGCCACATGCAGTAACATTTCGAGAAGTATTAAGTATCGGAAAATATCGTCAATATGTACGCCCCGATGTTGTTCGAGGTGATCTGGCATTCCTACAATATACTGGAGGTACCACTGGCGTCGCTAAAGGGGCAATGTTAACGCACGGAAATATTATTACTAATGTTTTCCAAGCTAAATGGATCGCAGAACCCTTTATTGGTGATCATACGCGTACTCATTCTGCAATTTTAGCCTTACCTCTCTATCACGTTTTTGCATTAACCGTAAATTGCTTATTATTTTTAGAATTAGGCGTTACCGCAATTTTAATCACTAATCCACGTGATATTGATGGTTTTGTAAAAGAGTTAAAAAAATATCAATTTGAAGCTATTACAGGAGTAAATACGTTATTTAATGCTTTATTGAATAACGAAAACTTCAAAGAGGTGGATTTTTCAGCATTAAAACTCTCTGTAGGTGGAGGAATGGCAATTCAACAATCTGTTGCAACACGTTGGCATGCTCTAACGGGTTGTAATATTATTGAAGGCTACGGCATGACAGAGTGTTCACCGCTTATTGCTGCTTGCCCAATTAATGTAGTAAAACACAATGGCACCATAGGCGTACCAGTTCCAAATACTGACATTAAAATTATCCAAGATGATGGAACCGAAGCCAAAATTGGGGAACCTGGCGAATTATGGGTAAAAGGCGAACAAGTCATGAAAGGTTATTGGCAACGCCCTGAGGCAACAAGTGAAGTTTTAAAAGATGGTTGGATGGCGACTGGCGATATTGTAATTATGGATGAAACTTATAGCCTTCGTATTGTTGATCGTAAAAAAGATATGATACTAGTCTCAGGCTTTAACGTATATCCAAATGAAATTGAAGACGTGGTAATGCTTAATAATAAAGTCTCAGAAGCTGTTGCTATCGGGGTACCACATGAAGTATCAGGTGAAACTATCAAAATTTTTGTAGTAAAAAAAGATGATAGTCTAACACGTGATGAAATTCGCCAGCATTGTCGACAATATCTCACAGGCTATAAAGTTCCAAAAGAAATTGAATTCCGTGATGAATTACCCAAAACGAATGTAGGAAAAATTCTACGTCGCGTACTTCGAGATGAAGAAATCGCAAAACGTTCCGTTCATTAAATAAATGGGATAGCAATATCCCATTTCCTTGTTAAATCCCCCTGTTGAAATACGACAATGATAAAAGAATGCCAAAATTTACCGCACTTTTCTCTTATTACAACTAATACTGAGCTTTCAGAAATTTGCCTTTTGGCCCAACAACAGGATATAGTTGCGTTAGACACCGAATTTATACGTATATCAACTTATTTCCCAAAACTGGGATTAATCCAACTTTATGATGGCAAACGAGTGTCTTTAATTGATCCACTTCTGATCACTGATTTTTCACCTTTTGTCAAACTACTTTCTGATTCTCACGTTCTCAAAGTATTACATTCTTGTAGTGAAGATTTATTAGTATTTTTGCAGGAATTTAATCAGTTACCTACACCCATGATAGATACACAAATTATGGCTCGTTTCCTTGGACTAGGTATGTCTGCAGGTTTAGCAAAATTAGTCCAACAATATCTGAATATAAAAATAGATAAAGGTGCAACTCGTACTGATTGGATTAAACGTCCTCTTTCAAAAATACAATTACAGTATGCGGCGGGTGATGTATGGTATTTACTTCCGCTATATCACATTCTGCAACAAGAACTCTCCCAAACGCCTTGGTTAAAAGCTGTAAAGGAAGAGTGTGAACTCGCACTTATCAAAACATATAAACTAAAAGAACGAGATGCGAATAAAGCCTATTTGGATATTCCAAATGCATGGAAACTGAAGCCTTTAGAATTAGCTCGCTTAAAAGTTTTAGCAACATGGCGACAAAATATTGCTGTAAAGCGAAATTTAGCCTTGTCTTATATTGTAAAATCAGAACATCTTTGGAAAGTGGCAAAGTACAATCCTCGTAATATAGCTGAGATGCTTGAACTGGGTCTAACTCATAATGAGATCCGAATCTATGGAAAAAAAATTCTTCAGCTCCTTGCCCAAGCTAGCCAGATATCTCCTAATCATTATCCACAGAAAATAGTTAGAATTTCTGAAGATCCTCGCTATAAACAAACAATTCGTTCACTACAAGATCAAGTTACTGCACTTACTCCAGGAGGGCTATCACCAGAAATCATAGCGAGTAAACGAACATTAGAAGAATTAATAAAATGGGTGTGGAAAAAAGAATGTTCATCCAATAAATTACCGGAATTACTCATAGGTTGGCGTAAACAAATAGGTGATATATTGGTGAAAGAAATCAAAATAATAACAAATACCTAGTCTACGTCTCCAAAAGATCTGAATTAGAACTAAAAATAATCTCTAATTAGAAGTATTATCTAAACTGAAAAGTAGTAATATTTATCTCTCAAGAGAAATCTAAAAGATTATTAAGAATACATAAGTTTTGTATATCAAAAATCCAATAATACTGATTTTTGTAAATGATCGAAATATAAGCCCCCATATCTCTTTATTATCTTTAATTCTATTTTTTATAATAGTTGTTAGTTAAAATCCATAAACAAAAACCCCAGTTATTCAACTGGGGTTCTTCTTTTCTTATTTTATTTAGCTTTGTATTTAGTAACCTGGCGGTGCCCTACTCTCACATGGGGAAGCCCCACACTACCATCGGCATTACAGCGTTTCACTTCTGAGTTCGGTATGGTGTCAGGTGGTTCCACCGCACTATCGCCGCCAGGATAATTCTTT
>NZ_JAHKKB010000008.1:0-6889 GCF_018829685.1 Haemophilus sp. SZY H68
ACAAGGTTGGGACAAGCACTTCCAGGCTAACACAGTCAGAAATCGAAACGTACTCTCAACAGTTCGCTTAGGCATGGAAGTTTTGCGGCATTCTGGCTACACAATAACAAGGGAAGACTTACTCGTGGCTGCAACCCTACTAGCTCAAAATTTATTCACACATGGTTACGCTTTGGGGAAATTATGAGGGGATCTCTCAGTGCATTGCCTCCAATTCCCATAATTTATTACGCCGATAATAACTTGGTGTAACCTTAAAAATGTACTTAAATCGACGTGTAAAAGATTGTTGGGAATCAAATTGATATTTTAATGCGATCTCAAGGATAGTTTTTTTCGTCAACCTCAACTCAACAGCCGCTTTCGTCAAACGACGAGCACGAATATAGCTAGCCAGTGTGACCCCTGTTACTTTTTTGAACAGCCGCTGAAAATACCACTTGGTATAACCCGCTTTATTCGCCACATCATCAAGCAGTAAAGACTGATCTAAATTATGTTCAATCCATAATAGAACATCTTTGATAACCGTTGTATGAAACTGCTTATCATCATATCTTAATTGGATGTTATTAGCTTTATTTTGATAGCGAGAATGCTGTTCAATATACATAAAATAACCTAAATGTTCTTAAGATTGTCACGACCACATCATCATGATACCATAAACATACTGACGGTATGTTATTTTAAATCTATCATGGAAAATAAAAATCATCAACAAGAAAATTTTAAGAGTACCTATCAATCACTGGTTAACTCAGCACGAATATTGTTTGTTGAAAAAGGCTATCAAGCTGTTTCAATAGATGAGATCTCGGGAAAAGCGTTGGTGACCAAAGGTGCCTTTTATCATCACTTTAAAAATAAAAAACAATTACTCAGTGCCTGTTATAAGCAGCAATTAATTATGATTGATGCCTACATCACAACAAAAACTGATTTAACAAATGGTTGGTCTGCCTTAGAAAGTATATTTGAACATTATCTTGATTATATTATTGATAATAATAAAAACCTTATCCCTATCCAAGAAGTGATGCCTATCATTGGTTGGAATGAACTTGAAAAAATTAGCCTTGAATACATTACTGGTAAGGTAAACGCCATTGTCAGCAAATTGATCCAAGAGAACCAACTTAAAGCTTATGATGATGATGTGCTTAAAAACTTACTCAATGGCTGGTTTATGCATATCGCAATACATGCGAAAAACCTAAAAGAGCTTGCCGATAAAAAAGGCCAATTTATTGCTATTTACCGCGGCTTTTTATTGAGCTTGAAAGATAAATAAAATAGATAGGTTTTATTTGAAGCTAAATCTTCTTTATCGTAAAAAATGCCCTCTTGGGTTATCAAGAGGGTCATTATATTTCGCGGAATAACATCATTTGGTGACGAAATAACTAAGCACTTGTCTCCTGTTTACTCCCCTGAGCTTGAGGGGTTAACATGAAGGTCATCGATAGCAGGATAATAATACAGTAAAACGCTAAACCAATAATCCAAATCCAGCCATCCCAAATTGGTAGTGAATGATTATAAATAACAGCAAACAGTAATGGGCCAATAACACCGGTTGCATTGGTAAGGCTCACCAATAATCCCTGTAAAGCACCTTGCTGATGACTCTTTGTTTGGATAGACATCACTCCCTGTAATGCAGGTAAAGCGATCCCACCACCAGCCAATAAAATTAAAACAGGGAAAACTAACCAACCTTCAGATATAAACGCTAAAAAGGCAAATGCACTACTATCTGCAATAAATCCGAGCAGTACTGCCGTTTTTTCGCCCCATTTAGTGGCTATTCTTCCTGCCACAAAGGCTTGGAATACTGAGTGTAAAAGACCAAGACCCGCTAATGAAAAGCCAACCATCATGCTATTCCATCCAAAACGATTTTCGGTAAATAGCACCCACACCGTTGCGGGAATTTGGCCTATCAATTGCGCTGAAAAATAAATAATCAACAAAATGGGCATCGTTTTAAATAAAGTGATGTATACCGAATTCGATTGCGTCTCAACCCCTACTTCGGTATCTGTATTATCACGTGTATTTTTGGTTTCACGGAACCAAAACATAACCACAAGGAAAGTGACAATATTTAGCAACGCAGCGATAAAAAAGGGACTATGCGGTGAAATCTCTCCTGCAAAACCACCAATAATAGGCCCCACTATTAAACCAAGCCCAAAACTTGCCCCTAACCAACCGAACCACTTCACGCGTTGAGAAGCTGAGGTGGTATCGGCAATGACCGATGCCGCGACAGCCCCAGTAGCTCCTGTGATCCCTGAAAGCAAACGGCCTAAATACAGCATCCAAAGCGCACTTGAAAAAGCCAGCAATAAGTAATCCAGCGATGCGCCTATTAATGACAACAACAGCACTGGGCGCCGACCAAATCGGTCAGACATTTTTCCAAGCCAAGGAGCAAAGATAACCTGCATTAACGCATAAAGTGCAAGCAATACGCCAAAGTGGTTAGCGATATCTTCCGAAGCAATAAATTCACGTAATAACGTTGGCAAGACTGGCATGATAAGGCCAATCCCCATGGCATCGAGTAACGTAATTACCAATGCGATCTTTGTCGAACTATTCATTTCACTTTTCTCTATCACTGATAGGGAGTGGTAAAATAACTCTATCAATGATAGAGTGTCAACAAAAATTAGGAATTAATGATGTCTAGATTAGATAAAAGTAAAGTGATTAACAGCGCATTAGAGCTGCTTAATGAGGTCGGAATCGAAGGTTTAACAACCCGTAAACTCGCCCAGAAGCTAGGTGTAGAGCAGCCTACATTGTATTGGCATGTAAAAAATAAGCGGGCTTTGCTCGACGCCTTAGCCATTGAGATGTTAGATAGGCACCATACTCACTTTTGCCCTTTAGAAGGGGAAAGCTGGCAAGATTTTTTACGTAATAACGCTAAAAGTTTTAGATGTGCTTTACTAAGTCATCGCGATGGAGCAAAAGTACATTTAGGTACACGGCCTACAGAAAAACAGTATGAAACTCTCGAAAATCAATTAGCCTTTTTATGCCAACAAGGTTTTTCACTAGAGAATGCATTATATGCACTCAGCGCTGTGGGGCATTTTACTTTAGGTTGCGTATTGGAAGATCAAGAGCATCAAGTCGCTAAAGAAGAAAGGGAAACACCTACTACTGATAGTATGCCGCCATTATTACGACAAGCTATCGAATTATTTGATCACCAAGGTGCAGAGCCAGCCTTCTTATTCGGCCTTGAATTGATCATATGCGGATTAGAAAAACAACTTAAATGTGAAAGTGGGTCTTAAAAGCAGCATAACCTTTTTCCGTGATGGTAACTTCACGGTAACCAAGATGTCGAGTTAACCACCCTTTAGATTCATAAAGCGAAAATAATGCGGCTCCAACGTACCCACCTAAATGGAAACGGCGTTCACTCCAATCTAAACACGCACAACAGATTTTACGTGAATGTTTGGAAGGAACGTCAATTCCCATTTCATGAAAATATTGAATACCACTTAATGTGATCATTGAACCATTTTCAGTGATCCATTGCTGTTGACAAAGGGAATCATAGATCTTAACGGCAACTTCGCCAGCTAAATGATCATAGCAAGTACGTGCTTTTCGTAAATGCACTGGCGTGGAAACTTTGGCATGTACGCCATGGTTTAAGGAGATCCCCATCATACTTTCCATCAATTCAGCAATATCTTTTCCTGCTAGCCGAAAATAACGATGCTTGCCTTGAGCTACTACTGTGATTAGCTGGCAATCTAATAATTTAGATAAATGACTGCTCGCCGTTGAAGCTGATATATTCGCCACAGAACTTAGCTCAGTGGCCGTCCAAGCTCGCCCATCCATCAAAGCACTGAGTATTTTAACTCGTGAAATGTCAGACATAGCCGCCCCTATCGCGGCTATTGAGGACTCAAAGGTAACCTCTTTTCGTATTAAATTAGCCATCGCAAGTTCACTTTATTGCCCAAGGGAGCGTAACAGATGCAGCCATACTATCATTGTCCGTTATTAATATCAGTTGGTTAGCATGGTCACTGTATTGCACTAAAATATTAATGTTATTCTCCGCCAATACTCGTGCTATTTCGCCAAGTTCCCCCGGTTTTTCCTGTTTTAACTTACGAATTAATGGTGTCCGGATCGCAAGTACTAACAGTCCAGCTTGCTCTAGCGCTATTTTAGCTTCCTTTCCTTGTTCAACAAGAAAATGAGCATGGCATTCATCACCAACCGTAAATATCCCTCCCCCTTCCAATCCAATACCTTTATTACCTAATGTTTTTCCTAGTAATGCTAATTGTCCTATTTGATTATCTAAAACAACGTGAACATCAAACATTATCCTTGTCCTTTTTAAATGAATATTCGCGAGTAATATGAGCAATACTAATTTTGTAAAAATCAAATATTGACTCTCGCCCTTCTTGTTGAGCTTTCGCATGTAAAACATGATTTTTCCATTGCAGAACTGCGTATTCGTTTTCCCACCAAGATAGCGATAACATTTTTCCTTCTGTAGCTAGACTTTGAAAACGTTCAATTGAAATAAAACCAGCTACATGACTTAATAGTGGTCTTAACTCCTCAGCTAAAGTCAAATAGCGAGTTTGTTGGTCGGGTTGTATTTGCACCTCAAATATTACAGCAATCATATTTTTCTCCGTTATTAATCAACAAACAGAGTAATCCACCCGAAAATTAACACTTCGATAAGCAACGAAATATAGAAAGGTCATGCTGCTGTTTTATGTTGTATATCACACTTCTTTAAATTGCTCGGCCTGCGCTTATCATGTTCTCCTTCTCTTATAATTTTGTTTATTATTTATACTTTTTTATTTTTTGCTATCACCGAAAATAGTGCGGATCCCGCATGGTATTTAGGTTTACCCATCATTAAATACCATTGTTGTTATTTTAATCTTTTTAATATTTCATGATTAAGATCACACTAAAATTATGACCCTATTAACTAAAAGTTATGGATACCCTAATAAAACTCATTGTTAAAGATTAGTTAACCAAAGTAACTTCATTTTTCACTATTGTTAAATTGTTATAGTGAAAATTCTGGTAAACTAATAGAGGTAAAAAAATGATCCTAGATGCCAGTTATACATTATTAGTCGCATGTATCGCGCTACTCATAGGAATGTTTGTCGTAAAATTTACCCCGTTCCTACAAAAAAACCACATACCAGAAGCCGTCGTTGGTGGCTTTATTGTTGCAATTGTTCTGTTAATTATTGATAAAACATCAGGTTATTCGTTTACTTTTGATGCTTCATTGCAAAGTTTATTAATGCTCACATTCTTTTCCTCTATCGGGCTAAGTTCTGACTTTTCTCGACTGATTAAAGGAGGAAAGCCGTTAGTTCTATTAACTATTGCAGTAACGATCCTAATCGCCATTCAAAATACTGTCGGCATGAGTATGGCTGTCATGATGAATGAAAGTCCATTTATTGGCTTAATTGCAGGTTCAATTACTCTAACAGGTGGTCATGGTAATGCCGGAGCATGGGGCCCTATTCTCGCTGATAAATATGGTGTAACAGGCGCCGTTGAATTAGCGATGGCTTGTGCAACACTTGGATTAGTGTTGGGTGGTTTAGTTGGCGGCCCTGTTGCCCGTCATCTTTTGAAAAAGGTCTCTATTCCTAAAACAACCGAGCAAGAGCGCGACACTATCGTTGAAGCTTTTGAGCAACCAAGCGTCAAAAGAAAAATCAATGCAAATAACGTTATTGAAACCATTTCAATGCTGATTATCTGTATTGTTGTTGGTGGCTATATCAGTGCATTGTTTAAAGATACTTTTCTGCAACTGCCTACTTTTGTCTGGTGTTTATTTGTCGGTATTATTATCCGTAATACACTGACTCATGTATTTAAACACGAAGTGTTTGAGCCGACCGTCGATGTATTAGGTAGCGTTGCTTTATCGCTTTTCTTGGCAATGGCGTTAATGTCATTAAAATTTGGTCAATTGGCAAGCATGGCAGGGCCAGTATTAATTATCATTGCTGTACAAACTGTTGTCATGGTGCTATTTGCCTGCTTTGTCACCTTCAAAATGATGGGCAAAGATTATGATGCTGTCGTGATCAGCGCGGGTCACTGTGGCTTTGGTATGGGAGCAACACCAACAGCAATTGCGAATATGCAAACAGTCACAAAAGCATTTGGACCATCACATAAAGCTTTCCTTGTCGTTCCTATGGTCGGTGCCTTTATTGTTGATATTTCAAACAGTATCTTAATTAAAATATTTATTGAAATTGGTACATACTTTACCTAATAGCTACACACTACTCGGCGTACTTCTCCTAACAATTTATTATAGGGCAGTATGCCGAGCCGCTTTCTTACCCCGTATATTCCCCTAGTCAATCTATTTAGCTTGCACGTTTACGAATTAATTCTCGTGACAACTAAACCAAAATTTGAATTATGACGAGTATATCTGATTATTTATACTTTATTCGTTAGAATAGTCCGTAGAAATAAATAATCAGTAGGCTACATGGAATGAAATTAAGACATCTCGATATCTTTTATGCTGTAATGACTTGTGGTTCCTTAACGCGTGCGGCTGAAGTTTTACATATTTCTCAACCCGCGGCGAGTAAAGCACTCAAACATGCTGAGCACTGAGAGATCCCCTCATAATTTCCCCAAAGCGTAACCATGTGTGAATAAATTTTGAGCTAGTAGGGTTGCAGCCACGAGTGAGTCTTCCCTTGTTATTGTGTAGCCAGAATGCCGCAAAACTTCCATGCCTAAGCGAACTGTTGAGAGTACGTTTCGATTTCTGACTGTGTTAGCCTGGAAGTGCTTGTCCCAACCTTGT
>NZ_JAHKKB010000009.1:0-3144 GCF_018829685.1 Haemophilus sp. SZY H68
AACCTGGCGGTGCCCTACTCTCACATGGGGAAGCCCCACACTACCATCGGCATTACAGCGTTTCACTTCTGAGTTCGGTATGGTGTCAGGTGGTTCCACCGCACTATCGCCGCCAGGATAATTCTTTGATAACTTTTATTCTAACTTCTATCTATGTTCTTCATTGGCCACAAGCTGAACGTTTAGTTAATTTCTTTTTCTTTCACTCTGTTTTCCAAAAACACTTGAGCGTTGTATAGTTAAGCCTCTCGGGCAATTAGTATGCGTTAGCTCAATGACTCACATCACTTACACACCGCACCTATCTACGTCTTAGTCTTAAACAACCCTTACAGATTTTAAATCTGGGAGAACTCATCTCTTGGCAAGTTTCGTGCTTAGATGCTTTCAGCACTTATCTCTTCCGCACTTAGCTACCCGGCAATGCGTCTGGCGACACAACCGGAACACCAGTGGTGCGTCCACTCCGGTCCTCTCGTACTAGGAGCAGCCCCAACCAATTCTCCAACGCCCACGGCAGATAGGGACCGAACTGTCTCACGACGTTCTAAACCCAGCTCGCGTACCACTTTAAATGGCGAACAGCCATACCCTTGGGACCTACTTCAGCCCCAGGATGTGATGAGCCGACATCGAGGTGCCAAACACCGCCGTCGATATGAACTCTTGGGCGGTATCAGCCTGTTATCCCCGGAGTACCTTTTATCCGTTGAGCGATGGCCCTTCCATTCAGAACCACCGGATCACTATGACCTACTTTCGTACCTGCTCGACTTGTCTGTCTCGCAGTTAAGCTTGCTTATACCATTGCACTAACCTCACGATGTCCGACCGTGATTAGCAAACCTTCGTGCTCCTCCGTTACTCTTTGGGAGGAGACCGCCCCAGTCAAACTACCCACCAGACACTGTCCGAGACCGCGTTCCGCAATCTTCGTTAGAACATCAAACGTTAAAGGGTGGTATTTCAAGGACGACTCCATAATCACTGGCGTGACTACTTCTAAGTCTCCCACCTATCCTACACATCAAAATTCAATGTTCAGTGTCAAGCTATAGTAAAGGTTCACGGGGTCTTTCCGTCTAGCCGCGGGTACACCGCATCTTCACGGCGATTTCAATTTCACTGAGTCTCGGGTGGAGACAGCCTGGCCATCATTATGCCATTCGTGCAGGTCGGAACTTACCCGACAAGGAATTTCGCTACCTTAGGACCGTTATAGTTACGGCCGCCGTTTACTGGGGCTTCGATCAGGAGCTTCTCTTTCGATTACACCATCAATTAACCTTCCAGCACCGGGCAGGCATCACACCCTATACGTCCACTTTCGTGTTTGCAGAGTGCTGTGTTTTTAATAAACAGTTGCAGCCAGCTGGTATCTTCGACCGGTTCAACCTTCAGGGGCTAGCCCTTACAATCTACGCCGGCGCACCTTCTCCCGAAGTTACGGTGCTATTTTGCCTAGTTCCTTCACCCGAGTTCTCTCAAGCGCCTGAGTATTCTCTACCTGACCACCTGTGTCGGTTTTCAGTACGGTTTAGTAAAGCCTTTCGCTTAGTGGCTTTTCCTGGAAGTGTGGTATCGGTTACTTCAGCTCCGTAGAGCCTCGTCATCATCTCTCAGTGTTAAGGAAGTCCGGATTTGCCTAAACTTCCCACCTACCAACTTAAACGCACATATCCAACAGTGCGATAACCTAACCTACTCCGTCCCCACATCGCAGCTTTACCAAGTACAGGAATATTAACCTGTTTCCCATCGACTACGCTCTTCAGCCTCGCCTTAGGGGCCGACTCACCCTGCCCCGATTAACGTTGGACAGGAACCCTTGGTCTTCCGGCGAACGGGTTTTTCACCCGTTTTATCGTTACTTATGTCAGCATTCGCACTTGTGATACGTCCAGCATGCTTCTCAACACACCTTCTTCCGCTTACACAACGCTCCCCTACCCAACAGACTTACGTCTGATGCCGCAGCTTCGGTGCTATATTTCAGCCCCGTTACATCTTCCGCGCAGGCCGACTCGACTAGTGAGCTATTACGCTTTCTTTAAATGATGGCTGCTTCTAAGCCAACATCCTAGCTGTCTAAGCCTTCCCACTTCGTTTCCCACTTAATATAGACTTTGGGACCTTAGCTGGCGGTCTGGGTTGTTTCCCTCTCCACGACGGACGTTAGCACCCGCCGTGTGTCTCCTGAGTATCACTCTTTGGTATTCGTAGTTTGCATCGGGTTGGTAATCCGGGATGGACCCCTAGCCGAAACAGTGCTCTACCCCCAAAGGTGTCCGCTCAAGGCTCTACCTAAATAGATTTCGGGGAGAACCAGCTATCTCCCGGTTTGATTGGCCTTTCACCCCCAGCCACAAGTCATCCGCTAATTTTTCAACATTAGTCGGTTCGGTCCTCCAGTTAGTGTTACCCAACCTTCAACCTGCCCATGGCTAGATCACCGGGTTTCGGGTCTATACCTTGCAACTATTCGCCCAGTTAAGACTCGGTTTCCCTTCGGCTCCCCTATTCGGTTAACCTCGCTACAAAATATAAGTCGCTGACCCATTATACAAAAGGTACGCAGTCACCCTTTCAGGCTCCCACTGCTTGTACGTACAAGGTTTCAGGTTCTATTTCACTCCCCTCACCGGGGTTCTTTTCGCCTTTCCTTCACAGTACTGGTTCACTATCGGTCAATCAGGAGTATTTAGCCTTGGAGGATGGTCCCCCCATCTTCAAACAGGATATCACGTGTCCCGCCCTACTTCTCGTTAACTTAGTACCACAGCCTGGATGTCGAGTACGGGGCTATCACCCTGTGTCGCTAAGCTTCCCAGCTTATTCCTCTATCTCTGCTGCTATCATTAACAGGCTCTTTCGCTTTCGCTCGCCGCTACTAACGAAATCTCGGTTGATTTCTTTTCCTCGGGGTACTTAGATGTTTCAGTTCTCCCGGTTTGCCTCACTTACCTATGGATTCAGTAAGTGATAGTAGATTCTTCATCTACTGGGTTTCCCCATTCGGATATCTTGGATTAAACGCCTCTTATCGACTCATCCAAGCTTTTCGCAGATTAGCACGTCCTTCTTCGCCTCTGATTGCCAAGGCATCCACCTTGTACGCTTAGTCACTTAACTATACAACCTCAA